>DASQGR010000289.1:0-10377 GCA_035632515.1 Allostellaceae bacterium | reverse complement strand
ACCCTGGTCGAGCGCCTTTTCGATCATCCGGAAGCTGAAATGGTTCCGGCCGTGGTCGCAGTCGAACACGATGCCGTGGCGCTGCGCCTCGACAACCTCCTTCAGCACGAACTCTTTCTCCGGGCCCATGATGCCGTTGGCGCGGCCGTGATAGCAGTGGGTGACGATGTCGCCCGGCTTCATCGGCTCGATCAGATCGGGGAGCGGGATCGGCGAATCGGTGATGTGCATCATCATCGGCACGCCCCCCGCCATGTCCGCCGCCTTGCGCGCGAGCTTGACCGGCTCGTTCGAGTACTCCCACACGAGCCCCGGCCCGAAGCGCAATTTCACGCCGATCGCGAGGTCCGGGTTTTCGGTGATCGTGCGGGCGCAGCCTTCGGGGTCGGCATAGGGGAAATGCGACAGCTCGCCGCCGCGCGAGGTGCCGGTGATGCCGATCGCCGACAGGTTCACAAACGCCCGCACCCTGGTATGCACCCCGGTGTCGAGCACCTGGCGCAGCCCGGCGAAATTTGACGATCCGGTGCTGCCGGCGTCGCACAGGGTGGTGACCCCGCTGGCCCAGCAGAAATGGTCGGTGCGGTGCCCCATGTCGTGCGCATTGACAAAGACATGGGCGTGGACATCGACCAGGCCCGGGGTCACCAGCCGCCCTTTGGCGCTGACCGTGCGCCGGGCCTCCTTCTGCGGCAGGTCGGCGCCGATTTCGACAATCTTGCCGCCGGCGATGCCGATATCCATGCGGCCCTTGAGCCCGGCGGCCGGATCGAGCACCTCGCCATCGGTCAGCAGCAGATCGTATTTCATCGCCGTCCCCCCTCTCCCTCGTGTCGCGAATATCATAAGTCGTCATTGCGGGCGGCGCGACGCAATCTCCCACTTTGTGCGTCGTTCCAGGTTCGTCATTCCGGGTTCGTCGTTCCGGGCTCCCGCATTGCGCAGTCGTCGGAATGGTGCGCGGGCCAGATCGGCCGGGTCGAGCGCAGGGCAGACCCACGGCAGCGGCGGGCGAGCGTCGATTGTCCGTCCCCGCCCTTCGACATACTCTCCGCCGCCCGATGCCCAAAGCGGAGGCAATCCTTGGATCAGAGCGTCGCCGAGAAGTCGCGCCCGGCTGTGGCCGCACCACGGCGCGGCCTGATCTTTGCCGCCTCGCTGATGGCCACTTTCATGGCGGCGGTCGAGAGCACGATCGTGGCGACGGCGATGCCGACGATCGTCGCCGATCTCGGCGGGTTTCGGCTGTTCAGCTGGGTGTTCGCGGCCTACCTGCTGACCATGGCGGTGACCATTCCGGTCTATGGCCGGCTCGCCGACCTCTATGGCCGCAAGCGGGTATTCTTTGCCGGGGCCGGGATTTTTCTGGTCGGTTCGACCTTGTGCGGGTTTGCTCGCTCGATGGTGCTGCTGGTGCTGTTCCGCGCGCTGCAGGGCGCCGGCGCCGGCGCGGTCCAGCCGTTGGCCTCCACCATCGTCGGCGACATCTTCACCCCGACCGAGCGGGCGCGGGCGCAAGGCTGGATATCGAGCGTCTTCGGCATTTCGGCGATCATCGGTCCGGCGCTCGGTGCGTTCCTCGTCACCCATCTGCACTGGTCGGTGGTGTTCTGGGTCAACCTGCCGATCGGCATTGTCGCCATCACGATGTTCGCACTGTTTCTGCACGAGCGGATCGCGCCGCGCCCGCACAAGATGGACTATCTCGGCGGTATCCTGATGGTGATCGGGGTCGGCGCCCTGATGCTTGCGCTGGTGCAGGCGGTGAGCCTCGACGCCCTGCACATCGTCGCGTTGGCCGGGATCGGCGTCGTCGCGCTGGCCCTCCTTTTCGTGCACGAGAGTTACGCGGCAGAGCCGATGGTGCCGCTGGCGCTGTGGCGGCGGCGGATCATCGCCTTGAGCAATCTCGGCGTGTGCGGCACCGGCGCGACGATGATGGGCGTGACCGTGCTGCTGCCGACCTATGTCCAGGGCGCGATGGCGGGCAGTCCGGGGCTCGCCGGCATGGTGCTGGGGGCGATGTCGGTGAGCTGGATGTTTGCCTCGATCGGCGCGGGGCGGCTGATGATCCGCACGTCGTATCGGCTGACGGCGACGATCGGCGGTGCCGCCTTGGTCGCCGGCGCGCTCTTGCTGTTGATGCTCGATCCGAAAGCGGGGGTGCTGTGGCCGCTCTCCGGGTCGCTGCTGATCGGGGTCGGCATGGGAAGCTGCAATACCAGCTTTCTGGTCGCGATCCAGGCGAGCGTCGATTGGAGCGAGCGCGCGGTGGCGACCAGCTCGAACATGTTCATGCGAATGATCGGCCAGGCACTCGGCGCCACGGTATTCGGCGCGATCCTCAATTTCGGTCTGCAGCGGCGGCTGCCGGGGGCCAGCGACGCGGTCAACCGCCTGCTCGAGCCCGGCGCGCGGCAAGGGCTCGGCGCCGCCGATATCGCCCGTCTCGGCGATGCCATCGCCCAGTCGGCGCACGACGCCTATCTCGTCGTGATCCTCGTCGCGGCCGCGACCCTGGCCCTCGGGCTGGCCTTTCCGGCGGGATTGAGCCCGTCGCGCCCGTCGCGCTGAATGACGCCGGGTTTGCCGCCGTCCCCTACCGCTGGTCTTTACTGTCGACCCGGCCCGGCTGAAGCAAGCGCCGCCTTGTAGGCTGCCACCGCCGCGCTGAACCCCATCTTGAGCGCGTCCGCGGTGAGTTCATGGCCGATCGAGGCTTCGGCGAGCGCGGGCAACGCGGCGACCAGCGCCGGCAGATTTTCGAGGTTGAGGTCGTGCCCGGCATTGACGGCAAGCCCTCTCGCCGCCGCTCGCCTGGCGGTCTCGGCGCAGGCCGCCAGCGCCGCCTTCGCGTCGCCGCGGCGAAACGCATCGGCATAGCTGCCGGTATAGATCTCGACCCCGTCGGCGCCGGTTCCCGGAACCCGGTCGATCACCGCCGGGTCGGGATCGATGAAGAGGAGCACCCGGGCGCCCGACTGCTGCAGCCGCGCCACCGCGATGTTGACCAGCGGCGTATCCTCATTGCCGAGCTTCCAGCCCTCTTCCGAGGTCAGCACCCCCGGCGCGTCCGGCACGAGGGTGCATTGCTCCGCCCTCACCGCCGCAACCATCGCAAACAGCCGCTCGTCTGGGTAGCCTTCGATATTGAGCTCGCAACCCGGCCGCCACGGGGTCATCAGCTCGGCGAGCGCCGGCACGTCGCTGCTGCGGATATGGCGCTCGTCGGGTCGCGGGTGGATCGTGATCCCCTGCGCCCCGGCCTCGTAGGCCAGCCGCGCAAAGTCGAGAATGTCCGGCACCCCGGTGCGCCGCGAGTTGCGGAGCAGCGCGATCTTGTTGAGGTTCACGCTCAGTCGCGCCATCGCTCTATCCTCATGTCTCAAGGCCCCTATAATCGCCGAAAACCGGGTGGAGGAGGAATGCTATGGCGGTCGTACTGGGCAGTGACGGGTACCGCTACGAGGTTCACGACAATTGGGCGAAGCTCCCGCCCGGCATGGAGTTCAACGCCGACGTCGCCGCAGTCGGCGTCGACAAGAACGATAACGTCTACGCCTTCAACCGCGGCAAGCATCCGATGTGCGTGTTCGACCGCGACGGCAACCTGCTGCGCACCTGGGGCGAGGGCGTGTTCCAGCGCCCGCACGGCGTATTCATGGCGCCCGACGGCACGATCTGGCTGACCGATGACGGCGACCATACGGTTCGCCAATGCACCCTCGACGGCAAGGTGCTGCTGACCATCGGGGTCCCCGGCAAGCCGGCGCCCTATATGTCGGGCGAGCCGTTCCACCGCTGCACCCATACCGCGATGTCGCCCGACGGCGACAGCATCTATGTATCGGACGGCTACGGTAATTCGCGGGTCCACAAATACACCCCCGACGGCAAGTTGCAGATGTCGTGGGGCACCCCCGGCACCGATCCCGGCCAGTTCAACATCGCCCACAACGTGTGCTGCGACCCCGACGGCTGGGTGTTCGTCGCCGACCGCGAAAACCACCGGGTCCAGGTGTTCGACGGCAACGGCAAGTACGAAAGCCAGTGGAACAACATGCACCGCCCCTCCGGCCTCTATCTCGAACCGGGCAAGGAGGGCCGCATGTATATCGGCGAGATCGGCCCCGACATGGCGGTCAACATCGATCTGCCGGGCTGTGGGCCGCGGGTCAGCATCTACACCCATAAGGGCGAGCTGCTGGCGCGGCTCGGGCACGAGCATGCCGGGCTCAACACCGGCCAGTTCATCTCGCCGCACGGCATTTCGGTCGACTCGCGCGGCGACATTTATGTCGGCGAGGTCAGCTACACCAATTGGGGCCGCCGCGTCCGCGCCAAGGGCGAACAGATCCCGCCCGGTCTCCGCAGCCTGCAAAAACTGGTCAAGGTGAGCTGATACGGTGGGCAAGAGCCCGGTCGTCGGCATGGTGCTTGGCGCGGTTGCCGTCGTGATCGTGGGTATCCAGATGGCTTCGGAAACCGAGACGCCGCCGACGAGCCTTGTCATCCTGGATTATATCCTGCTGGCGATGGGTATTGCGGGCGGCGTCGGCTCGCTTGTGGTCTATCTGAAGCAAAAGTAAGGCCTTTGCCGCTCGCTGTTGCGGTCCTGAACAGGAGGAGAACCATGCCCGACAATCCGCGCTGGAAACGCCGCCCGGCGGGCTCGACCTGGGGTGATTGGGGGCCGGACGATCAGCTCGGCCGTCTCAACCTGTTGACCCCGGACAAAGTCCTCAAGGGGGTTGCGGAGGTCAAGGAGGGGAAAACCTTCTGCCTGTCGCTGCCGCTCGACTATCCCGGCGGCACCGTGGTCAACCCGCGCCGCCATCCGCCGCGCCTCTCGGCCAACAAGCGCAACGGCATGCCCTACATCGCATACCCGCTCAACCGGGAGGACCCGCAATACCTCGACGTCATCTGCGACGACGTGGTCGAGATGACGCTGCAATACTCGACCCAGTGGGACAGTCTCGCCCATGTCGGGCAGCTCTTCGATGCCGACGGCGACGGCAAGCCCGAGATGGTGTTCTACAACGGCTACCGCGCCGGCGTGGACATCGTCGGTCCGATGGATTACCGCGACGGCGGCGCGGTCGAGCGCGGCGAACATGTCGGCGCGCTCAAGCTCTCGATCGACCACATGGCGGCGCACGGGATGCAGGGCCGCGGCGTGATGATCGACCTCGAGCACCATTTCGGCCGCGGCGGCAAGTTCGTCTCCTACGACGAGCTGATGCGGGTCATGGAGGCGGACAAGGTCGAGGTGGAAGAAGGCGACCTCGTCTGCTTTCGCACCGGCTACGACCGGGTCATCCTCGGCATGAACAAGAACCCCGACGCCGCGACCCTCACCGCCAATCCTTGTGCCGCGCTCGACGGGCGCGATGAGCGCATCCTCAACTGGATCGCCAAGACCGGGGTGGTTGCGCTGATTTCCGACAACCGCGCGGTCGAGGCCTCGCCCTCGCGACCCTGCGAAGGGGAAGACCATTGCGCCTCGCTGCCGATCCACGCGCACTGCCTGTTCAAGCTTGGCGTGTATCTCGGCGAGATCTGGTGGCTGTCGGAGCTGGCTGACTGGCTGCGCGCGCACAACCGCTCGCGCTTCCTGCTGACCGCGCCGCCGCTGCGCCTCCCCGGCGCGGTCGGCTCGCCGGCGAACGCGGTGGCCACCGTCTAGGGGAGGAGGAGATGTTCGATCTCGATCAATTCATCGCCGATTGCCGTGCCGCGGTGGCGCCGGACGCGAGCCACAAGGCGGTGCGTGAAGTCGTCGCCCGCGCCGTCGCCGATCCGGCCGCTGTGCTGAAAGGCGTGGGCGCGCCACGCTTTGCCGGGGTGGAGCGGATTTATCACGCGCCCGACCTGACGATCCTCAACGTCGTCTGGGGACCGATGATGACGATCATGCCGCACGAGCACCGCATGTGGGCGGTGATCGGCGTCTACACCGGGGCCGAGGACAACATGTATTGGCGCCGGCTCGGCGGGGAGGACGGAAGCAGCCGGGTCGAGGCGGCCGGCGCTCGCTCGTTGCGCGTCGGCGATGCCGAACCGCTCGGGCGCGACATCGTGCACTCGGTGACCAACCCGATCCCGCGCCTCACCGGCGCGATCCACGTCTATGGCGGCGATTTCTTCGCCGTCCAGCGCAGCGAATGGGATCCCGAGACGCTGCAGGAGCGCCCTTACGACGTCGAGCGGAACATGCGCCTCTTCACCGAGGCCAACGCGCGGCTCGTGGCCGGGTGACCCTTATCCCATCGTCGAGTTGAAGGCGCCGCCGTCCAGCAGCAGGTTCTGGCCGACGATAAAGCCCGACGAGGCGGCGCAGAGAAAGGCGCAGGCATCGCCGAATTCGGCCGGGTCGCCGACGCGGCCCGCGGGGGTCGCCGAGCCGCGCTTAGCGAGCTGCTCCTCGAATGAGATGTTCTGCCGCCGCGCCTCGAACTCGATGCCCGAGCGCAGCCGGTCGGTGAGGAACGGGCCGGGCAGCAGCCCGTTGATCGTCACATTGTATTTGGCCACCTGGCGCGCCAGCCCGGCGCTGAACGCGGTCAAGCCGGCGCGGGCGCCGTTGCTCATGCCGAGATTGGGGATCGGTGACTTCACCGAGCCCGAGGTGATGTTGACGATGCGGCCGAACTTGCGCTCGCACATGCCGTCGACGACCGCCTTCATCAGCATGATCGGCGTCAGCATGTTGTTGTTGACCGCCTTCTGCCAGTCCTCGACCGACCAGTCGCGGAAATCGCCGTGCGGCGGGCCGGCGCAATTATTGACCAGGATGTCGGGGTTCGGGCAGGCGGCGAGCGCGGCGGCGCGGCCCTCCTCGGTGCCGATATCGCCGGCGACCGCGGTTACCGTGGCGCCGGTTTCCTTGCGGATCTCCTCGGCGGTGGCTTCGAGCGTCTCCTTGGTGCGGGCGGTGATGACGAGATCGACCCCGGCACGGCCCAGGGACATCGCGCAGGCGCGCCCCAGCCCCTTGCTTGCGGCGCAGACGATCGCCTTGCGGCCCTTGATTTTCAGATCCAGCATGTCCCCTCTCCCATCGATGGCAGTGCCAGCCATGCGGCAGTTATAGCGCAATCCGGGCGTATTTGGCGCATCTCCCGCCGGCCGCGCGGGCAGCATTTATCGGCCAAATTTGCGGCGCAGCAGATGGGTGCAGCAGATGGGTGTTGATAATGCCTCGCAATCGCCCTAGAACTGACAACGATTATCACTTGCACGATGACGATCGATGCGCCGTTTCGGATTTGCCGCCGCCCTGTCCGCCGTTATCGCGGTGCCGGCTCTCGCCGCTGACCCGCAGGTTTTGATCTCGATCAAGGATCATCAGTTCATGCCGAGCGATGTTCCCGTTCCCGCCGGCCTCAAGGTCGAGCTGATCGTCAAAAACGATCAGGCGGTCACCGCCGAGTTCGAGAGCACCGTGCTGCATCGCGAGAAGATCGTCCAGGCCGGCGGGCGGATCAGCGTTTTTGTCGGACCGCTCGACCCTGGCACCTATGAATTCTTCGACGATTTCAACCGCGCGACCCGCGGCCGCCTGGTGGTGAAATAATCATGCTCGCCACCGCGATCATCGTCTTTCGCGAGGTGCTCGAGGCGGCGCTGATCGTCGGCATCGTCATGGCGGCGAGCCGCGGGGCGCTGCGTCGCGGCGCCTGGGTCGGCGGCGGGATCGCGGCCGGGGTATTGGGGGCGGTCGGGGTTGCCGCCGCGGCCGGCACGATCGCGACGATGGCCCAGGGCGTCGGCCAGGAGCTGTTCGACGCGGGGATCCTGTTCGCCGCCGTGCTCATGCTTGGCTGGCACAACGTGTGGATGGCGCGGCACGGACGCGAACTGGCAGGCCACGCGACGCGGCTTGGTCATGACGTGCGGTCGGGCGCGCGGCCGCTCTGGGCGCTGGGGATTGTCGTGACGCTGGCGGTATTGCGCGAGGGGTCGGAGACGGTGCTATTTCTGTACGGCATCGCGCTCGCCGGCGAAGGCGGGGTGTCGTCGCTCGTGCTCGGCGGGGTGGCCGGGCTGGCGCTGGGCGTCGCGGTGGGTATCGGCATCTACTGGGGGCTCGTCAGCATTCCGATGCGCCGGCTGTTCACGGTGACGAGCTGGCTGGTGCTGCTGCTCGCCGCCGGGCTCGCCTCGCAAGGCGCCGCCTTTCTGATGCAGGCCGACCTGCTGCCGGCGCTCGGCAGCAACGTCTGGAACACCTCGTTCCTGCTGTCGGATCAAAGCATCGTCGGCAAGATCCTGCATACGCTGATCGGCTATACGGCGCAGCCAGCGGGGGTTCAGGTCGTATTCTACGTGGCGACGCTTGCTGTCATCGGCGGGCTGATGCGGCTGCTTGGGCCGGTTGCGGGCAAGCCCGGTGATAGGCCGGGCGTCGAGAGCGCAGTCCCGGGCGAATAAGTCTCCAGCTAAAAAATTTGAGAAAGACTAGCAAATGCGACGCATTCGCGAATGGATGAAGGGGGGAAAGGCGGCCCTGTTGCTGGTGGGGATCGTGGCGGTCCCAGCGGCCGCCCTTGCCGATTTCAAGGTCAAGCTGCCCGATGCCGAGCCGGGCGAGCTGGAGCTCGAAACGGTCGGGAATTACGGCCGCAGCGGCAATCCTGCCACCGACAACGAGCAAAGCTTTGTTCACGAGATCGAGTACGGGGTCACCAATTTCTGGAAGACCGGCTTGGAATTCGAGACCGGTCGCGACCCCGGCCCCGGCAACCACCTCAAGTTCAATCAGCTCACCTGGGAAAACTGGCTCGTCTTCGGCGAGCGCGGACAATATTGGCTCGATCCCGCCCTTTTCATCGAATACGGGCACCCGACGATCGCCGGGGCACCCGACGAGATCAAGTTCGGACCGCTGTTGCGCAAGGAGATCGGACCCACGATCAATACGGTCAACCTGTTTCTCGCCAAGGAGATCGGCCAATTCGCCGGCTCCGGCAGAATGAGCTTCAGCTATGCCTGGGAGACGCGGATTGCCACCGGATGGGTCGTCGAGCCCGGCTTCCAGGCCTATGGCGAGCCGGGGCCGATCGGCCATTTCGTTCCGATCAGCGCACAGGACCATCGCATCGGACCGCAAGTGTTTGGCGCGATCCACGACTTCGGCTCGGGTACGCTCAAGTTCAACGCCGGTGTTCTGTTCGGCTTGACCCCGGCCGCGCCGCGGCAGGCTTTCCGCTGGCAGGCCGAGTACGAAATCCACTTCTAAATGGAAAGGTCCAGCAGCGCGGCGCGTTAACCATGAATTGGCAACGCATTTATCTTGTATTTTATATACTATCTCCTCTGTCGGCCGCATGGGCCTGAAGAGGAGCATTTGCTGTCCGTGTTGCAGCTCGCCTGTTTACTCGGTGCGGTATTGTTGCTGGCCATCCTGCCGGTCGGCGATGCAACGGTGCTGCTGATGCTGGTCCTCGCTCTTGACGCCGCCGTCGCGGCGTTGGCGCTGCGCCGGCTGCTCCCGCGACGGCAGGGCGCCGCCGCGCCGATCGGGGTGCGACCGGCCGAAACCGGACTGACGGAGGTCAAGCCGATCGGCGCCGTCGGCCTGCAATTGCGGCGGCGGACGGTTCCGGGATTGCGCATGCGCCGGCCCGGCGCGGTGATCGCGGCGCAAGTGCGCTGGCGTCAGGCTGCCGAGGCTCGCCGCCGTCGCGTCGCCTCCTGAGCGCCCGTCAGCCTTCCGGCATCAAGGTCGCGATGCCGAGCGCGATCGACAGGATTACCGCGCCCCAGCGCAGCGCCCGGAGCGATACCCAGCGCGCGAGCTGACGGCCGAGCAGCACGGCCGGCAAATTTGCCGCCAGCATCGCCAAGGTGGTGCCGGCGACGATCGGCAACAACATCCCGAACCGGGCGGCCAGCGCTGCGGTGGCGATCTGTGTCTTGTCGCCGAGCTCGGCGATGAAAAACGCGCATACCGTCGCCCCGAATACGCCATAGCGGCTGCGTGGCACGGCCTCGTCTTCGGCCTTCTCCGGCAGCACCGCCCAGATCGCGACGGCAAAAAACGAGGCGGCGACGATCCATTTGAGCCAGGGTCCGTTGAGCTTGACCCCGACAAAAAATCCGAGGGCCGCGGCCCCCAAATGGTTCGCCAATACGGCAACGAGAATGCCCGCGAGGATCGGCAACGGACGGTGAAAGCGACTCGCCAGCATCAATGCGAGGAATTGCGTCTTGTCGCCGAGCTCGGCGAGGGCGACGAGCCCGAACGAGACGAGGAAGGCTTCCATTACCGCTAAGGGTCATAGACCAACCGGCAGCCCGAGGGAATGACCCTTGCCCGGTCATCGTGTCGCGCCGAAACCCGGCCTCCAGGCCGAAGCGCGCGGTCAAGCA
>DASQGR010000288.1:0-16287 GCA_035632515.1 Allostellaceae bacterium | reverse complement strand
CGGAAGGGCGCGTCACGGATGGACCGTCAGGCGGCTGCGTTGCTTCCTCCCGCTTCCTCGCGCTCGCCAGACCCGCAAGGGGAGCTATCTCCATTCTACGTTCTTTGGTCAGTCTCTTGGCGCGGCTTTCTGACTGGATTCGCGCAACGACCAGCCAGTGACCGACGTGAGCTGCTGCCCGACTCCGCGTCTGAACTGGACGACCGACAGCATCAGCGAGCGGAGCAACTGGGATAAATGACCACTTTGGATCGAACTCGGCCCTGCTGCGCAGGCATCGGCAAGCTCGGCCAGGAAGAGCCGCCGGAACAGGCGCGATAGCACCCGCACTGGCAAGAAGAAGCCCGGTCGGCACGGCACCCAGCGCCTCCCGTCGAGCGATATCCCGCCGCCCGGCACGATCATGGGGAGGTGCGGATGGTGGGTCATCGCCGAGCCCCAGCTGTGGAGCACGACGGTGGCGCCGACGCGGGCGCCGAGGCGCCGGGGATCGGCGGCGATGGGAAGCAGCGTCTCGGCCGCGGTGCGGAACAGCAGGTCGTAGACCACCGCCTTGTTCTGATAGGCGATCGGGTAGGCGATCGGGGCGATCTCGGCCGGCAGGGTGAAGACCAGGTGGAAGTAGCCGACCGGCAGCAGATCGGCCGCGCGGTCGGCAAGCCAGTCCCGTGCCGCCGCGCCCTGGCACTTGGGGCAATGGCGGTTGCGGCACGAGTTGTCCGCAATCCGGCTATGGCCGCAATCCTCGCAGCGCTCGACATGACCGCCGAGGGCGGCCGAGCGGCACTGTTCGATCGCCGCCATCACCTTGAGCTGACCGAGGCTCACCTGCCCGGCATTGGCTCGGCGCCAGGCGGCCCCCTGGCGATGCAAAACGTCCGCGACCTCCAGCCTCGGGCGGGGCACCGCCGCCGGGCTGGGCTCCGGCTCTCGGTCTCCTCTCGACCACGGGCGCGAGCCGGTCGAGCGGGCTGGTCACGGTGCGGATCGTGGTGTTGGCGACGCGGGTGTAACGGGCCGTGGTGTCGAGCTTGGCGTGGCCGAGCAGCACTGGATGACGCGGATATCGGTATCCTGTTCCAAGAGGTGTGTCGCGAAGCTGTGCCGCAGCGTATGCGGCGACACGCGCTTCCTGATCCCGGCGGCCTCGGCAGCCGCGTGGACGGCGCGGTTGAACTGACGGGTCGAGAGCGGCTCGGCCGGGTTGCGGCCCGGAAACAGCCAGCCGCGCGGCAGCAACACGCCGCGTCGCCGGCCTTCTACCCCCCAATCGCGCAGCAGCTCAAGCAGCTGTGGCGACAGCATGGCGTCGCGGTCTTTGCGTCCCTTGCCCTGCTCGACCCGCAACAGCCTGCGTTCGGAGGCGATATCGCCGACCTTGAGCGCGACCCCCTCGGACACGCGCAGCCCGGCGCCGCCTGGAGCAGAAGGGCGATCTCCTCCACGCTCAGCACCGCCGGCAGCCGACGCGGCCGATGCACAATCGTGAGCCGCCGTGCCAGGTCCGGCCGATCGAGCGTCACGGTGAAGAAGAAACGCAAGGCCGAGACCGCGCTGTTGATGCTCGGCGGCGGCATGCCGGTCTGTGTCTGGTGAAGCTGGAAGCGGCGCAAATCCTCCGCCGTCGCCGTATCCGGCGAGCGGCCGATGAACGCCGCGAAGGCCCGCACGTTGCCAATGTCGTCGCTGCGCGTCTTCTCGCTGAAGCCGCGTACGCTCATGTCTTCGATCATGCGTTCGCGCAGCGCGCTGACGGGGCGGTTGGAAGATCGGGAAGTCACCGGGGGGTCCTCTCTCAAGCAGGAGGTTGCTGGACCTTCAATGCTCGGGATCGGATGCCCCGATCGTCACGCCTTCCTGTTCACGCAATCACCGCCGCCCCCAAAAACCCGCCCGCATCAACGCCGCCTTCCCGCAAGAGCGGGTTCGTTCCATGCCCCTCAGCGGACCTTCGTGCTACCCAGGACCGCGGCCGACGCATCTGCCATGCGTCCGTCGAATGGGCAGCATCAACTTGGGTTGAGCAGCTCGGCGACGAGACGCAACGGCTCGTCGCCGACAAAGGGCTTTTCCAGCGCAGCCATGGCGCCCAGCGAGGTCGCGGCACGCAGGTAGATGGGCTCGTTGCCGCCCGAGATCGCGATGATCGGCAGGGTGGGGGCGTCGCGCCGCAGCTCGCGGATCGTCTCGAGCCCTTCCATGTCGGGCATCATGATATCGGTAATCACCAGCGCCGGACGGACCCGGCGGAACAGCGCGATGCCATCGCGCCCGTTCTCGGCCTCATGCACGGTGTGGCCGGCGCCGGTCAGAAAGCGCGAGATCAGTCGCCGCATCTGCCGGTCATCATCGATGATCAGGATTTCCGCCATGGTCTCACCCGTCAAGGGCGGCGCGTGTCGCCGCCGCCAGCTCTTCCTTGCTGTAAGGCTTGTTGAGCAATTGTAGGCCGCCGAGCAGATCGCCGTTGCCCTCGACCCGCGCCTGCGGGAAGCCGGAGGTCAGCACTATCCGAAGCGCCGGCCAGCGCTCGTGGGCGATGCGCGCCAGCTCGACCCCATCGAGGCCGCTCGGCATGACGATGTCGGTCAGCAGCAGGTCGATCTTTTCACTCTGCAGCAGCTCGAGAGCGGCAGCCGCGCGGTCGCAATCGAGCACCCGGTAGCCGAGCTCGCGCAGCTGGCGCAGGACGACCCGCCGCATGCCGGGATTGTCCTCGACGACCAGCACGGTCTCGCCGGCGACGCGCCCCGCCGGGGCGGCTTCGACGGTCTCGTGGACCGGCGTCTCGTCCACCGCCCGCGGCAGGTAAAGGCGGAACGTCGTTCCCTCGCCGAGCTCGCTATAGGCGTTGACGTGACCGCCCGACTGCTTGAGGAAGCCGAATACCATGCTGAGCCCAAGGCCGGTGCCCCTGCCGAGGGGGCGATTGGCGGTGGTGATGATCAGGCGGCCGCCTCTCGGCATCGCGTCGCGCGCCTTGTTGGCGAGATTGGCGAGCGCGGCCTCGAGCTGCGCCGTAGCCGTCACCGGCCAGATATCCTTGCCGAGATTGAGCTGGACTTCGACATCCTCGCCGAGCAGCCGGCGCAACAGCCGCACCGTGTCGCTGGCCAGATCGTTGACCTCGATCCGCGCCGGCCGCAGTGGCTGACGGCGAGCGAAGGCCAGCAGCCGGCGGGTAAGGTCGGCATCCCGCCAGGCCGCCTCAAGCGCTTCGCCGACCAGTTCGTTCATCTCCTCGTCGCCGCCGATCCGGTCGCGCGGTCGAGATTGCCGACGATGACGCCGAGCAGGTTGTTGAAGTCGTGCGCCATCCCGCCGGTGGGGCACCCCGCCGCGGCACTCCTTTATCTTTGAACCGCTGCCGCCGATGACCTTGTCGGCAAGGAGCTTGCACTAAACGACCCCGATTTCCGCCGCCGCATCGGTCTTGTTTGACCGACCTTGGGGGGCGGAAACACGCGCGTGGAGGGCTACCCGCCATTCCTCTGGGGCCCTGGCGTGGCATTGCATCGCTAATGCGCTATCGGAAACGCACCTCGAGCTGTTTTCCCCTGCTGAGCCCTACCGGCGCTCTGCTGCCGATGCAGCCTGCAGGCGCGGCCGAACGACTGCTGCCGGGAATTGGCGTTAGGGACCGGCGCAGTCGATCCCGGGCGACCGCCGTGGGATGCAATCGCAAAGGTGCAGACTAAACGGTAGCCGGAATACGACGGCATCAAAGGCGGGCCGCAGGGTTCCGATTGGGCGCGGCTAGAGCTGGATGGCGCGATCCCCGATCCGGTTGCTCCGCTGCCGATTGCGACGGGGCTGCCGCCTCGCCGGCGACGATCGCAGCGGCGGGCTACAGTCAGGATCGCGCGCGGCGGATTTCGCCTGCCATATCACCGACACCACAATGGCCGCGGGTAAGCCCTTTATCGCTCACGACTGTGATGCGACCCGCGGCACCAGCGGAGGCCCGTTGCTGGTGCCGCAGGGCGGCGGCTGGGCCGTTATTTGCATCAAATTCGGCGCGGCGGCCGGAGCCAATCTCGCGTTACCGGCGACTGCTATTGCAAATTGACCGCATCCGACCGGACGAGGCGTCCAATGGCCATTGATGGGCCGCAGCCGCGTCCACTTGTCAGCAGACTTTCGGCGGCGTTGTGGGAACCACCTAGGCCACGTCCAATTAGCGTTCGTGCTTCCGATATGCTTCCGGTTTCTAAGGCAGTACGCTGGGTTTGTGATCTAACTACTTGAAAAATTGGCGCGCCCGAGAGGAGTCGAACCCCTAACCCCCAGATCCGTAGTCTGGTGCTCTATCCAGTTGAGCTACGGGCGCAGTGCCGAGTCTGGCCGCGACGAGGCAAGCCTGCCGCGGGAGCGGTGTTAGAGCAAACCCGGCACCGATTGGCAAGCGCGTCGAGACGTGTTCGGTGCTATCCCTTGATCTCCATGTCTTCGTAGGAGGGGAAGGGGCTCATCCACACATCGGTGATGGTGTGCTTGGTGACCCGCGGGCCGATCCCCATCAGGGCGCGCAAATCCATGATCGGCGCATACATTGCCCGGTCGATCGTGAGCTGCTGGATCTTGAAAAGCAGCGCCTGGCGCTTGTCGTGATCGCGCTCGGTGGCTTGCTGCCGGTACAGCTCGTCGATATCGGGGTAGCCGCCATAGGCATAAGGCCCCTTCGACTGAATGAACGCCTCGACCCGGCTGGCTGCGTTGCCGGAGTTTCCCGCCCCGACCATGAAGATGCCGTGGATCTTCTTCGCCTGCCAATCGGCATAGAACGCCGCCCGTTCCATCTGCTTCATCGTCAGGCGGATGCCGGCCGCGTTGAGATAGTTCATCGTCGCCTCGGCGACGGTAGGGAAGCCGGGGTTCGGGGTGAACTGGCCGGCATCGAACCCGTTCGGATAGCCGGCCTCGGCGAGCAGCTTTTTCGCCCTGTCCGGGTCATAGGGGACCGGCTCGGCCTGCAAAGCGAAATCCATCACCCGCGGGACGATCACCCCCGCCGGCGGGCAGAAGCCGAGGCAACCCGCGTCGTTGATCGCCTTGCGGTCGAGCGCGTAATTGACCGCCTGGCGCACCCTGATGTCGTGGAACGGCGATTTCGGGTCCCACTGGTCGGACATCTCGATCCAGAAGATCGAGGCGTGCTTGGTCGCGACGATTTTCAGTTTGGGGTCTTTTTGCAGCCCTTCGGCATCGACCCCGTCGAGCGCATAGGCGATGTCGGCCTCGCCCGATTTCAGCATCAGCGCGCGGGTGGTGGCGTCGGGCACGCTGCGCATCACCAGGGTTTTGACCGCCGGCACGCGGCGCCAGTATTGCGGGAACGCCTCGAGGACGACCTCGATCCCGGGCTTGGTGCTGACGAATTTATAGGGGCCGGCGCCGATCGGGTGCTGCTTGAAGCCTTCCTCGCCGACCTCGGTCAGGTATTTCTTTGGCACGACGAGACCGGCGGCCGTGGCGGTGGTGCCGTAGAAGGTCATGAAGTCCGGCCAGGGATCCTTGAGATGAAACCGGACCACCCGCGGGTCGACGATTTCGACCTCCTTGACATGGTCCCTGAAGGCCTTCGCGCCGGTACCGTTGTAGCGTTCGAAGCTGAATTTGACGTCTTCGGTGGTCAGCGGGTCGCCGTTGTGAAAGGTCAAATTCGGCCGCAGCTTGAACTCGTAGGTTAGGCCATCTTCGCTTTCGGTCCATGATTCCGCCAGGCTCGGCCCCATCTTCTGCCCCGGATAGGGCCGCACCAGCGCGTCGTGGATCGCGTAGAGCATGCCGAACGGGGTGATCTGCGGCGGCGCAGTCGACGGGTCGAACCAAGCCGGGGAGATCGTCACGTGCCAGGCCATCACCGCTCGTCCCGCCGGGGCCGGCCCCTCGGCCCTTGCGGATACTGGTGCGAACGCGAGCAACATCGCGGCCAGCGCCGCAAGGAGCGCTCGTCGTCCCAGCAATTCCCCCGATGCGATCATGAAGCGGCCTCCCCATGTTCTCGTTCTTGTATTTATTGTTTTGTCAGCTTGGCGACAGGATGTAGCGCGCCGGCGGCAGGGTCAAGCGCGTGCCCCATGCCGGCCGGTCCTGCCGAGGGGCGGGGGCCGGGCAGGAACACGGAGCGGCCTCAGGATCCCAGCGTCACCCCAAACGTCGATCGAAACCAAACGGATCACGCCTGGCCCGAAAGCCGCCTATTGCCTGATCTCCATGTCCTCGTAGGACGGAACCGCGCTCATCCAGACATCGGCGATGGTATGCTTGGTGATGCGCGGGCCGATGCCGATCAACGCGCGCAGATCCATGATCGGCGCGAACATCACCCGGTCGATCGTCAATTGCTGGATCTTGTCCAGCAGCGCCGCGCGCTTGTCGCGGTTACGCTCGCCCGCCTGTTGTTGGTAAAGTTCGTCGATGTCGGGATAGCCGCCACTGGCAAACGCGCCCTTGGACTGGATGAACGACTCGACCCGGCTGGCGGCATTGCCCGAACTGCCCGACGCGGTCATGAAGATGCCCTTGGTGAACTTCTTCGACGACCAGTCCGCGTAGAAGGCGGCGCGCTCCATCTGCTTCAGCGTGACCCGGATGCCGACCGCGTTGAGATAGTTCATCGTCGCCTCGGCGACGGTCGGGAAGCCGGGGATCGCCGGGAATTGGCCGGCATCGAACCCGTTCGGATAGCCGGCCTCGGCGAGCAGCTTTTTCGCCTTGTCCGGATCATAGGGCACCGGCTCGGTCTGCAGGGCAAAGTCCATCACCCGCGGGACGATCACTCCCCCCGGCGGGCAGAAGCCGAGGCAGCCGGCGTCGTTGATCGCCTTGCGGTCGAGCGCATAGTTCACCGCCTGCCGCACGCGGATGTCGTGCCACGGCGATTTCGGGTCCCATTGCTCGGGAAACTCGATCCAGAAGATCGAGGCGTGCTTGGTCGCCACGACCTTCAGTTTCGGGTCCTTTTGCAACCCCTCGGCATCGACCCCGTCGAGCGCATAGGCCATATCGGCCTCGCCCGATTTCACCATCAGCGCGCGGGTGGTGGCGTCGGGCACGCTGCGCATAACGATGGTCTTTATTGCCGGGACGCGCCGCCAGTAATTCGGGAACGCCTCGAGGACGACCTCGACACCGGGCTTGGTGCTGACGAATTTATAGGGGCCGGCGCCGATCGGGTGCTGCTTGAAGCCGGCGTCGCCGACCTCGGTCAGGTATTTCTTCGGCACGACGATGCCGGCAGCCGTGGCCGTGGTGCCGTAAAAGGTCATGAAGTCCGGCCACGGCGCATTCAGGTGAAACCGAATGACGCGGGGATCGACGATCTCGACCTCTTTCACGTGGTCCTTGAGGGCTTTCGCCCCCGCGCCGTTGTAGCGCTCGAAGCTGAATTTGACGTCCTCGGTGGTGAGCGGGTCGCCGTTGTGGAAGGTGAGGTTTGGCCGCAGCTTGAACTCGTAGGTCAGGCCGTCTTCGCTTTCGGTCCATGATTCCGCCAGGCTCGGCCCCATCTTCTGCCCCGGATAGGGCCGCACCAGCGCGTCGTGGATCGCATAAAGCATGCCGAACGGGGTGATCTGCGGCGGCGCGGTCGACGGGTCGAACCAGGCCGGCGAGATCGTCACGTGCCAGGCAATCTTTACTTCACCCGCCGGCGCCGGCCCTTCGGCCTTGGCGCAGGCCGCCGCAAAGCCAAGCACCACCGCTGCCAAAGAGGCGACGAATGCCCGCCGACCCAAACGTCCGCTCAGCAAAATCATGCCGTTCCCTTCCCGTAACATTCTTCGCCTCGTTGGATTGAAAGGATGGAGCGGGTTCAGGACAGGGTCAAGCGCGAGAGGCGCACGCGGTCGGTTTCCTGCCTGACGTTTCGCGCCTGTCGGGGCAGGTCGCCGGGTCGCGCGACGCCGGGGAAATGACGATGGTTTTTGACTTGGCTGCGGCGGAAGCGTAATCGCCGCCCTCCAAAGCTTCGTGGGGTGCAGTGGTGAGTACCAAACCGGCGGTCCCGGCCGCCTCGCCGGAAGAGCCGAGCGGCGACGAGCCTTCGTCGCGCCCCGTCGTCACGCTGCTCCCCGGCGGCCACCGTCGCGCCGAGGGCGGCCATCCGTGGATCTATTCGAACGAGGTGCAGATGGATGCGGCGGCAAAGGCCTTGCCGCCCGGCAGCCTCGTCACCCTGCGCCGCAGCGACGCTCGCCCGCTCGGCGTCGCTACGTTCAACCCGCACACGCTGCTCGCCGCGCGCCTGCTCGACCGCGATGCCGCCCGCCCGATCGGAAGGCGGTTTTTATGGCGGCGGCTGGAGCGCGCCTTGCGGCTGCGCGAGCGCCTCTTTAGTGCGCCCTATTATCGTCTGGCCCATGCCGAGGCCGACGGCTTGCCCGGGCTCGTCGTCGACCGCTTCGGCCCGGTGCTGGCGGTGCAGATCAATACCGCCGGCATGGAGCTGATGCAGCCGGTGGTGATCGAGGTGCTGACCGACCTCTTGTCGCCCTCCGCCATCGTGCTGCGCAACGATACCCCGGCTCGCAGCCTCGAGGGCCTGGAGCAGGAAGTGCGGGTGGCGCTCGGCACCGTCGAGGGGCCGGTGAGGGTCGAGGAAAACGGCGTTGTCTTCGAGGCCGATGTGCTCGCCGGGCAGAAGACCGGCTGGTTCTTCGACCAGCGCGACAATCGCGGTTTTGTCGCCGGGCTGGCGGCGGGCGCGCGAGTGCTCGACCTTTACTGCTATTCGGGCGGGTTTGCGGTGCGGGCGGCGCATGCCGGCGCGGCTTCGGTGGTGGGGATCGACCGCTCGGAAGGGGCGCTGGCACTCGCCGCCACAGCGGCGGAGCGCAACGGCGTTGCCGGCGTGTGCGAGTTTCGCCGCGCCGAAGTCTTTGCCGAGGCGGCCAGGCTCGGCAGCGCCGGCGAGCGTTTCGACGTCGTCATCGCCGACCCGCCGCCCTTCGCCCGCGCTAGGCGCGACGTGCCGGCGGCGCTGCGCGGCTATCGCAAGCTGGCGCGGCTCGCGGCCCAACTCGCCGCGCCGGGCGGCTTTGTCTTCCTCGCCTCGTGCTCGCACAATGTCGGCGCCGCCGAGTTTGCCGAGGCGGCGCGCCGCGGCCTCGCCGATGCCGGCCGGATCGGGCGCATCCTGCGCGAGGCCGGCGCCGGGCCCGACCACCCGGTCCATCCGGCGCTGCCGGAAAGCGCCTATCTCAAGTCGCTGACGCTCGCGCTCGATTAGCGGCGCGCGCCGGCGTCTCCGGCGAAGCCGGCATGGTGATGCGGAACGTGGTGCCGGCCCCGGTCGACGCCACCAGCACCAGGTCGCCGCCGTGCAGCCGCGTCAGTTCGCGGGCGATCGCCAGCCCCAGCCCGCTGCCGCCGGGGCGGGCGGAGGCGGCGAACGGCCGGAACAGATTGTCGCGCGCCCGCGGCGGCAGGCCGGGTCCGTCATCGGCGACATCGATCGCGATGGTGCCGTCGACCGACGCCGCCGAAATGCGCAGCCGGCGCGATCCCGCCTCGACCGAATTGCACGCCAGGTTCAAGAGCACCCGATACATCTGGTCGCGGTCGGCCCTGATCGTCAGATCGGGCGGCACGTCGAGCTCGATCGCCACATCCTCGCGCAGCGCAAGGCCGGGGCCGATCTCCTCGATTAGCGGGCGCAGCGGAAAGCGGCTCGGGGCAAACGGCGGCGCGCCTTCGCGCGAGAAATCAAGGGTGCGCGTGCACAGGGCCACCGCGCGGTCGATCGCGTCGACCAGCCGCGGCGCGACCTTGCGCACCTCCGATGCGGTGCTGGCGGTGAGCCCGTCGGTCACCAGGCGCGCCGTCGCCAGGATGTTGCGCAGGTCGTGGTTGATCTTGGTCACCGCGGTGCCGAGCGCGGCGAGGCGGGCGCGCTGCCCGAGGGCCTGGCGCACCGTCTCCTGCATCGCCGCCAGCTCGCTCTCGGCCTGGCCGATCTCGTCTTTGCCGCCGCGCGGTACGATCACCCGGGAGGCGTCCTCGGGGTCCTGGCCGAACAGGGTCATGCTCGCGATGATCCGCCGCATCGGCCGCACCAGCAGCCATTGCAGGCTCAGATACACCAGCGCCGCGGCGATCAGCGAGATCATGATCGAGAGCTGAAAGATGCGGCCGCCGAATTTCCACATCTCGGCGCGCAGCGGCGCTTCGTCGAGCAGGATCTCGACCTTGGCCTCCGGCTCGAACGGGGAGACGCCCATCACCCGCATCACCCGGTTGCCGCGGCTGAACAGCGTTTCGAACGAGCGCTGAATCCAGATCGGCACGTTGCCGCCGCCGAGGTTGAAGGTGATGTCGGCCGCGGGCGGCTCGGGGCTGTCGAGCATTCGCACCATGCCGTCGGGCCTGTGCAGGATGATGGCGTGCGCGCCGACCTCGGCAAGGAGTTCGTCGGTCAGCGCCTGGTCGATCTTGCCGGCGGGGCTGGCGAGCAGCGCCAGCGTGGCGAGATGCGCCGCGGCCATGTGGTCCTCGAAATAGGTCATGCGATAGCGCGCGACCGAGGGGACGAAGATCAGCACCTCGCCCAGCATGACGAAGAACACCGTCAGCACCAGCAGACGGGCGGACAGGCTGCGGATGAACATCGCCGTTGCTCGCTCAGCCGAAATGCGCGAGCAAACGGACCAGCCGCCGCGTGCGCAGGGAGAACAGGGTCGGGGTGTAGAAGCTGGCGGCGGCGCGCTTGCCGGCTTCGCCGCGGGTCGGGTAGGGCAGCACCAGATTGGCCAGGGCGCCGATTTTGAGCCGCCTGGAGATCGCCAGCGCCCAGGGGGCGATCTGCTCGCCGGCCTGGGCGACGAGGATCGTCGCGCCGAGGATGCGGCCGTTGCCGCGGGTGACGATTTTGACCCGGCCGGCAGTGTCGCGCTCGGTGTAGGCGCGGTCGTTTTCGGCGAAATCCCAGCGCAGCACCCGAATCCTGTCGCCGTAAGCGTCGCGCGCGGTGGCTTCGCTCATGCCGACCTGCGCCAGCTCGGGGTCGCTGTAGGTGACCCAGGGCAGGGCGCTGTAGTCCACCCTTGCCGGCAGGCGAAACAGCGCATTGCGGATGACGATCCCGGCATGCTGGAGCGCGACGTGGGTGAATTGCGGTCCGCCCGCGACATCGCCGATCGCGAAAACCCGGCGATTGCCGGTGCGCAGCCGCGCGTCGACGGTGATGCCGCGCTCGGTCGCGGCGATCCCGGCGGCGGGCAGGTCGAGCGCGGCAAGGTTCGGCCGGCGCCCGGCCGCGATCAGCAGATGCGAGCCGGCAATGCGCGCTCCGCTCGCCAGGGTCACGGCGACGCCGTCGCCATCGGGCGCGATCCGGGCGATCGGCGACATCGGATGCAGCCCGATACCTTCGGTTGCAAGCCGCTCGGCGAGCAGCGCCACCAGCTCGGGATCGTCGCGCGGCAAGAGCGGGCCGGCATCGATGACCGTGATCGCGGCGCCCAGCCGGCGGTGAGCCTGGGCCAGCTCGATGCCGACCGCGCCGCCGCCGATGACGACCAGATGCCGCAGCGCCGCGCGATGGGCAAAGATCGTCTCGTTGGTGAAATAGGGCACGCTGTCGAGCCCGGGGATTGGCGGCACCGCCGGCGTCGAGCCAGTGGCGACGACAAACCGGCGAGCACGGATCTCGGTGCCGTCGACCGCGACCCGGCGCGGGTCGACAAAGCGGGCCTCGCCGCGCATTACCGTGACCCCGAGCCCCGCGAAACGCTCGACCGAATCGTTCGGGGCGATGCGCCTGATGACCCGCGCGACGCTGTCGGCAACCCCGGCGAAATCGATCAACGGCGCGGCGTAATCGATGCCGTGCTCGGCGCCCTTCCTCCAGTCATGTGCCAGTTTTGCCGCCGCCAGCAGCGCTTTCGACGGTACGCAGCCAAAATTGAGGCAGTCGCCGCCCATCTCGCCGCGCTCGATGAGGACGACGCTCGCCCCCATCTGCGCCGCACCTGCCGCGACCGCGAGCCCGCCGGCTCCGGCGCCGATCACGCAAAGGTCCGGGGCGAGCGGGGCGCAACTCGCGGTCGCGGTCACCGGGCCGGCTCGTGATGGCGGCGACCGCGCCCGCGCCAGCGCTTGTAGAACACCGGCAGCAGCGCCAGCGCGGCGAGCCCGACAATCGGCAGCAGGATGCTCGGATGAAACAGGATGCGGAGATCCGGGGGTTGCCCTGCCGCGATCAGCGCGCCGATGCCGTTGCCGAGCCCGGAATAGACAAACGTCCCGGGGATCATCCCGAAAAACGTTGCGGTGAGGTAGGCCAGCAGCGGCATCCCGGTCGCGCCGGCGACGAGATTGACCAGCCAGAACGGAAAGATCGGGATCAGCCGCAGGACGAGCAGGTAGTTGAACGCATCCTCGCGGAAGCCGGCTTCGAGGCGCCGGACGAGCGGCCCGGCCCGCGCCGCGAAACCGGCGAGACCGGCGCGTGCGACAAGGAACACCAGGGTGGGGCCGAGTGTCGCGCCGATCAGCGCGTATACCGTGCCGAGCCACGGTCCGAACAGGAACCCGCCGGCCAGGGTCATCATCACCGCGCCCGGCACCGAGAGCGCAGTCAGCCCGGCATAGACCAGGATGAAGCCCAGCGCCGTCAGCGCGCCGCCTCGCGCCGCCAGGGTACAGAGCAACTCGCGGTGCTCGGCAAGCGCGGCAAAGGTCAGGTAGCGGTGGCCGCCGAGCACGATGAACAGCACTCCCGCCAGCCCCAGCAGCCCCAGCGGGGCGCAGCGCCGCAACGGGTGGCTGTGCACGGAACCATCGGCCATCGGCCATTGTGGCGTCGCCGGCACCGGCAGCGCCACTCTTTTGCCGGCGCGCGGCTTTCATTTTGGTGTGAGGCGGAGGGTAGGGCGGCTTTCGACCGGATCGAAGCGACGAGCTTTTCGTCACGGCCGGGCATGGCGATGGAGGAAGCGATGCGGCGTGAGCAAATCATTTCGGGGCGCGGTACAGGCGCAAGCGCGGGACCCGATGATCTATTGCGCTCGGCCCGTGGATCGACGCGAACCGTTCCGGCACGGTTTCCGCCATCGCCGCCAGCGGCTACATTGCCGGATTATCGCCGGTGCTGCGGGGACAGGCGATTTCGGCAATGGGCTGGCGGCTGTGGTGAGGGTCAACAACCTCCTCAGTCGGCGGCCTCTCGCGGGAACAAGGCGATAACCGGGCATCTCGCATTCAGAGGGGTAATTCATGCCGCAATCGAAGGGGCGGATGCACATCCGGCTCGGGCTCCCGGCAGCCGGAAGCGTCGCGCTCAGCCTCGCCGCCTGGCCCGCCTAGTGCCATCGTCTGCGGCCGCACGGTGAGCCTGTTCGACGATAGCCACCTTGGGTTGCGGCTCAAGGTGGCGGGGCTCGGCGCCGCCCTCATGGCGGCGAACCTCGCTGCCTGGGGCTGGGCGCTGACGGCGTTCCACGGCAGCGGCGTGCTGCTCGGCACCGCGCTGCTCGCCTACGGCCTCGGGCTGCGCCACGCGGTCGACGCCGACCACATCGCGGCCATCGACAATGTCACCCGCAAGCTGATGCAGGAGGGCAAGCAGCCGATCGGCGTCGGCTTCTTCTTCGCTCTCGGCCATTCGACGGTAGTGGTGGTCGCCGCTGCGGCGATCGCGCTGACCGAGAGCACCTTGCAGGAGCGCTATCCGGCGCTGGTCGCGGTTGGCGGCGTGATCGGCACCGGGGTATCCGCGGGGTTCCTGTTCCTGATCGCCGCGATCAACCTGATCGTGCTCGCCGGGGTCTGGCGGTTGTTCCGCCGGGTGCGGCGCGGCGGCGTCTACGCCGAGGCGGAGCTCGACATCTTCCTGGCGCAGCGCGGGCTGTTCGGCCGGGTGTTCCGCCGGCTGTTCCGGCTGGTGTCGCGCAGCTGGCACATGTACCCGCTCGGTCTGCTGTTCGGGCTCGGCTTCGACACGGCGACCGAAATCGGGCTGTTGGGGATTTCCGCCGCGCAGGCGTCCAAGGGCCTGCCGGTGTGGTCGATCCTTGTCTTCCCCGCCCTGTTCAGCGCCGGTATGTCGCTGATCGACACGACCGACGGGGTGCTGATGCTCGGCGCCTATCGCTGGGCCTTCGTCAACCCGATCCGCAAGCTCTACTACAACCTGACGGTTACGGCGGTTTCCGTCATCGTCGCGGCGGCGATCGGGGGCATCGAGGCGCTCGGCCTTGTCGCCGACCGGTTCGGCTTCGAAGGCCGCGTGTGGCGCGCGATCGGCGCCGCCAACGACCAGTTCGGCGCCCTCGGCTTTGCCATTGTCGGGATCTTTGTCGCGACCTGGGCGGTTTCCTTTATCGTCTACCGGGTCAAGGGCTACGACAAGCTCAACGCCTGAGTCGCTGGCGCTATCTCATGCTCGCGGGCGGCCATGTGCCGAGCACGGCGACGACGGCAAGGGTGGCAAGGCCGAGCATCTGCTCGAACGCAACGGAGCGGCACAGCGCGCGCAGCGGCACCCTTGCATCGGCCGCCGCCGCGTCCAGTCGCGGCAACAGCCGCAGGCGATTGACCAGCGCCAGGGCCACCATTGCCGCGACCAGCAGGAGCTTGACCAGCAGCAGCCTGCCGTAGGCCGTCATGACCAGCCCGCGGAAGCTGCCGACCAGCATCACCGAATTGATCGCCCCGGTCAGCGCCACCAGCACCACCGCGGCGTAGCCCATCTGCGAGAAATGCGGCAGCGCGTTCCGGGCGAGCGGGGCAAAGGCGGCGCCGTCCGGCCGCGCCGCGCGGCGCAGCAGCAGCCCTAGCGGCAGCAGCCCTCCGAGCCAGATCCCGCCGGCGGCGAGGTGGACCATCTGGTTGAGCTGGTGCGCGAGGCCGGCGGCGGCTCGTCCGATGGTCGCGTGGCCGACCGTGCCGAGGCTCGCCAGCACCAGCAGCGCTGCGACGGTGGCCGCGCCGGCGCGGCGCGGGGCGGCGATTGCGAGCGCTGCGAGCAGGATCGCGAACGCCAGGTGCAGGCACCAGGCGTGGCCGAAGCTGGTCTCGACCAGCACCTCGCCGAGCACCGTCGGCGCAAAGGCGGCGGCTGCCGATCCCGCCATCGCCGCGGCGACCAAAGGAACCATCGCGACGGCCGAGAGCACGGCGACGACGGCGCTCGCGCGGGTCGCGCCGGCCAGCGTCGCATCGAAGCTGGCGCGGGCCGCGTCGCCCGGCCGCGCTTCGCCGGCAAAAGCGTAGAGCCGAAATGCAGCGGTGCCGAAGCTCGCCATCGCCGCGGCGAAATGGATGAAGCGGATGACGATGAGCGCGTCAGCCATGCCGCGGCGTCAACGCCGTATCTCAAAGGTGAAGTCGCCCTCGGTGCGGTGTGTGTCGACCGAGACGACATGCCAGCGCACCCGGTATTTCCCCCGCTGCAGCGGCGGCAGCTTGAGGATCAGTTGGGTCTTGTCGCCTGCCGCCACGATCGCGCGCGGGGTGGCGATGGGCTGACCCGCGGCGGTGGCGAGTTCGGCTCCGGAAAACAGCGCCTCCACCGCCTCGCTGAAATAAAGGCGCACTTCGGTCGGCGCGGCGGTGACGGTGCCGCCGACAGGGGGCACCGCGTGGTCGAGAAAGGCATGGGCGCAAGCTGCCGCCGGAGCCCCGGCGACGACCATCGCGGCCAGGACAACAGCGAAGCGGCGCCGGCTCATTGGCCGAAGACCGGGCGGCCGAGCGAGTTCGGGAAGATGTCGTCGAGATAGAAGTGCAATTGCACCATCCCGCCAAACCCGTGGCCGCTGGCTCGGTTGACCGGGATGATCGCCTCGGCGCCGATCTGAACATGTTGCCCGGCCCAGATGATCCCCGGCTGGACCGTGCCGACGGTCTGGCCGCCCATCCCGCGATTGAGCGCGGTCGAGAACGACATCTCGACCAGCGGGATCATCCGGTCGAACGGCGCCCCGAGCCCGATATCCCGGACGTGATGCTGAAGGTATTCGAGGCTGTATTGAACGGCGAAGCCGTAATTGAGGTTGTTCGGGTGGGGGTCGCCGTCGCTTTGCGTCTTGGTCGGAAAATCGACGCTGAGATTGCCGGTGACGGCGATCGGCCGCAGCCACGGCAGGGTCTCGGGCAAATCGCCGAAACCTTTGCCGAAATTGACGAGCGGCGACAGCGTGGTGAAATCGTCGGCGCCCAGTGCCTGCACCCGGCCGGTATGGGCGAAGGTGGTTTTCAACCCGACCAGCGCGGTGGCCTCGTGCGGTCCGTCCTTGAAAAACTGGTAGTTGAGCGAGGCCGACAGATTGTTGAACCCGGTCA
>DASQGR010000287.1:0-12733 GCA_035632515.1 Allostellaceae bacterium | reverse complement strand
GGCTGCGGGCGGCGCGCCCGCAGCCGCTGACCGGCACCAGCGCCGATGCCGATGCCGATGCCGCCAGGAAAACCGCCTCGTTCCCCGGCTTTCGCCGGGTTTTTGTCAGAACGGCAACTTGGCCTTGAATGCCTTCAGCGCTTCGGCAAAGCCCTCGGGGCGGTATTTCTGGTCGTCGGCGACCGCCGCGTACAGGCCGGCGCGGGCCTGGTCCAGCGCGGCGAGCTGCTTGTCGTCGGCAAATCCCAGCGCCTTGGTCGCCGCGACAATCGATTCCAGCGCATTCACCCGTTGCTGGGCGCCGCTGTAGTCGAAATCGTTGCCGGCGACTGGGCCGGACAGCACCGCGTCGAACAACGCCTTGGCGTCATCCTTGTCGAATTGGTGCTTTTCCAGCGCCGGGATCAGCGCCGTCGCGGCGTCGCGCACGGCCGTCGCCTCGCGCCGCACCGCATCCCAGCCTTCGCCGGTCGCCTTGTGCAGCGCCAGCATGTGGGCGCTGAGCGCCTTGGCGGCGTCGGGGGCGACACGCTCGGCAATCGTATCGAGCATCACCAGCGTCGCGTCGTAGAGCTTGATTCGGCCCGGCGGCAGCCCGGTCGCCGCACGCGACTGCCATTGCAGGTCGCTCATCGAATGGTGGCAGGCCTGGCAATCGAACAGCGACAGCTCGAAATCAACGCCTTTCGGCGTGTTTTTCGGGTCGAGCAGCAAATCCATGCGGTGCCTGACATCGGCCGCCTGGCCGATCGCCCAGATCTGCATGTCGTTGGGTTGGCCCTTGCTCTCGATATAGGCGGCGTTGACGACGAAATGCGCCGGCTGGATCGCCGTGAAGGTGTCGAGCTCGAAAGGCATCGGCGGATGGCCGGCGCCCATGATCTGATGGGTGACGAACTTTTGGCTGCCGCCGATATGGCAGGAGAGGCATTTCTCGGCGCGGACCTGCGGCCGGTCGGTCGCGACCATGCCGGCGGCGATGTTGGCCTGATGGCCGGCATCGGTCAGGTGAATGCCGAGCCAGGTGGAGGCGCCGCCGTGGCAGGCCTCGCAGCCGACCCCGTCGGCGATCTCGAATTGCCGCCCGCGGTGGTCCGGCGCGACATTGTCGGCGTGGCAATTGAGGCAGAGCGGCGCGTGCTCGGCGTCCGGCAGGCCGAGATTCTTGGCGATCCGCAGCGAGCGCGCGTCCTTGAGCACGGCATAGGCGCGGGCGTGCTTATCCTTCTGCGACCAGATCAGGTACTCGTTCTGCTGCACCCGAACGCCTTCCATGCGGGTGACCCGGCCGTGACAATTGTCGCCGGCGCAGCTCTGCACGCCGAGGTGAGTGCCGTCGGCCGGGCTCTGCGCCGTCGCCGGCGCAGCCAGGGCCAGGCTGAGTAGAACGGCGCCGACGAGCCGCCGCCACATTGCCGTGCTCATCGCCGCAGCGTCCTCTGCAGGTCGCGCAGCGCCTTGACGAAGACGTCCTGGTGTATGACCCCCTCGCCGGGGAAGGCGGCGTAGACAGCTTTCATGGCGCCCTCGACCGCCTCGCCCTGTTGCGGCCCGATATCGCCGCCGGAGCGCAGGCCGGTGGTGAGAGCTTCAAGGGCCATCGTGATCTGTTCGGCATGGGAGAACTGCGCATCGTTGTTGGCGACCCCGAGCCCGATCAGCGCCTCGGCGAGGGCGCGGATGTCGTCGGCGGTGAAGTCATGATGGGCGAAGGCCTGCTTGAGGCTTTCCGCGGTGGCGCGAATCACCGCGGCCTCGCGCTGCACCCCGGGCCAATCGTCGGTGGTCGCCTTGTGCAGCGCCAACAGGTGCTCGCTGAGCGACTTTGCCGCAGCCGGCGCGATTCGCGCGGCGGCGACCTTCAGCATCACCGCATTGGCGTCGTTGAGCTTCACCGTGCCGGGGCCAAGCCCGGTCGTGGTCGGGCGCTCGCCGCGCGCCGGGTCGTAATTGTGGTGGCAGGACTGGCAATCGAAGAGGGCGAATTCCGGCCACATCCCGCGCGGCGCGTGCCGCGGGTCGACCAGCGCGTCCATCCGCCGGATCAGCGCGATCACCTGGCCGGTCGCCCATACCTGCACATCGGTGATGCGGCCCTTGCGCTCGATATAACCCTCGTCGACGACGAAATGCGCCGGCTGGATCGCGGTGAACGTATCGAGCTCGAAGGTGAGCCGCGGGTGCCCGGCACCGTAGATCCGGTGATCGACAAACTGCTTGTCGTCACCGAAATGACAGTTGAGGCAAAGTTCGGCGCGCTTGACCGGCTGGTCGGTGGGATAGAGCCCGGCGGCGATATTTTCCCTGTGGCTGGCGCCTGAGATGTGGATGCCGAGCCAGCCCGAGGCGCCGCCGTGGCAGCCTTCGCAGCCGACGCCGTCCTCGATCTGGAATTGCCGCCCCCGCATCTCGGCCGCGACATTGTCGGCGTGGCAGTCGAGGCACAGCTTCTGGCTGGCGGCGTTGGGCAGGCCCAGCGCCTTTGCCATGCGAATCGCCTGCTGGCCGAGCAACACGGTGTAGGCGTTGCGGTGTTTGTCCCGCTTCGACCAGATCAGATACTCGTTCCCCGGCACCGCCGAGCCGCGCGGCCGCTGCGTTGCGCCGTGGCAGTTGCTGCCGCTGCAGGTGGCGACGCCGATATGAACGCCGATCGGCGTCGGCGAAACTGGCATCGGCGGGACCGGCGTCGGGGGTTGGGGGGTGGGTGGGGAGGCGGCTGCCGGCGGGGATTGCTGAGATTGTGCCGGGGCCGAAGGGGATTGGGCCTGTGCCGTCGTACTCGCGAGCAGCAGCAGGGCGGCGGTTGCGCTCAGTAGATGATGCATTATCGGTTTGCGCTCAAGGCGTTGCCGGGTTGAAGGTCGCCGTCCAGCATGGCATAGGGCATGACGCCGACGCCGGCAATGCGCGGGCCCCATATGTGGATGTCGGCACAAATCGGCGCAGCCGATTTGAATGGCAGGTCGATGCAGAACTTGCTGCCGGCTAGGCTCCAGCGGCGCTCGGCCGGCGGGGTATAGGCGTCGCGGGCCGGGTCCCAGGCCCGGACCAGCGCGCGTCCGTCGGCGCGCAGATAGGCTTGCAGCATGATTCGCGAGAGCTCGCCGCCGCCCGGCAGGCCGGGCGCATGCGGCACGTAGGCAACCGCGCTCAGCGTATTGCCGATGAGCTGGCTGGGCTGCACTGCCGGCGGCCCCGCCGCGCCTGCCGGACCGCCGGCGGCGATAAATGACAGCGCTAAAACGACACTGCTGACTCGCTTCATAGCTTCATCCGGCGGCCGTTGACTCCCCTTTCAGGGTAGATGATCCTACCGGTGAGACACCCTTCAAGTCCACCTAACCCCCGGGGGATTTCCACGTCGCAGCGTAGTTTTCTCGCCGTGCGCCGGTTAAGGCGGTCGTGCGGCCGGCGGCGGTCGTGCGGACCCGAGCGAGGATGGCGATGGCTGGCCCCAAGGCTCTTGGCCGCGGGCTTGGCCGTTACGCTGACTGCGTGCGAAGACCTTACCCGGTTAAGCATGCGGTTCTCGCCGGATGCCGACGCGCCGCTGGCGGTTGCCAGCAACGCGCCGACGCTGCTGCCCTCAACCCCCGCACCCGGCCGCGCCGTGGCGACGATGCCGGCGAATCGGCTTGGCGCGAACGCCGTGCAGCCGATCGTTGTCCACGGCAATGAGACGCAGCACGCCGGCACCGCCGCGAATCCCGCCGCGACCGGCGCGGCGCCGGCCGATGTCACGCTCAATTTCGCCGGCGCCGATATCCGCGACGTCATCAATGCCGTGCTCGGCCAGACCTTGAAGCTCAATTACGTGATCGATCCCGAGGTCCAGGGACCCATCACCTTCAATGTCAGCCGGCCGATCTCGCGCGACGAGGTGCTGTCGACCCTGGAAGCGGTGCTCAACAGCCGCGGCGCGACGATGGTGCAGGTCGACGGCATCATCCGGGTCATGCCGCTGCGCAAGGAAAACCGCGCCGCTGCGGCGGCGCCGCTCGATCGCGGCCCGGCGGCGCAGGCGATCGGGCAGCGCACCGAGGTGTTCCCGCTGCGCTTCGTCGGCGCCACCGACATGCAGAAGCTTCTGGAAAAGGTGCTGCCGACGGGCCAGCCGATCGCGGCCGACGACAAGCATCACACCGTGCTGATCCAGGGCACACCCAGCGAATTGCAGCTCGCCGAGGACACCGTGCGCGTCTTCGATATCGACCAGCTTAGCGGCATGTCGATGGCGCTGGTGCCGCTGCGCAACGCCCAGCCGGCGGCGGTCGTCGACGAGTTGCGCAACATCTTTGCGGCGACGCGCCAGGAGGCGGACAGCGACTCGATTCGCTTCATGGCGATCGCCCGGCTCAATGCGGTGATGGTGATCAGCCGCTCGGGCCGTTATCTCGACGAGGCGCGCACCTGGATCGCACGCCTCGACCGTACCCATGACCTGACCGAGCGGCGGGTCTATGTCTACAATCTGCAATACGCCAAGGCGACGCAGGTCGGCGAGAAGCTGCAAGGGCTGCTGAGTGGGCTGGACGTCCGCTTCAAGTCGTCGCCTGCGGCGGCGACCGGCGAGGGGCTTGGCGCCGCTCCCGGCTTTGGCGATTCGCCCAAGTCCGACTCGCCAAGGCCGGACTCGCCGAAGCCGGCACCCCCGCCGCCGGTCGCGGCGCCGGAGACGCTGCCGGCCTCCGCCGCGTCGCTGGCCGGCGACAAATCCGCCCCGCCGGAACACGGGGTGCGCATCGAGGCCGACGAAACCCACAACGCGCTGCTGATCTCGGCCAATGCGCGTGATTACGAGCTGATTCGCCAGGTGCTGGCCGGTATCGACGTCCCGCCGCTGCAGGTGCTGATCGAGGTCACCGTCGCCGAGGTCGTGCTCAACGACAACCTCAATTACGGCGTCGAGTATTTTATCAATTCGGGCCGCACCAATACGCTGCTGACCACCAACCACACCGCCACGATCAGCCCGGCGGTGCCGGGGTTCAACCTCTCCTGGGTGGCCGGCAATTTCGCCCCGAAGGCGATCCTCGATCTGTTGTCGTCGGTGACCCAGACCAAGGTTATTTCGACGCCGCGGCTGCTGGTGCTCAGCAACCAGACGGCGCGGCTTCAGGTCGGCGACGTCGTGCCGATCATCACCCAGTCGGCGACCAGCACGGTCACCAACAATCCCTCGATCGTCAACAACGTCACCTACAAGGAGACCGGCGTCGTGCTCGAGGTGACGCCGCGGGTCAATTCGGGCGGCTACGTGACGATGGACGTCAACCAGTCGGTCAGCGATGTCGTCAACACCACGACCTCGACGATCGATTCGCCGACGATCCGCCAGCGCCGGCTGACCAGCACGGTCAGTGTCAAGTCCGGCGAATCGATCCTGCTCGGCGGCCTCATCCAGCAGACCGACGACCGGGCCTCGTCGGGCATCCCGATCCTGCACGATCTGCCCGGGATCGGCCCGCTGTTCGGCAGCCACGTCAATGGCGCCGGGCGCACCGAGCTGATCATGCTGATGACCCCGCACGTCATCGCCAACGACGCCGATTCGCGCAGCCTGACCGCGAAGATCGAAGATCAGTTCCGCACCGTGCTCGACGGCTCGACCCTGGCGCGCCCGCGCGTGCCGACCCGGTAAGCGGGCGGGGCGGGGCGCGGCGTCGGCGGCCCGGGTCCTGGCTGGGTCCTGCCTGGGGTCCTTGGCGGCTACTTTTCTTCGGCGGTGTAAACACCGTCCCAGCCGCCGGGCGGCGGCTCCGCCTGGAAATGGCTGATACGCCGGCGATAGAGCGCGTAGACCGGCTCGAGGTAGCGGGCCGCGGCCAGCGGCGCGGCGCCCAGCGTGCTCAGCGCGGCCGCCCAATCCTGCCGCCGGTAGGCGGCGAGCAGTGATTTGTGCTGGTCGAGATAGACGATCTCGCCGTCGCCTTCAGGCGGCAGGGTATAGACCCTGACGGCCTGGGTCTTGCCTTTCACCGCGACCAGGTCGAGCTCGATGAGGTTGGGCTCGTCGTCGAGAAGCCTGGCGGTTTCCTCGCCGATCACCAGGTCGACGGTATACAGCTTGCACAAGCCTTCGAGGCGCGAGGCGAGGTTCACCGGATCGCCGAGCAGCGAGTAGTTGAAGCGCTGCTCCGACCCGAAATTGCCGACGACGCATTCGCCGGTATTGAGGCCAATGCCGACTCGCAGCTCATGGTAGGCCTTGCCGCTGGCTTTCGCGTCCGCCTCGAGCTGCCGGTTGAGGTCGACAAGCTTGCGGCGAATGCCGCGGGCCGCCGCGACCGCATTCTTGGCGTGGTCGGGGTCGTCGAGCGGCGCATTCCAGAACGCCATGATGCAGTCGCCGATATACTTGTCGATCGTCCCCTGGTGCTCGGTGATGATGTCGGTCATCGGCGAGGTAAAGCTGTTCATCAGCTGGGTCAGCGAGCGCGCGTCGAGACCTTCCGACAGCGTGGTGAAGCCGCGGATGTCGCAGAACATCACCGTCAGAATGCGGTCCTCGCCGCCGAGCTGGAGCTTTTCCGGGTTGCGCGCCAATTGCGCCACGTAATGCGGCGACATGTAGCGGGAGAAAGCGCTGCGAATCTGCTGCTGGCGCATCTCGGTGCGCAGGTAGCCGAGCACCGACGAGGTGAAATACACCAGCACCACCACGACGATCGGATAGACCGGATCGATCAGCAGGTGCGCGTCGCGAAAGGCAAACCACGACGTGCCGGCCGCCGCGCCGACGGCGACGACGCCGAAGATGGCGCTCGATATCGCGCCGATCCGCGGCAGCACCACGATGAGGAGAATGCTGGCCACCATCGCAAACAGGATTTCGGCGCCTGTCGCCCAATCCGGCCGCGCCAGATAGACGCCCTCGAGGATCTGCTCGAGCAGTTGCGCATGGACTTCGACCCCCGGGACGCCGGTGGCGACGGGGGTCGCCTGGCGGTCGTTGACGACACCCGCGGCCGAGGTGCCGATGAGGATGATGTGGTCCTTGACCAGCCCCGGATCGAACTTCCCGGACAGCACGGCAGCCGCCGACAGCAACCGGTCCGGACGCGGCTTCGAGTAATAGACCCAGACCCGTCCGGCGGCATCGGTCGGGATTTGCAGCGGGCCGATCTTCAGCGTCGTCAGGCCGGTACTTTCGCCAAAGCTTTTTTCGGCGTTGGCGCCGGCGGCGCGGCCGATATAGGTGCGCGCGCCGGTGACCGTGCGCAACGTCTCGGCGACCAGCGAGAAGACCGGCTTGTCGCCGAGCCTCATGATCAACGGCACCCGCCGGACGATCTGATCCCAGTCGACGTGCTCGTTGAGAAAGCCGTTGCCCACCGCCGCATTCTGGAAGTCGGGAAGGTTGGTAATCGCCCCGGAAAAAGCATCGACAAGGCGCAGCGGCTCGTTGCCGGCAAAGGCATAGCCCGCCTTGGCGACCGGCTTCGGCAGCCCCTCCTGGTCGACGAGAATAAAGCCGGCAACGGTCGGCTCGGCCTTCATCGCGGCGGCGAGTCGCTCGTCGGGGTCGGGGAGGCCGTTCAGCAGCCGGGTCGTTTCGGCGTCGATCTCGCCTTGCCGGGTAAGCTCGGCCAAGAGCAGCTTGGGCGAGGTCCTGTCGGCTTCGGCAAAGACGATGTCGAAGGCAACCACTGCCGCCCCCGCCTCGCGCAATTTGTCGATCAGCTGGGCGTCGAGGCTGCGCGACCACGGCCATTGGCCGTATTGCCGCAGGCTTTCATCGTCGATGTCGATGATGCGGATGGGCACGTCGCTTGCCTGGCGCGGGGCGATTCGCTGGTAAAAGTCGAAGGACACCAGCATCAGCCGATCGAGCAGATCGGGCGCGGCGAGGCGGGCGACCAGTGCGATCGCCAGTCCGATCAACGGCAGAATGTAGATCAGCCCGCGTCCGAGCAGGAACCGCATCAGCGCAGCCCCTCGGCGGCGGGTCTCTCGGGGGCAGGCCGCTCGGGGGCGGACCCCTCGGGGGCGTCTCCCTCCGGTGCGATCAGCCCCTCGGCTTCGAGCACCGGATAGATGCCGCCGCCCGTCATCAGCGCCAACAGCGCCCCGGGCACCGGCCGGATCGCAAGCCTCGCTCCGGTCTCGCGATTGCGCACGGTCCACTCGGCGAGGGAGATTTCCGCGCTCTGGCCTTCCTCGAAGGCGCGATCGATGCCTGGGCAGGTCAGCGCGAGGAAGCCGAAATTGACCGCGTTGCGGAAAAACAGCCCGTTGATCGAATCGGCGAGAAGGGCGCCGAGCCCCAGATTGCGCAGCGAGCGGGCGGCGGGGCGGCTCGACCCGGTGCCGAAATTGCGCCCGCCGACAATGATGTCGCCCGGCTGCGCCAGATCGACCCATCCCGGCCGGTTGGCGGCGAAGACGGCGCGCACCTGCTCCGCCGGGCTCGCCTGCAGCAGCGGTCCCGGCAGCATCAGGTCAGTGTTGATGTCGGCGCCGAATTTCCAGACGCGACCGAAGATCGCCGCCGCCATCACGCCCTGCCCGGATGCGCGATGCAGCCGGCCGCTGCCGAGGCGGCGACGGTTGCCGGCGAGGCCATGTAGATTCGTGCCGTGGTGTCGCCCATGCGTCCCTTGAAGTTCCGGGTGCTGGCGGTGATGCAGGTCTCGCCCGGCCCCAGCACTCCCATATGCCCGCCAAAGCAGGCCCCGCACGTCGCCGGCGTCACCACCGCGCCGGCGTCGAGCAGGGTCTGGACATAGCCGGCCCGGACCGCCTGGGCGAAGATGCGCTGCGAGCCGGGGGTCACGATCAGCCGCACACCGGGTGCCACCTTGCGCCCGGCCAGCACCCGCGCCGCCTCGGCGAGGTCGTCGATGGTGCCGTTGGCGCACGAGCCGATAAACGCCTGCTGGATCGGCTCGCCGGCGACCTCGCCGACCGGCACGGCGTTGCGCACCACCTTGTCGGGCAGCGCCACCAGCGGCTCCAGCCGGTCGAGCGCGATCGTCTCGCGGCGCAGATAGGTTGCGTCGGCATCGGGGTATTGCGGTTCGAAGGGAGCCGGGTTGCGCGCCTTGACATAGTCGATCAGCGCGTCGTCCGGCTCGAAGGTGGCAAACTCGGCGGACAGCTCCGCCCCCATCGTCGTCAGGGTGCGGCGCGCGTCGATGCTGAGATGCGCCAGCGCCGGGCCGCCGAACTCGATGTTCTGATTGGCGTGATCGCCGTAGGTCTGGGCGATGTAGAGGAAGAGGTCCTTGGTCGAGACCCCGGGGGCGAGCCGGCCGGCCAGGTCGTAGCGCACCGTCTCGCCGACCAGGAACCAGGTTTTGCCGGTTGTCAGCGCATAGAGCAGATCCGGCGCGCCGAGGCCGCGGGCGACGCAGTTGAGCGCGCCGGCGCTGCAGGTATGCGAGTCCGAGCAGGCCAGCACGGTGCCGGGCAGGGCATAGGCGTTCTCGGCGACGACGACATGGCTGATGCCCTGGTCGGGGCCGACATCGTGAAAGCGCTTGATCCCGAAGCGGCGGACGAACTCGCGGCCGCGGGCGTGCATCGCTGCCGCTTCGCGGTTGGCCGCCGGCACCTCGTGGTCGAAGACGACGGCAACCTTGTCGGGATCGTGGATTTTCAGAACCTCGCGCCACGATGAGCGCGAGAAGCTCAGATCGATCATCACCGCAATGTCGACATCGACAACCGCCAGATCGCCCGGCGCGATCGTGGCCGCGCCGCTCGCCCGCGCCAGGATCTTCTCGACGATGGTCATGCCCATGGATACGCGTTCCGGACAGGTCGATGGCTACGCCTTTAGCATAATGGGATTCCTCGCTGCGGCGAAACCGATGCGACATCGCCGGCGCCGCGGGTAAGATGACGTCGTCTCGCGATACGGAGAGGCGATGGCAGAGGTTCCCGCGAAGATCGGCGATGCGCCCAAGCGGCGGGAAGACCGGCGCTTTCTGACCGGCCAGGGCCGCTATCTCGACGATCTGGCGTTCGAGAATCTGGCGCATGCGGTGGTGCTGCGCTCGCCGCATGCGCATGCGCGGATCGATCGCATCGATGCCGTCGCGGCACGCCGTGCTTCCGGCGTGCTGGCGGTGCTGACCGCGGCGGAGGTCGCGGCGGACGGGCTGCTGCCGCTGCGGCCTGCGGCGGAGGCCAATACCCAGACCGGCGAGCCGTTCGCGTTCGAGCCGCAGCCTTTGCTTGCCGCCGGCAAGGTGCGTCATGTCGGCGAGGCCGTGGCGCTGATCGTCGCCGAGACGCGCGAGCAGGCGCAGGACGCGGCCGAGCTGGTCGTGGTCGATTACACGCCGCTCCCGGCCATCACCACCGCCGCCGCGGCCCGCGCACCCGGCGCGCCGCTGTTGTCGCGGAACGCGCCGGGCAATCTCTGCCTCGACTGGCGCACCGGCGACCAGGCGGCAGCCGCTGCCGGTTTTGCCGCGGCAGCCCATGTCACGACAATCCGGGTGGACAACCACCGCGTCGTCACCAACCCGATGGAGCCGCGCGGCATCGTCGGCACCTACGATCCGGCGAGCGGCCGCTATACCGCTTACGTCTCGGCGCAGAGCATCCACGTCACCCGCGATTTCACCGCCCGCTCGCTGGGGGTGCCGCCGGCGCAGGTGCGCTTTGTCGCCCCCGATGTCGGCGGCGGGTTCGGCGCGAAAAATTTCGTCTATCCCGAGCACGTGCTGCTGTTGTGGGCGGCGCAGCGGGTCGGCCGCCCGGTCAAGTGGATCGCCACCCGCAGCGAGGTGTTCCTCGCCGACCACCAGGGCCGCGGCCAGGGCGCCGAGGCGGCGCTGGCGCTCGATGCCGACGGCGGGTTCCTGGCGCTGCGCGTCGCCAGCGAGGCCAATCTCGGCGCCTATCTCGCCGGCAGCTCCGCCGCGGTGCAGACCTTTCAGTACGCGTTCCTGCCCGGCACGGTCTACCGCATCCCGGCGATCGATCTGAGGGTCGTTGGCGTCTTCACCAACACCGCGCCGATCGGCGTGCTGCGCGGCCCCGGTTACGGCGAGGCCAACAACATCATCGAGCGGCTGATCGACGAAGCTGCGCGGCAGACCGGTTTCGACCGCGCCGAACTGCGCCGGAAGAACCTGGTGCCGAGCGCGGCAATGCCGATGACCAACGCGGTCGGCAACCAGGTCGACAGCGGCGCGTTCCCGGAGACCTTCGAGCGCGCGCTGGACGCCGCCGACATCGCCGGCTTTGCCGCGCGGCGGCGAGCGAGCGAGACGCAAGGCCGGCTGCGCGGGCTCGGCTTCGCCTATCACATCAAGGGCACCGGCGGGAATCCGTCGGAGAACGTCGATATCCGCTTCGAGGCCGACGGCTCGGTGTCGCTGATCACCGGCACCCAGCATATCGGCCAGGGCCACGAGACCACCTTCCCGCAAATCCTCGCCGACCGGCTGCACCTGCCGAACGAGCGGATCCGCCTGAAGCAGGGCGACACGGACCTGATCGTGCATGGCGGCGGGCACGGCAGCTCGCGGGCGACCTATATGGGCGGCACCGCGATCTTCCGCGCCGCGGACGAGATCATCGCCAAGGGCACCCGCATCGCCGCCGAGATGCTGGAGGCGGCCGATGCCGACATCCTGTTCGAGGCGGGGCATTTCGTCGTGTCGGGCACCGACCGGCGGGTGGCGCTGCTCGATGTCGCAGCGAAGGCGCGCGCGATGAACGAGCCGCTCGACACCTATCATTTCTGGACCCGCGAGTGGATGACCTTCCCCAACGGCACCCATGTCGTCGAGGTCGAGATCGACCGCGACACCGGCCAGGTGACGCTCGATCGCTACACTGCGGTCGACGATTACGGCGTTCTGGTCAACCCGATGGTCGCCACCGGCCAGGCGCACGGCGCGATCGCCCAAGGCAGCGGCCAGGCCCTGCTCGAACAGGCGCTTTACGACGAGGTGTCGGGCCAGGCGGTCGCCGCCTCGTTCATGGACTACCCGCTGCCGCGCGCCGACGACTTGCCGGCATTCAGCCTCGCCTTCAACGCGACCCGCTGCACCACCAATCCGCTCGGGGTCAAGGGCTGCGGCGAAGCTGGAATGGTCGCCGCCTTCCCGGCGATCCGCAATGCGATCGATGACGCGCTGGCGGCGGTCGGCCGCCCCGGTTCCAACCTGCATTTCGACGGTCCCGCCACCCCGGCGCGGGTCTGGCGAGCGATGCAGGGTTGAGCGCCGCCGGCACGCGCCGGATCGACCCCTGGACGACGCTTGTTGTTGCAACGGCTAAAAAGCGGGACACTGGCGTCCGCGACCACCGGAGTCCGGGGATGTCGGTTCAAATCACTCAGGCGTTGCCCGTCCAGCCGGCCCTTCGGCGCACGCGAAGCCGCCTCTGGCGGGGCCATTTGCAGGGGTCGGAGTACGCCTGGGCCATAGCCTTCTGCATTCCCTACATCGCCGTTTTTCTGGTGTTCGTCGCCTACCCCGTGGCCTTCGGCATCTGGATGGGCAGCGATCCGAGCTTGTACGCGACCCTGTTCTCCGACCCGATCTATCTCGAAACCGTGGTCAATACGGCGCTGTATCTCGGTATCGCGATCAACATGAAGCTGTTCCTGGCATTGCTGCTGTCGGGCTTCTTCATGCGGCGGGGGTGGTGGGTCAAGGCGCTGTTGATGGTGTTCGTGCTGCCCTGGGCGGTGCCGGCGCTGCCGACCTACATCTCGATCCACTGGATGCTCAACGGCGAGTGGGGCCTTATCAACAACCTGCTG
>DASQGR010000286.1:0-15720 GCA_035632515.1 Allostellaceae bacterium | reverse complement strand
CCGATCGCGCGCGTCGCCGGCAAATTTTACGTCCTTGGCTGCCATATTCGTATCCCCTCCAATTCGCGCTTAGGCGATCACGCCCATGATGTCGGACTCTTTCATGATGATCAGCTCTTCGCCGTCGAGCTTCACTTCGGTGCCCGACCATTTGCCGAACAGCACGCGGTCGCCCTTTTTGACGTCGAGCGGCTGGATCTTGCCATCTTCGCCGCGGGCGCCCGGGCCGCACGACACCACTTCGCCTTCCATCGGCTTTTCCTGCGCGGTGTCGGGGATGATGATGCCGCCGGAAGTCTTCGCTTCCGACTCGACGCGCTTCACCAGCACGCGGTCGTGCAAGGGACGAAATGCCATTAAGAACCTCCTGATTATTTGCTAGCGATCGGAATTAGCACTCTGTGGGCAAGAGTGCTGCTGAGATAATTGGCGGGCCGTGGATTGTCAAGGCCGTCCCCGGGGACGCCCGATCCGCGCCGGCAATGAACCAGGCCGGGGCGCCGGCGATGCGCTGCCCCAGCAGACATCCCATTGCCGACATCCATATGCCGACATCCCATATTTTGACAATGACGAAGCCTCGGCGCACTCTCGCGCTGTTATAGTGGAACACTTGCCACCGACGAGCCGCGACCATGCCGCGCACCATCGAATGGGAAATTCCGAACGAGCTCCAGCCAAGGGCTGAGGATTGCGCGTTCGATCTGGATCAGGCCCTGACCGGAGTTCTCGGGCTGCAGTCGACGATCCCTGAAGACGCGTTCACCGCGTCGACTCTCGGCACCGAGCGCGCCGGCAGCGGCGTCTTGATCCGCCGGGACGGGCTGGTGCTGACCATCGGCTACCTGATTACCGAGGCAGATTCGATCTGGCTGACGTCGGGGGTCGGCGGTGCGGTGCCGGGGACCGTCATCGGTTACGATCAGGAGACCGGGTTCGGGCTGGTCCAGGCGCTGGGCCGGCTCAACGTGCAGCCGATCGAGCTTGGCACCGGCCGGCGCGTCGGGGCCGGCGACAAGGTCATCATCGCCGCCGAGGGTGGGCGCCGCCACGCCATCGCCGCCACCGTCGTCGCCCGCCAGGAATTCGCCGGGCATTGGGAATACCTGCTCGACCGGGCGATCTTCACCGCGCCGGCGCACCCGTTCTGGGGCGGCGCCGGGCTGATCGCCGCCGACGGCAGCCTGATCGGCATCGGCTCGCTGCACGTGCAGCGCTCGAACGGGCGCGAATTGCGCCGTGACGTCAATATGGTGGTGCCGATCGACCTGCTGCCGCCGATCCTTGACGACATGATGACCTATGGCCGGCCGAACCGGCCGCCGCGCCCTTGGCTCGGGCTCTACGCCACCGAGATCGAGGACGAGAACGCCGTCGTCGTCGCCGGCATGTCGGATCGCGGCCCGGCGATCAACAGCGGGCTCAAGCCGGGCGACCGCATCCTCGCGGTGCGCGACGATCCGGTATCGAGCCTCGCCTCGTTCTGGCGCCGCGTATGGGCGAGCGGGCCGGCCGGCAGCGAGGTCGTGCTCCAGATCATGCGCGACAAGGACCCGATGACCGTGCGGGTTCCCTCGGCCGACCGCACCCGCCTACTGAAGGCGCCGCGGCTGCACTGATCGGGGTCGTCATCTCCGTCTCCCGCGCAAGGGGGAATGACCGTGTGATCGCTATCGGATAGCGGCCTCGCGAGCCAGCGCGGCGCAGGCGGGCGGAAGTTCACTGACCTTGAGCGGCCGCTCGGGCGGGCCGGGTTTCGGGTGTCGCCCCTCGGGCGTGAACCACCAGCCCAGTTCGTTGCAGCCGTCGCCGGGGGGCGGCGGCGGTTGATTCTGGCACAGCGCATCTCCGAGCGCACAGGCGAGCCGGATGTGGAAATGGTCGTCGTGACCCCACCACGGCCGCACTTTGCGCAGCCAGTCGCGGTCGGCGCCGGCTTCCCGGCATAGCGCCTGTTTGATCGCGGGGTTGACGAACATCCGCGCCCGCTCCGGGGCGCGCCCCACCGCCTCGATCATTCGCCGGTATTGCGGGCCCCAGACGGTGCGGTCGACATCGTTGCCGTCGGCGCTGACGATGCCGGGCGCCGCCATGTTGTCGCGCTCGGTAGCGCTGAGGCGGCGCTCGGGCATCGGCGTGAACCAGATATCCGCGTCGAGCCCGATCTGGTGCGAAGCGTGGCCGGTCACCATCGGCCCGCCGCGCGGCTGGCCGAGATCGCCGATCAGCCACCCCGGCCAACCATTGACCTTGGGCAGCGACGCGGCGAGGCGCTCGATCGTCGCCACCAGCAGCGGATGGCCCCAGGCGCGATTGCGCGCCGGGCGCATGACCTGCCAGTTCGGCCCGTCCGCTGGCAGCGGCGCCGCGCCGGCGATGCAGCCTTTGGCATACCCGCCGATCGATTGCGGCGGGCCCGAAGACGGCCCGGCGAGAAGCCCGAACACCCGCTTTGCGGCATCGGCGGGCAAGGCGGCGATCAGCGCGCTGCGCCGTGCCGATTCGGCAGCCGCAAAGTCCTGTGCGCTGGCCGTCGCCCCCACAGCCCAGGCGATCCCGGCAAGCGCAACCGCAAAGCGCATCCATACTCCTTTCGGCTAAGGGGTTAGCGAAAATCGATGGCCTTTTCCCTACTTATTAATCAATTATTAGCTAAATCCTGCCGACTGGCGTTACCCTGCGCGTCAATAAACCCAGCCAAATTTTACCAAGACGCAAGACCCTTCCAAGCGATGCTCGGCGCAGACCCACCTTCCGCTGCCGTTGCCAAGCGGATCCTCGTCGTTGAGGACAACGAGTTGAATATGAAGCTGCTGAACGACGTGCTCGAGGCTCATGGCTATGTTGTGCTTTCAACCGGAGAAGGCGCGGTTGCGATCGAATGGGCGCGGCAGTACCGGCCCGACCTGATTCTGATGGATTTGCAGCTCCCCGACATGTCCGGGCTCGAAGCCACGCGCCTGCTCAAGGCGGGCCCCGAAACCCGCGAGATCCCTGTCGTCGCAGTCACCGCGTTTGCCATGGCCGGCGACGAGAGGAAAGCGCTCGACAACGGCTGCGACGCCTATATCGCAAAGCCGATCGTGCTGCGCGACTTTCTCAATCTGATCGCCGGCCTTGTCGGCGCGCCCGGTGGCGTGGACCGCCGCTGATGCGACAATTCGCCGCTCAGTCCGGGCACCGGGCCGATGCGGCCGTATGAAAGGCACAAAATGGCGATGGGCCGGTCTGTAAAACGAGTGGTGTTGGTGACGATCCTCGTCTTTGCCGGCGGCATGGCCGCGGTTTTTGCGAAGTCGATTGCCGGCTTCTGCGAAAACATCTACCCGGGCGACCCGGCCAAGCGCCAGGCGCTCGATTTGTGCTTCATGCAGAACCACAGGTTCAACCGGCTCGATGCAGCAGAGCGCGACGCCTGCTACCAGCGCACCTTGATGCACCCGACGGCCGCGGCGGCAATGGAAATGCTGACTCCGGTCCAGATCGAGCCCAATGCCGTCGACATGCGCCGCGCCGCCGTCGCCGGGCCGCTGCCGCGCAACGATGTTCGCCGCCTCGAGCAGACCGACGATGCGCTGCGCCATGCGCACTAAGCTTGCGGACTGAATCGGGCGGCACGCGTTCGCCGCGGACAATTCGCCACAAATCCGGATCGGCATCCTTCCCGCCGCGTTGACGGCGGAGTAGGTTCGCCCGCCGGCAGTCAGGTTGGTCGAGTCGTCCCCCATGAAGCTCTTCGGCTTTTTCCGGTCCTCGGCCGCGTTTCGGGTGCGCATCGCGCTCAACCTCAAGGGCCTGGCCTACGAGGACGCCTTTATCCACCTGCGCCGGGGCGACCAGCGCAGCGCCGATTATCTCGCCGTCAATCCGCAAGGCCTGGTGCCGGCGCTGGAGGTTGACGGCCATACGCTGATCCAGTCCCAGGCAATCGTCGAATATCTCGACGAAGCCTATCCGGAACCGCCGCTCCTGCCGCAGGATCCCGCGGGCCGGGCGCGGGTGCGCGCGCTCGCTGCGATCGTCGCCTGCGACATCCACCCCATCAACAACCTGCGGGTACTGCGTTATCTGAGCCGGACGCTCGGCCACGACCAGGCGGCGATCGAAGCCTGGTACAATCACTGGATCGCTACCGGATTTGCGGCCTTCGAGCAGCTGCTTGCCGGCGATCCGCGCACCGGCCGGTTCTGCGACGGCGATCGGCCGGGCCTGGCCGATATCGCGCTGGTGCCGCAGGTGGTCAACTCCGAACGCTACCGGCTCGACTTGACGCCTTATCCGACGATCGCCCGCATTTATGCCCAATGTCTGCAGGTCGATGCCTTTGCCGCTGCCCATCCACGCAACCAGCCCGACCGCGATGACTAGTCGCCGCTTGCGTCGGCTCGCCGCGGCGTTTGCCGCCGCCGTAGCGCTGGCGGGCTGCAACCCGGCGACGGACGGCAATTCCACCGGACCGGTGCCCACCGACATCGCGCTGATCGAGCGAACGATGAACGAGGTCGAGCGCAGCTATGTCGAGCCGGTCAAGCCCGACCAGATGGTGACCGGCGCGCTCAAGGGCATGCTGACCCGGCTCGATCCGCACTCGGACTACATGGACGAGCGCGAGTTTCACGATCTGATGGCCACGACCCGCGGTCAGTTCGGCGGCGTCGGCATCGAGATTTCGGTCGATGGCGGGGTGCCGCAGGTGATCGCGGCGATCGAGGGCACTCCTGCCGCCGCGGCCGGGGTGCATCCGGGCGACCGCATCGTCCGCGCCGACGGGCAGGCACTGGTCGGCATGGATATCGAGGATGTGGTCCGCCGCTTGCGCGGCGCTCCCGGAAGCGTGGTGACGATCGGGATCGCGCGCAACGGCCGGCCGCCATTCGATCTCAAGATCACCCGGGCGATCATCAAGGTCGAATCGGTAAAGTCGGCGCTGAAGCCGGACAAGATCGGCTATGTCCGGATCAGCACGTTTGACGAGAACACCGCAGCGAACCTGCGCTCGGCGATCGCCAAGCTGCGCCGGGAGGTGGGCGGCCGGCTCAACGGTTTTGTCCTCGATTTGCGCAACGATGCCGGCGGTCTGCTCGACGCTGCGGTCGAGGCGGCGGCGGATTTTCTCGATTCCGGCACGGTGGTGACGACCCGCGGCCGCGACCCCGAAGAGAACCGGGTCTACGAGGCGGCGCCGAACGGCGACCTGATCCGCGGCACCCCGTTGGTCGTGCTGATCAACGGCGCGTCGGCCTCGGCGTCGGAGATTGTCGCCGGTGCGCTGCAGGACAATCATCGCGCGACGCTCATGGGCACCCGCAGCTTTGGTAAAGGCTCGGTGCAGAGCATCATCCCGATCGAGGGCCACGGCGCGCTGCGGATGACCACGGCGCTTTACTACACACCCTCGGGACGCTCGATCCAGGGGCACGGCATCACCCCGGACGTCGCTGTCGCCCTGCCCAAGGAGCAGCAGGTCGCCAATGCGCTGGTAACTTACGAAAGCGACCTCTTCGGCTCGCTCAAGCCAACGGGGGCGCTCGCCCCGACCAACAAAGACCGCTCCCCCCGGCCGGAGAGAACGGGGCCGACCGGCAGCGACCACCCGATCATCCCGTCGATCATCGGCACGCCGCAGGATGTGCAGCTCAACGCCGCGATCGACTACCTGAAAAGCCACCGCACGGCGAAGTAGCAGCACCGCCGGCGCCCCACCGGCGAAATAGCCATTTTCGCAGGCGCTACGCTCGCGAGGTCGGGGGCAGCGGCAGCCGGCGCGGCAGGGAGTGGCGCACCCCCCGCCACAGCCAGCGCAGCAAGGCGCCGGGCCGGCGCAAATGGCCGTAATCGTCGAACTGGAACAGCACGAACAAGCCATAGACCTTGCGCGGATCGAGGCGGCGCAGCAGGCGGATGCGCACGAACATGGTGATGCCGAGATCGCTGAGGTGGTCGTTGGCGAGCGCCTCCTTGAGGGTCAGGGTCGGCACCGAAACGACAAAATCGCCCCAATCGCCGTCCGGTTCGTCGCGCACCCGTCCGCGCCGCGGCTCATAGACCAGGCAGCGCCCTCCGGTCGCGAAGGCAAAGCCGCGCGGAAACAGCGGCCACAACAACCAGCGCCACAGATTGAGCTTGCGTTCGAGCGCGGCGATGTCGCCGGGAGCGATCGTCGCGGCACTTTCGGCGGCGAGCCGCGCCGCGGTATGCCGCGCCCGCACCGCCTCGGGCGCCGGCCGGTAGCGCTCGGGCGGCGTTGCCTCGGCTTGCAACCCGGCGAGGTCGAGGGTGGTGTAGGGCGGTAGCAGCCGGGTCGCGCCCCGCCAGGACCGCTCGAGGTCGGCATGGGCGGTGCGATGCCGGTTGGCCCATTCGCTGTCGGCGCGCTCAAAGCTCGCCTGGCTGGCGAACGGCAGATAGACATCGGCCCCGAGCCGTTCGCACAGCCGGCACAGATAGGCGACGTAATGCTCGGGCGCCCGCAACGACACGGTTCCGCCCGCATCGCTGAAGCTGTTGACGAGGCTTGCCGGCGAATAGCTCGCCAGCACGATGCGCGGCTTGGCGGTGCGGGCGGCGAGGCGGCGCAGCGCCGCCACCACCGGCGGCACCGGCTTGGCGTCGTTGAGGTTGAGGATCAGCGCGTCGGGGGTGTCGATCAGCAGCAGGCTGTCGTCGTTCCATAGCGGCAGAGAGAGGATCGAAACCCCGTCGCCGAGCCTTCGCCAGCGCAGCGGCGGCGCGATGTCGGCGCGGTAGCCGCGCTCGCGCAGGTAGGCGACAAAGCCGGTTTCGGCCAACGCCGGGCACAGATAGGTCGGGCCGGTGCCGAGCCGGCGGATCGACGGCATGTGGAAATGGTCGGGGTGCTCGTGTGTCAGATAGACGTTGGCCGCGCCGGCGAGCCAGTTGAGCTCGGCTTCGTCGGGGTAATGCTGCAGCCACCAGCTCCGCCAATAGACCGAGCCGACCAGCCACGGATCGGTCAGCAGCAGCGGGCGCTCGCCGTCGCGGTACAGCGCGATCGAGGCATGACCGAGGGTGCGCAGCTTATAGGTCTTGGCCGGCATCGCGAGGAGCCTGCCGGGCGACGCAGCAACTTGTCGGCAAAGACACGGTGAGCGACGCGATCGCTTCGCCGGATTTGATCCCGGGCCAGCCCAAGGCCAGACCCGCGGGCCCGCAGCGAGGCCGAATCAACCTGCTTTGGCGGTGAGCGGCGCGAGGAAGCTGCGCAGGGTCGGCGACCATTTCGCATGTTCCGGCCCGCTCGACGAATGGCCGAGATCGCTGTCGAGCTCGCAATAGCGCGCCTCGACCCCGACGGCGGCGAGCGCTGCCATCACATCGGGCGCGATCTTTGGCGGAAACAGCGCATCGGTGCGGCACAACACGTACAGCACCTTGGCCTTGATCCTGGCAAAATCGGGCCGCGTATCAAAGCCGAGCAGGGCGCGCCGCAGGATGATCAGCGAGTTCGCGTCCCATTTCGCGGCCCAATCGGCGGCGTTCTTGCGCATCGCCGCGGCACGCTCGACCGGGTCGGGAAAGCGCGGCTTCAGCACCTCGTCGTTGCCGTAGCGCTGCAGCGTCTCGAGGCGGATCTCGGTCAGCACACCCTTGCAGCCGCCCGTATGGTAATAGCGTCCTCCGTTCCATTCCGGGTCGGTGGCGAGCCGCGCGGTCACCTCGGCGAGCTGCTTGTCGGTATTGACCGAGGCCCACGGCGCGGTGTTGACCGGAACGATCGCGTCCATGAAATCGGGATAGGCGACCGCCCACTGGAAGGCCTGGTAACCGCCATAGGACGGCCCGGCGACGGCCACGAGGTGCTTGACCCCGAGCGAGTCGAGCAGCGCCTTCTGCGCGGCGACGATGTCGCGGATCGTGATGTCGGGGAAATCGGGGCCGTAGGGCTGGCCGGTCTTGGGGTTGATGCTCGCCGCATTGGTCGAGCCGAACGACGAGCCGAGCATGTTCGAGGCGACGACGAACAATTTGTCGGTGTCGATCGGCTTGCCAGGACCGACCAGCCCGTCCCAGGCGCCGGGGGTGTTGCCATTGGCGGGGTTGCGCCCGGCCTGGTGGTGGCTGCTGGTAAAGCCGTGGGTGAGCAGCACCGCGTTGCGGCCTGCATTAGGACCATGGGGCGGGGCGAGCGTGCCGTATGTCTCGTAGGCGATCGTCGCTTGCGGAAGGATCTCGCCCTTGGCCAGGCGAAAGTCGCGGATCGTGAAGAACCGGTCTTCAACGGTGCCGATATCGCTGGTATTTGGCGTTGCCCCGTCCATGCGCGCTCTCCCCCGTTGCGGTGTCGGAAAGGATAGTGCCATGCCGGTTTCACCGCTGTCACGGGCTGGCGCAGCTTCCCCTTTCGGCACGGCCCGGATCGCGCTACACCGCTGCGGCCAGCCGATCGACCGCGGGGACACGATGCGCCGCCTCCTGTTGCTTCTGCCGCTTCTGCTCCTGGTGACCGCTTGCGATGCCGGCGGCCCGCCCGCTTCGCCGATGGATCAGGGGGTGAGCGCCAGCTTTCCGCGCGGCGGGATCGCCGACGTGATCAAGGTCGAGGCGCGCGACGCGCTGCCGTTGCGCGCGGCCGAACTGGTCGGGCCCGACGGCGATGCGACGCCGGCGAGCGCGCTTCAGTCGGCGCGGTCGCCGCAAGTGCGCGACGGGCAGGAAGCGGCGGGAAGCCCGTGGCGCACCTCGATGTTCGAGGACAACATCGCAGCATTGCCCAACGCGCCGGCGGTCGCCGCCTATCGCAGCTACAGCCAGGTTTTGGTGTTCGTGTCGACCGCGGACATTCCGCTTCCCGATCCGGTCACCTATCGCCGCGACTGGACGAAATACCGGATCCGGCTGAGCTTTACCGGGCCCGGAGGCCAGCTCCAAACCCGCGAGATCGCCGCCCCCGCACCGCTGCCGCCGCCGCAGTAAAGCTGCGCACGGCATTGCCGGTTAGCCCGGCCGCCAGGCTCGGCGAGGCGAAACCTGCGGATCGCGATGGCGCGAAGCGGCCGGGCTAGACGTGCTCGCCGCTGCCGCCGCCGGGAGTGCCGATCATCGCCAGCACCTCGCGCCGCGTCGACGGGTCGGTGCGGAAAACGCCGAGCATCCGGCTCGTCACCATGCTCACCCCCGGCTTGTGGACGCCGCGGGTGGTCATGCATTGATGCGCCGCCTCGATCACCACCGCGACCCCCTTGGGCCGCAGCACCTCGTCGATCGTGTTGGCGACCTGGGCGGTCATCTTTTCCTGGATCTGCAGCCGCTTGGCGTAAACCTCGATCAGCCGCGCCAGCTTGGAGATGCCGACGACGCGGTTGTCGGGCAGATAGGCGACATGCGCCTTGCCGATGATCGGCGCCATGTGATGCTCGCAATGCGACTCGAAGCGGATGTCCTTCAGCAGGACGATCTCGTCGTAGCCGGAGATTTCCTCGAAGGTGCGGTTGAGCAGTTGGACGGGGTCTTCGCCATAGCCGCTGAAGAATTCCCTATAGGCGCGCACCACCCGGTCGGGAGTGCCGAGCAGCCCCTCGCGGCCGGGGTCGTCACCGGCCCAGCGGATCAGGGTGCGCACCGCCTCGAGCGCTTCTTCGCGCGACGGGCGCTCCGTGGTCGAAGGGCGGCGGGCGGCGGGCTTTATCGGGGTGGGGGTGACGATATCGTTCATGCCAATCTCTTTCCCGCCGCATCGGGTGCGGCGGCGCTTCCTGTTTCATCGAGCGCTAGTTGAGGCGCCGCTTTTCCTGCGGGCTGTCGAGCGAGAAGGCGGGAACGCGTACGAGGAAATTCTCGCCCCGATCGGTTTCCATCTCATAGTCGCCGACCATCATGCCCGATGGCGTCGTGAGCGGACATGAGCTGGTATATTCGAAACTCTGGCCCGGCTTCAGCACCGGCTGCTCGCCGACCACGCCGGGGCCGCGCACTTCCTGCAGCCGGCCGAGCGCGTCGGTGATCTGCCAGTGGCGGCGGCGCAGCTGCACCGTTTCGCTGCCTTCGTTTTCGATCCGCACGTGATAGGCCCATACGTAATGGCTCTCGTTCGGCGACGAGTGCTGGTCCAGATAGAACGGCCGAACCGTAATTTTGATCGATCGTGTGGTTTCGGAATACATCCCACTCACCTTTTTGGCCGTCTTAGGCCGCAACCAATGTCGGGTGCGGTGCGAGTGCCGTCAAGCTGGTGGGAGATCAGCCGCTGGGCGCGAGCAGGGCGAGCACCTTCTCGTCGGGCTTGCGCGAGCCGTCCGGGCTGATCGACTGGATGCAGACATGGTCGGCGCCGGCGTCCCAGTATTGCTGGAGCCGGGCGCGGATCTTGGCCTCGTCGCCCCAGGCGACATTTTCGTCGATGAAGCGGTCCGAGCCGCCGCCGGCCAGGTCGTCGTCGCCAAAGCCGAGCCGGCGCCAGTTGTTGACGTAATTGTCGAGCCGCATGTAGTTGGCGAGCGCCTGGCGGCCGAGCGATCGGGCCTTTGCCGCATCGGTCTCGAGCAATACCCAAACCTCCGGGCATAAGAGCTTGCCGGGGCCGAGGATGCCCCGCGCCTCGTGCGTGTGCTCCGGGGTGACGTTGTAGGGATGGGCGCCGTCGGCGTGGCTCGACGACAGCGCCATCATCCGCGGGCCCAGCGCGGCGAGGATGGTCAGCGGCTTTTCCGCCGGCTCCGGCGCACCGTAGGGCGCCGCCTTCATCGCATCGAGATAGGTCCGCATCGTCGTCACGGGCTTGCCGTAGACATGCCCGCGCAGCCCCTCAACCGAGGGCACGTGCGATACGCCGAGCCCGAGCAGGAACCGCGCCCCCGATTGTTCGGCGAGGGCGCGTTGGCCGTTCGCCATCGCCATCGGGTCGCGTGCGTAAATGTTGGCGATGCCGGGCGCGACGACCAGCGTCGTGGTGTTGGCGAGCAGCCAGGAGGAATGTACCAGCACGTTGCGCCCGCGGCTCTCCGGCAGCCACAGCGCGGCATAGCCCCAGGCTTCGACCCGCTTGGCAAAGGCCGCCCCTTCCGCCGCGGTCATCGTGTCCATCGCCGCCCATACGCCGAGTTTTCCGAGCCTCATCGCCGGTCCCCTTAGTCGTCTCGGCGGGGATATTAGCGCAGGTTCGTTGGGGCGAGCGATTTTCGTCGTCGAGCGGTCGTCAAGACGCACCGCGCCCGGCCGCGGGTGTCATACCGGGGGCCGGGCGGCGATCGCAGAAAAGGTGCCGCGAGGTCGCGGCGAAGCGTCAGAGATTGTTGGCGATCGTATTGAACGTGTTGCTCAAATTGGTGCCGACCGTCCCCATCACAGTGACCGCCGCGACGGCGATAAGCGCGGCGATCAGGCCGTACTCGATCGCCGTGGCACCACCGGTTTGCTCGAACAGCCGACCGATAAGATTTGGCAACTGGTCGTCATCGTTGACCAGCAACCTGGTAAACTGGGAAAGGACGCGCATTGCCGTTGCCTTGTGTTGCAACCTGTAGCTGTTGAGAGACTGTGGCATTATTGCGCAATCGTCAAATTAAGACGCTGAAACAACTGGCGTAAATTTATTCTAGTTTAACCGGACAGCCATCTATCAACCTTAATTTGAACTTAACGCGGCGAGGTGGCCCACCGCCGCAGCCAGGGGAGCGGATCGACAGGAGCGGATCGAGGGACGCCACGATCGGCCCTTGTTCCGTCAATGGCCGAGGGCTATCAACTCGATTACGATGCCCATTCTTTTTCTTATCGTGCTGGTCGATCTGATCGGGTTCGGCCTCATCATTCCGCTCCTGCCGTTTTATGCCGAGCGCTTCGGCGCCTCGCCGCAGGAGGTGACGGTGCTGATGGCGGTGTTCTCGTTGATGTCGATGCTGGCCGCGCCGTTCTGGGGCCGGCTCAGCGACCGCATCGGTCGCCGTCCGGTGCTGATGGCCAGCATGGCGGCGGCGGCGCTCGCCTATCTGTGGCTCGGCTTTGCCAGCGCGTTGTGGATGCTGTTCGCGGCGCGGGCGCTGGCCGGGGCGTGCGCCGGCAACATCGCTGCGGCGCAGGCCTATATCGCCGACGTGACCACACCGGAAAAGCGCGCGCGCGGCATGGGCATGATCGGCGCCGCCTTCGGGCTCGGCTTCATCGTCGGCCCGGCGCTGGGCGGGGTAATCGCCGGCAACGACTTGGCGACCGCCGATCTTCGGACGCCGGGCATCATCGCCTGCGCCATGTCGGCGATAGCGTTTCTCGGCGTCGTCTTCGTGTTGAAGGAAAGCCTGCAGGCGGATTTGCCGCAGCGGCAGCGGCGCAGCCGGACCGAGGCGCTCCGTTTGGCGTTCGCCCGGACGGCACTGGCGCGGCTGCTGCTGGTGTTTTTTCTTGCGATCCTCGCCTTTGCCGGAATGGAGGCGACGTTTGCGCTGTGGGCAATGGCGCAGTTCGGCTGGGGACCGGCGCAGATCGGTTACGTTTTCACCTATGTCGGCCTGCTGTCGGCGGCGATGCAGGGCGGCTTGATTGGCCGGCTGACCGCGCGCTTTGGCGAGGAGCGGCTGCTGGTCGCCGGGCTGGCTCTGATCGCTTGCGGGCTGGCGATCCTGCCGTTCACGCACAACCTCACGCTGCTGCTGGTGTCGGTAAGCGGCCTCGCGCTCGGCATGGGGGCGATGCAGCCCTCGCTCAACAGCCTCATTTCGCGTCGCGCCGGGGCGCAGGAGCAGGGCGAGGTCATGGGCGTGGCGCAATCGGTCGGCAGCCTGGCGCGGGTCCTGGGACCGCTATTGGCCGGGGTCCTGTTCGCCGGGCTCGGCCGCAACACCCCGTTCCTCTGCGGCATGGTGCTGGTAGCTGTCGCGGCGGTGCTCGGCTGGCGGCTGCCGCCGGCCGAACCCGAGCCCACACCACGGCCCGTCGCCCCCGAGTACGCAAAATGAGCCCGCGCGGCCGGATGCCGCCCTCGGCGATGGCCGGACCCCAGGGCAGGCTGATCGACGGGCTCAAGGCGCTGCGCGGCCTGTTCCCCTATCTATGGCCGCGCGACTCGCTTGAATTGCGGGTGCGGGTGGTGCTGACGATCACGCTGCTCGGCGGCGCGAAGCTGGTCAATATCGGCATCCCGTTTCTCTACAAGCATGCGGTCGATGCGCTGTCGGCGGAGCGAAATCCGGGAGGAACCGCCGCCGCCATCGTCGCGGTGCCGGTCATGCTGGTCGTCGGATACGGCGCGGCACGGGTCGTTGCCCTCGCGTTCAACGAGCTGCGCAGCGCGATTTTCGCCAAGGTCGAGCAGCGCGCGGTGCGGCGGGTGGCGCTGTCGGCGTTCCGTCACCTGCACTCGCTGTCGCTGCGTTTCCATCTCGACCGCCGGACTGGCGGGCTGTCGCGCGCGGTCGAACGCGGCACGCAGGCGATCGATTTCCTGTTGTCGATCATCCTCTTCAACGTCGTGCCGACCCTGATCGAGATCCTGCTGGTCTGCGGCATCCTGTGGCGGCTCTACGATTGGAGCTTTGCGGCGGTCACGCTGGGGACGATCGTCCTCTACATCGCCTTCACCTTCGCGGTGACGGATTGGCGGGTCCGCTTTCGCCGCGAGATGAACGCCCGCGACAGCGAGGCCAACACCAAGGCAATTGACAGCCTGTTGAATTTCGAGACGGTCAAGTATTTCGCCAACGAACGGCACGAAGCGCAGCGCTACGACCATTCGCTCGCCGCCTATGAGAAAGCTGCGGTCAAGAGCGAGACGACGCTCGCCGCGCTCAATATCGGCCAGGGGGCGATCATCGCCTGCGGCCTGGTCGGGGTGATGCTGCTCGCCGCCAACGGGGTTGCCGCCGGGCGGATGACGGTCGGCGATTTCGTGCTGGTCAATGCCTATCTGATCCAGCTGTACATGCCGCTCAATTTTCTCGGCATGGTCTATCGCAACGTCAAGCAGTCGCTGGTCGATCTCGAGCAGATGCTGGGGCTGCTCAGGGTCGCGCCCGAGATCGTCGATCGCCCGGGGGCGCCTGCGCTGGCGGTGCGGCGCGGCGAGGTCGCGTTCCGCCGGGTCGATTTCCGCTACGACCCGCGCCGGCCGATCCTCGAAGACATCGACTTTACGGTGCCGGCGGGCCATACCGTCGCCATCGTCGGGCCCAGCGGCGCCGGCAAGTCGACGACCGCGCGCCTGCTGTTCCGCTTCTGGGATGTCGATGACGGGGCAATCGAGATCGACGGCCAGGACATCCGCGACGTGACCCAGGACAGCCTGCGGCGCGCGATCGGCGTGGTGCCGCAGGACACCGTGCTGTTCAACGACACGATCCTCTACAACATCGCCTATGGCCACCCCGGCGCCCGCCGCGCCGAGATCGAGGCGGCCGCCCGGTTCGCCCGCATTCACGATTTCATCGCCGGACTGCCCGACGGCTACGACACCATGGTCGGTGAGCGCGGGCTCAAGCTTTCGGGCGGCGAGAAGCAGCGCGTCGCCATCGCCCGGGTGATCCTCAAGGCGCCGGAGATCCTGATTTTCGACGAGGCGACCTCGGCCCTCGACACCAAGACCGAGCGCGAAATCCAGGCGAGCCTTGCCGAGATCGCCGCCGGCCGCACCACCCTCATCATCGCCCACCGCCTGTCGACCATCGTCGATGCCGACCAGATCCTCGTGCTCGACAACGGACAGATCGCCGAGCGCGGCGACCATCGGGCGCTGATTGCGCAAAACGGGATCTACGCGATGATGTGGGCCCGCCAGCAGGAAGCCGCCCGCCGCGCGGCGGCGCTTGCGGTAGAGTGAGCCTCAGAGTGAGCCTCCGGGCTGGATCGGCGCCCTGCGCCTTTCGAGACGCCCGCATTACGGGCTTCTCAGGGTGACGGTTCGTCTTTATGCCATCGCAAAAACGCCGTCATCCTGAGGAGCGCCCCACGGGCGCGTCTGGAAGGACGCAGGACGGGGATGCGGCGGGCCTCGCCGCCGCCCTCCAAGCCGGCGACCGGCGCGCGCTGGCGCGTGCCGTCACCCTCGTCGAATCGACCCGCGCCGATCATCGGGCCGAGGCCGAGAGGCTTGTCGAGACCCTGCTGCCGCATACGGGAAAGGCGACGCGGCTCGGGATTTCGGGGCCGCCCGGCGCCGGCAAATCGACCTTTATCGAGCGCTTCGGCCTCGACGGTCTGGCGCGCGGACACAAGATCGCGGTGCTGGCGGTCGATCCCGCCTCGAAGCGCGGCGGCGGTGCGATCCTCGGCGACAAGACACGGATGACCGAGCTGTCGCGCGCGCCGAACGCGTTTATTCGCCCGTCGCCCGGCGGCGATGCGATGGGCGGGGTCGCGCGCCGCACCCGCGAGACGATCCTGCTGTGCGAGGCGGCCGGGTTCGACACGATCATCGTCGAGACGATCGGCGCCGGGCAATCGGAGACGACCGTCGCCGAGATGACCGACATGTTCGTGCTGATCCTGCCGCCGGCCGCCGGCGACGAACTGCAGGGACTGAAGCGCGGCGTCATCGAGCTGGCCGATCTGGTGCTGATCAACAAGGCCGACGGCGAACTGCTCGATCACGCCAACCGCGCCGCCGCCGATTACGCCAATGCACTGCGCCTGATCCCGCCGGCGGTGGCGGGCTGGCAGGTACCGGTGCGCGCAATCTCGGCGCTGACCGGCGCGGGGGTCGATGCCCTGTGGGACGAGGTTGCCCGGTTCCGCGCGGTGCTGGAAGCGAACGGCGAGTGGACCCGCCGCCGCGCC
>DASQGR010000285.1:0-13473 GCA_035632515.1 Allostellaceae bacterium | reverse complement strand
GATATAGTGAGACCATGCGTTCGCTGAAAATCCTGGTTGCGGTGATGGGGGTGATGCTGGTCGCGGGTTTTGCCGCGCTGGTCGTGGCGGTTGCCGCGCGGATGTCGCATCGCGCACCGGCGACGGTGGCGGCGGCGACCTTCACCGCACCGCCGATCGAGTTGCCGAAGGGCGCCCGGATCGCCGCAATCAGCACCGGGCCGGAGCGAATCGTCGTTGAAATTTCGCTTCCGGACGGGGTGAAGGAGCTCGTCGTCATCGACCTCGCCAACGGCCGGCAACTCGGCGTCATTCCCCTCCGCGAAGTGCCGTAAACGGCACGTCGATCCGCCGAAAAAACCTTCCGGATTTTCGCTTGCAATCGGGAAATTTGCGCGTATGTATCCGCGCGTTGACGCACTCGCACGTGCCTATGGCCCTTGGTGGTTATGCAACGACGTAACGCGTCCTTTTTGGCAGTCCGGCCGGAAAGCCGGTCCCGAGAGGGAGGTCGATATGGTTGCAATCCCGATGTGGGCTGTGGAGCCCTGCCCTGACGCCGTTCTGCGCGGCACCCGCTTGCGGGGACGGGGCAGCCGGGTCATCGATCCGAGCAGTTTAAGCTAACCAAAATCCGCTGCGGTACGGTTTTCGTCCGTATCGGCGGCGCTTTCAGTCGTTTGCCGCGCATCGCATCCCGTCCGCCCGTGATGGGCGACGCCGGCGGAGCAGCGAATCTCGATTGGTCAGCTTGCCGTTTGGGAAGGATCCCCGGTCAAATGAACAAGAAGATCTCCCGTTTTCTTGCCGAAACCGTGCCCGAGACTCCGTGCCTCGTCATGGATCTCGACGTCGTCGCCAGGGCTTATGACATGCTGCGGCGCTATCTGCCGATCGCCAGCGTCTATTACGCGGTAAAGGCGAACCCGGCGGCCGAGATCGTCGCGATGCTGGCCAAGCGGGGCTCGAATTTCGACGTCGCGAGCCCGGCCGAGATCGCGTTGTGCCTCGGCAACGGCGCGACGCCGGAGCGGCTGTCGTTCGGCAACACGATCAAGAAGGAGCGCGACATCGCCGCCGCCTATGCCGCAGGGGTGCGGCTCTTTGCCTTCGACAGCGAAGCTGAGCTCGACAAGCTGGCGCGCGTTGCGCCGGGGGCGCGCGTGTTCTGCCGCATCCTGGTCTCGTGCGAGGGCGCCGACTGGCCGCTGTCGCGCAAGTTCGGCTGCACCCCCGAGATGGCGGTGAAGCTGCTCTGCCGCGCCCGCGACGTTGGGCTCGACCCCTATGGCGTGTCGTTCCACGTCGGCTCGCAGCAGACCGATCTCGGCCAGTGGGACGGGGCGATCGGCTCGGCCGCGCGGATGTTCTCGCTGTTGGCGGAGGCCGACATCAACCTGCGCATGGTCAATATCGGCGGCGGCTTTCCGGCGCAGTATCGCGGCGACGTGTCGCCGGTCAGCCGCTATGCCGGCGCCGTGACCGCGGCGTTGACCAAGCATTTCGGCAATCGGCTGCCGGAGGTGATCGTCGAGCCGGGCCGCTCGCTGGTCGGCGATGCCGGGATCATCCAGAGCGAGGTCGTGCTGATCGCCGACAAGGGCGACGGCGGCGACAAACGCTGGGTCTATCTCGATGTCGGCAAGTTCAACGGGCTCGCCGAAACCATGGACGAAAGCATCAAGTACCGGATCGAGGCCCCGGGCCGTGCCGGCCCCGAAGGTCCGGTGGTGATCGCCGGGCCGACCTGCGACAGCGCCGACATCCTTTATGAGCGCACCGAATACCGGCTGCCTCTGGGCCTTGCCGTCGGCGACAAGGTCGAGATCCTGTCGACCGGCGCCTATACGGCGAGCTATGCCTCGGTCGGGTTCAACGGCTTCGCGCCGCTGCGGACGTACTGCATCTGAACCGGACGAAACGGCCGCCCGCATCTTCCTTCCCGCCGCCGGGGGAGGATTGCGCCGGGGCTCACCGGCGCTGCTGCGCCCAGCGCTTGGGGTTGACCGCATAGCGTGGTGGCGTCCCGGCGATTTCCTGCACCAGCTTTTTCAGGATCGCCTCGGCAAAGCTGTCCATGTTTTCGGCAACGATGACAAAGCCGGACGGGCCGCCGATCACGTTGTGCCGGTAGTAATCGTCGAGCCAGGGCTCCTCGGTCAGGATCGCCAGGCCGTTGATCGTGATCCCCTGCTGCACCAGCTGGTCGCGCACCCGCGCCGGCGGCGCCCCGAAATTGGCCATGCCGTCGCCGGAAACGTCGATGACCCGCTGCGCGGCCGGCTCGGGCATGTGGTCGAAGGCCGCGGCGGCGGCCAGCATCGCCGAGCCGATCGCGGTGAGCCCATGCGAGGTGCGCTGTGTCGCCCGCACCGCGGCAGCGAAGCCGGCAGCGCTCGCCTTGTTGACGACCCGGGTCCAGCCGACGGTGATGGCGATCTTGTCCGGGTCGGACCATTCGAGCACCAGCGCCTCGATCCCGCCCGGCACCCCGGCGATGGTGTCGACCAGCTGCGGCGTCTCGAAAGCACGGGCGATCCCGTCATGCTGCAGGATATAGCGGTCGGCCGACACGCTTTCCGAAACATCGACCGCCAGCACCAGCGCGACCGAAGCCGCGGGCGACACGGCAATGCCGCCGACAGCCGCCGCGACAAACGCGATAAGGGCGAGGGCGATCCGCATCCGGCACCGGGAAGGGCATGGCTCCAGAGTCGCAACTTAACGTGGTCCGCCGATGCCCGCCATAACGTGGAGCAAGGTGCCACCGGTCACATATGGGTGAAGCTGGTCCGGGAATGAGGTCCGGAGACGATCCGGCGATCCCGGCCCGGATCGGCCGTCTGCGCAACGGCCCGGACCTGGTGAGACCAGCAACAAGAATCGTGCCAAGCGCCGCGGTGCGGCAATCCGCGCATTTCCACCGGATCGCAGGGCTGGCAGCGCCCCATTTTTCGGCAGTTGCCCGCGTTCGCGCCGCTTCGCTGCTGCGGCATCCGGCTTGAGAGGGTGCGTCAACGGCGGCTAGGATATTCGCAACCTGAGGAGGGTGCGCGATGGGCCAGCTGACCACCGATGACGGCGTCAAACTGTATTACGAGGAAACCGGCAGCGGCCGGCCGATCGTCTTCGTCCACGAATTCGCCGGCGATAGCCGCAGCTATGAGCCGCAGGTGCGGTACTTCTCGCGGCGCTATCGCTGCATCGTCTACAACGCGCGCGGCTATCCGCCCTCCGACGTGCCGGAGGATTTCGAGCGCTATTCGCAGGACCGCGCCCGCGACGACATCCGCGACGTCCTCGACGCGCTCAAGATCGTGAAGGCGCACATCGTCGGCATCTCGATGGGCGGGTTCGCCACCCTGCATTTCGGCTTCGCCTATCCGGAGCGCGCCGAGTCGCTGGTCGTCGCCGGCTGCGGCTATGGCGCCGAGCCGGGGAAACGCCAGCAATTCCACGACGAGACCGCGCGCACCGCGGCGCAGATCGCCGAGAAAGGCATGGCCGAAGTCGCCAAGACCTATGGCGCCGGCCCGACCCGGGTGCAATACGAAAACAAGGACCCGCGCGGCTATGCCGAGTTCATGGCCCAGCTGAAGGAACATTCGACCCTGGGCGCGGCCAACACGATGCGCGGTGTGCAGGCGCGCCGGCCCTCGCTCTACGACCTCGTCGACAAGATGCGGGGGCTCGAGGTGCCGACCCTGGTCGCCACGGGCGACGAGGACGACCCCTGTCTCGAACCGGGCCTATTGATGAAACGCAACATCCCGACCGCGGCGCTGGTGGTGCTGCCCAATACCGGGCACGCGCTCAACCTGGAAGAGCCGGACCTCTTCAACCGCGCCTGCGACGACTTTTTCCACCAGGTCGAAGCCGGCAGATGGCTCCGCCGCGACCCGCGGGCGAATACCGGGTCGATCTTGGGAATGTGAAATAAAACATCCCGAACGACCATCCCGGCTTTCGCCGGGATGGTCTGGGGAGCTACTCCACCGGCACGAAGATGCAGTTGCGGATCTTGCCCTCGACCGCCTTCGACAGATGGCCCTTGCCGCTGGTGTCCTCGACCAGAATCACTTCGCCGGCCTTGATGATGCGGGCCTCGCCGTCGCTCGCGGTGATCTGCACCCCGGCGTCGAGATTGATGATGTATTGCCGGCGCGGCGCCGGGTGCCAGTCGAGATCGTAGCTCGGCTGAACCTCGCGGAAGATGATGCCCGTCGCCGGCAACCGCTTCGACAATTTGCCGGCGGGACCTTCCTCGACCCAATCGATCTCGATGTCGCGGAAATGCGTCTCGCCCTTGTCGTCGACGTAAAGGTTGTGGACCCGCATCGCGGCGCTCCTCTCTCAGTGTTGTGCCGTCCGCCGCATACTAGCGGCGTCCGCGAGAGGGGCGCCAGTGTGGTAAGTCGGGGGCCGATCAGCGGCCGTAGTAATAGCCCGGATAATAATAGGCCGGCGGCGCATAATAGGCCGGAGGCGGCGCGTAATAGGCCGGCGGGGCGTAGTAGTAGGGAGCGGGCGGCGGCGCATAATAAGCCGGCGCGGCCACGGCGGCCGCAGTACCCGCGATGATCGCGGCAGCCGCGAAGGGCCAGATCCCCGGTCCGCCGTGGCGATGAGCCGAAGCCGGGGACAGAGGCGTCGCCAGCAGGCCCGTCACCAGAACCACCAACGCCGCGTTGCGCGGTCGGATCATCGGCTTCTCCATCGAGGGTTTTCGCGTTCCGGTCGGATAACGTGGAACACCGTATAAATAATCCCGCGGCCTCTAAAAACGCAACCGCATCGTATAGTTTTCCACAACGGAGCCGCTTGCGCCTTTGCCCGCACTCATGCTGATGTTGGAAATCCGGATAAAGCCCGGCCCCTTGCGGCCGGGAGGGAGAAATGACGATGGAATTCGGCACGTTCATGGAATTTCCCCCGCTGGAGCGGGCAGGGGAAGCGGCCGCTTTTGATCAGGCGCTGTCCGAGGTTGCGTCCGCCGACGAGTGGGGCCTCGACGCGGTATGGCTGGCCGAGCTGCACGGCGCGCCCGAGCGCTCTGTCTTGTCCGCGCCGATGATGGTGGCCAGCGCGATCGCCGCCTCCACCAGCCGGGTCAAGATCGGCCTTGCGGTGCAGGTCCTGCCGCTGTCGCACCCGCTGCGTCTGGCCGAAGAGGCGGCGACGGTCGATCAGGTCAGCCGCGGCCGCCTGATCTACGGCATCGGCCGCAGTGGGGTGGTGCGCACCTATGAGGAATACGGCATTTCCTATGCCGAGAGCCGCGAGCGCTTTGCCGAGACGCTCGACATCCTCAAGCTCGCCTGGACCCAGGACCGGTTTTCCTACCAGGGCAAATATCACAGCTTCGACAACATCACGCTGTCGCCCAAGCCCTACCAGAAGCCGTGGCCGGAAATGCGCATGGCCGGCGCCACGCCCGAGACCTTTCCGGCGATCGGCAAGCTCGGCTTTCCGGTATTTGTCGCGGTGCGGCAGGGGCCGTTCAAGCAGCTCGTGCCTTATATCGACTCCTACCGCAAGGCCTGGAAGGAGGCCGGGCATCCCGGCGAAGGCCAGGTGTTCCTGCGGGTGCCGGCCTATCTCGCCGAGACCGAGCAGCGCGCCCGCGCCGAGCTCGAACACAGCCTGATGAGCTTTTTCCGCTATCAGGCCGAGCTTGGTCGGGATTCGGCACGCCGCGCCGGCGGCGAGGTCGCGGTGCAGCGGATGGCGCGGGTCGAGCGGCTCGAGGCGCTGACCTTTGACGAGGCGCTGGCGACGCAGGTGATCTGCGGCACTCCCGACAGCTTTACCGCGCGGCTCAAAGAGGTGCAGGAGGAAATCGGGCTCGACGGCATCCTCGCCGAGTTGAACTGCGGCGGGCAGATCCCGCATCAAGGGGTGATGACCGCGCTGCGCCTGCTGTGCGAAGAGGTCAAGCCGCGGTTTCACTAACGCCCTGATCGGGGGGCGCGCATGGCCGTCATCGGCTCATGGCGCGCTCGGCTGGCGCTCTGTCTCGCGATCTTGATCGTCGCCGGCCCGGTCGTCGCGCAGCGGCTGCTCTACGGGCGATGGCAGGCGCGCCTTGCCGACAGTGTTGCCGTGCTCACGGTCATTACCGTCGATGGCGACGGCTGGATCCACGGCACGCTCTATTACGAGCCGCCGCTCGGCGGGTTCGGCGGCGCCCCGTTCACGACGCGGATCGAGAACGGCGAATTCGCCATACGCTTCGCCGACGGCACCCGCTACGGGGGCATGCACTGGTGCGGCGCGATCTTGTGCGGCACCTACCACGCGCTCGACGAAACCGCGATCCCGGTGCTGTTCAATCGCGCCGAGTGATGGGGCAAGCCGGCAAACCCGTTGCCCGCATCCCTGACCTTATCTACCCTCGCAAACATCGCCCAGGCACGCGGTTGCGAGGTTGCATGTCAGCAAGGAACGCAAGCACAGGGGCCGATCGGGGGAGCCGCCAGTGGCCGGCCGCCGGTCCGTCGCGCGTGCCGAACTGGGTCTACACCGACCCCGAGATCTTCGCCCGCGAACAGGAGCGCATCTTTCAGGGGCCGAGCTGGCTCTATGTCTGCCTCGATGCCGAGATCCCCAACCCGGGCGATTTCACCCGTAGCCGGCTCGGCACCCGCGAGGTCGTCGCCGTGCGCGGCGTCGACGGCGCGGTCAATGTGCTGGTCAATCGCTGCGCCCACCGCAGCATGCAGGTATGCAGCGCCAATCGCGGCACGGTGAAGGAGTTTATCTGCCCCTACCACCAGTGGACCTACGACCTCGAAGGCAGGCTCTTCGGCGTGCCGTTCCGCCGCGGCTATCGCGGCCAGGGCGGCATGCCCGAGGATTTCCGGCCCGAGGATCACGCGCTTGAGCGGCTCGCGGTCGCCTCCCGCCACGGCGTCGTCTTCGCCAGCTTCGCCCAGCCGAACGAGACGCTGGAAGACTATCTCGGGCCGCTGATGCTCGGCTATTTCGACCGCGTGTTCAGCGGCCGCGAGCTCAAGGTGCTCGGCTACCAGCGGCAGCGCCTGCCGAGCAACTGGAAGCTGATGTTCGAGAACATCAAGGACCCCTACCACGCCAGCCTGCTGCATGTGTTCCTGGTGACGTTCGGCCTGTTCCGGCTCGACCAGCAATCGGCGATCGAGATGGACGAGACCGGCCGCCACGGCGTGCTGGTCAGCCGCCGCGGCGAGCAGCAGGTCAATGAGGCGACAGCGCAGATGAGCGCATTTCGCGGCGATTTGCGCCTCGCCGACCCGCGCCTCCTGGAGCCGGTCCGCGAATTTCCCGGCGACGCCACCGTGGTGATGCAGACGCTATGGCCCAACCTGATCGTGCAGCAGCAATCGAACGGGCTGGCGATGCGCCAGATCGTGCCGATCGATGCGCAGAGTTTCGATCTCGTCTGGACCCATTTCGGCTATGCCGACGACCCGCCCGAGATGACGCAGCGCCGGCTGCGCCAGTCCAACCTGTTTGGACCGGCCGGTCTCGTCTCGGCCGATGACGGCGAGGCGATGATCCTGTCGCAGGCCGGGATCGCCGGCAACGACGCGGCCGAATGCCTGGTCGAGATGGGCGGGCGCGATGTCGCCAATGTGCCGCACATGGTCACCGAGACCGCGATCCGCGGTTTCTACCAGCATTACCGCGCCGTGATGGGGCTTTAGCGCCCCGTGATTGCGGTCGCCTCGGGTTTGCGCGCGCCGGCGGCGCTGCGCGCACGCCTCGCCGATCTCTACGGCGCCTATGACGAGGCGCTGGCCGAAGGGCAATACGAGCGCTGGCCGGATTTCTTCACCGAGACCTGCCTCTACCAGATCATCCCGCGCGAAAATTATGCTTCGGGTCTGCCGGTCGCGCTGATCCATGCCGAGAGCCGGGCGATGCTGACCGATCGGGTCGCCGCCCTGCGCAAGACGATCCTTTATGCGCCGCGCATCGTGCGCAACCTGACCGGCGGCATCATGCTGCGATCGATCGACGCCGACGGCCTGCGGCTCGGGGCCAGCTTCGCCGTGTTTCAGACGCTGCTAAACGAGCCCTCCACCGTGTTTCTCTGCGGCCGCTACTACGACCGTGTCGTCGAGGAATCCGGCACGCTGCGCTTTGCCGAGCGTATCTGCGTCACCGACGCGACCCTGGTGCCGACATCGCTGATCTTTCCGATCTGATGCCCGATCTGATGCCCGAGCCGTTGACCGAGCCGTTGACCGAGCAGGTTGTGAGGGCGCCGGTTGGCGCCGCTCCCTTCCTGCGCAGGGAGGCCGACCGCGCCTCGCGCAACGCCGCGATCACGCTAGGGTTGACCCTGCCCGGCGATACCGTGCTGTATCTGATTCTGCCCCTGCACGCCGCGGCTTTCGGGGTAAGTCTGCCCGAGGCCGGCATCCTGCTCGCGGCGAACCGGCTGGTGCGCATCGCCGGCTATGGCTGGGTCGCGCGCGGCTACGAGCGTTTCGGCCCCCGTGGCGCTTGCCTGCTGGCAGCGCTGGGGGCTGCCGCCTCCACTCTTGGCTACGCCCTGTTGTCAGGGGTCGAGGCGCTGGTCGTCGCCCGTCTGTTATGGGGATTGTCGTTTGCCGCGCTCAACATTGCGACGCAGGCGCTGGCGACGGTCGAATCCGATCGCGCGGCACGGCGCAGCGGAAAGGCGCGGGCGATCATCTCGGCAGGGCCGATGCTCGGCCTCCTCGCCGGCGCAATGCTGGCGGAGGCAGTCGGGCCGCGCACGGTGTTCCTCGCCCTGGCGGCGATCGCGCTGTTGGCGCTGCCCGTCGCCGTGCGGCTGCCCGGCGGCCGCGGCCAGGCCGTGCTCTCGAGGCGCCGCCGCATCGGTCTGCCGGCGCCGCTCGATCTATGGTCGTTCATCCAGGGGCTGACGCTCGACGGCGTCTTCGTCGTCGGCCTGTCGCTGCTCGCCTCGGCCGCCTCGCCCAAGGGCGCGACCTTGGCCGCGGGCGCCGCGCTATCGTTGCGCTATCTCGCCGAGATCGTGCTGGGACCGCCGAGCGGTCTTGCCGGCGAACGCTGGGGCGCGGCGCGGACGATGATTGTCGTTTCGCTGCTTTCGTCCGCCGGTTATGCCGCAATCTGCGGCGGCTGGATCTGGACCGGGATCATCGCCATCGTGCTGCTGCGCGGGGTACTGGCGCCGCTGCCGGCTCCGGTCGCGGCGATCGTCTATCCCGGCGCGGCGCGGGTGCCGGCGATCGCCCGGCTCGCCACGTGGCGCGACCTCGGTGCCGGGATCGGGCCGATGCTGGCCGGCGCGATCCTGCCCGTGGCGCCGACCGCGCTCTACGCCGCTGCCGGTCTCGCGCTCGCCGCCGCAACCGTGTTTCTGGCACTGACCTTGTTCAAAGCGGGCGATGCTGATGCTACATAAGACGCAGCATTGGAGGTGACCCTCATGGACGACAAGACCCGCACCGAACTCGAAGCCGCGACCTTCCGCGCGCTCGTCGCGCATCTGCGCGAGCGTACCGACGTGCAGAACATCGACCTGATGAACCTCGCCGGCTTCTGCCGCAACTGCTTGTCGAAATGGTACCGCGCCGCCGCCGAGGAGAAAGGCGTCGAGCTTTCCGACCCGCAGGCGCGCGAGATCGTCTACGGCATGCCTTACGACGAATGGCGCAAGAAATACCAAAAAGAGGCGAGCCCCGAGCAAAAGGCCGCCTTCGCCGCCACGCCGCATCAGCACTGAGCCGCAGGCATGCCTGACGTTGGGGGGATTGCCGGCGACCGGCTCAAGAGCTTTGTCGAGCGGATCGAGCGCCTCGAGGAGGAGCGCAAGGCGCTCGGCGACGACATCAAGGAGGTTTATGCCGAGGCCAAGGGCACCGGCTTCGACCCCAAGATCATGCGCCAGGTGATCCGCCTCAGGCGCATGGACAAGGACGATCTCGACGAGCAGGAAAGCCTGATCGATATCTACAAACGCGCGCTCGGCATGCTCCCCGAGGAGAGCGCCGCGGCGGAGTAGCTACTCCGCCGCCCTTGCCGGGGCCTGGCAGTGGCGTTTCAGGGCCGCGACGAGGGCGTCGGCTTCGGTGTCGGTGACATCGAAGCGGCAGACGAAGCGCGCCAGCGTCGCGCTGCGGCGGTAGAATTGAAAGCCGTCGCGTTCCAGCGCATCCATTGCGCCGGGCGGCAGTTCGAGAAAAATCTCGTTGGCCTCGACCGGCGCTACCAGCGTCACCCCGGCAATGCCGGCTAGACCTCCGACGATGCGCGCGGCAACCGCGTTCGATTGCGTCGCCAGCCGCAGCCACAACCCGTTTTCGATGTAGGCCATCAGCTGGGCCGAGGCGAAGCGCATCTTCGACCAGACCTGCCCGGCGCGGCGCAGCTGGATCGCCAGCCCGTCGGCGATCTCGGGCGAAAACACCACGATCGCATCGCACAGCGCGCCGCCATTTTTGGTCGCGCCGAACGACAGGATATCGATCCCCGAGCGCCACGATAGCTCGGCCGGGCTGCATTGCAGCCGCGCCAGCGCGTTGGCGAAGCGCGCCCCGTCCATATGCAGCTTCAATCCGCGCGATTTCGCCACCTCGGCGATCGCCCGCACCTCGTCGAGCCGGTAGACCGCGCCGAGATCGGTCGCCTGGGTCAGGTTGACCGCCGCCGGCTGGCCGCGATGGAGCTGGCCGGGCTGGATCGCCGCCAGTATCCGGGCCAGCGCATCGGCCTCGATCTTGCCGCCGGCGCCGGCGACCGGCGCCAGCTTGAGCCCGCCGCCGAAAAACCCGGCGGCATTGGCCTCGGACGTATTGATGTGCGCCGCCTCGCTGCAATAGACGAGGCCCCAGGGCGGCGAGATTGCCGCCAGCGACAGCGCGTTGGCGGCGGTGCCGGTCGCCACCGGAAACACCCGCACCGCGGCCTCGAACAGCTCCGAGAAGCGCTCCTGCAGTTCGGTCGTCCACGTATCGGCGCCGTAGCCGAGCGCGGTGCCGGTATTGGCGCGAACCAGCGCGTCGAGGATTTCCGGCGCGGCGCGGCCGGTGTTGTCGCTGCGGAAATCGATCATCGAGGCCTCCGCCCCTTCGCCGTTATTCTGGCGCCTCTCCCCGGGTGGCGGCGAGGTGCGGGCGATTATGCGCCGAGTGCAGCGACGGCGTCGATGGCGCCGGTTGCGCCCGCGGCGAGCTTGCCGCGGCGATATGCGAACGGCGTGGAGCCGCCGCGATTGCGCGCTTTTTCTGCGCGGCCTGAACCGGCGCCTTGCGGGCATGCGCAAGAAAGACCTTCCGCGCCTGCACGCGCGTTGGCGGCGGCGCCTTCGCTGCCGGCGGGGCAGCGGCGGCGACGTGGGCGGCGGTTTTTACCACAGCCGGCTTTACCGCGGCCGGCTTTATCGGAGCCGCAGCAAGCGCGCCGGCGGCGGCGGGGGCGATCCGCAAGGCGCCGAGAATGACCGGGGCGTCTTCGAGACGCTGGTCGGGGAGCTGGATCAGCTCCGGCTTTACCGGCTTGCCGGCCTTGAAGACGGTGCGGGGCACGATGCTGGAAAACAGGCGGTTCCGGTAATGCGCGTCGGGATCCTCCGCCACCTCGCCCGGCGCCAGCGGGAACCAGGCCACCGCCGGGCCGACCTCGCCCGGCCGGCTGAGCCCGACCCCGGCCGTGCCGAGAAACGCGACGGCGGCCGGGCTGTAGGCCGGATGGTCGCCTTGCGGCCCCGGCACCCAAGCCCAGCGGGCGTCGATCCGCGCCCAACGTCCGTAATGGGACGGCGCAAAACCCCAGGCGGCATCGTCAATCCAGGTCCAGCCCCAAGGCGGCAGAAAGCGCCAGCTACCATAGCGATAGGGCGCCCAGTCGTCGGCCAAATCTTTCGGATACCAGACATCGCCGAAGGTAGCGTCGCTCTCCCAGGTTCCGTTGGCGGCCAGCGCCTCGACCCCGGCGATGGCGGGCGAGACATGGCGCGAGCTTGCCGCAACATCGCCCTCGCTTTGGCCGCGCCACCACTCGCTGAAGCTGTCGGCAGCCGGGGCAACGACGCTCGCGGCGACGATGCTGCTGTCGCTAAGGCCGCCGCCGACCAGCGCGTTGCCGGTCAGGACGGCTATCCGCGGCGGCGACTGCGCCTCGCCGGCGGCGATGTCGTAATCGCCCGGTGCGGTCAGCCAGACCCCGCCCTGCGGCAGGTCGATTTCGACGGTCCGGCTGCCGCCGGCCTTGTCGAGATGCACGCCGATACGGCCCTGACTCAAGGCGATCTGCAGGGTGTCGCGATCGAGCCGAAGGAGGCGCAACTCGCTGTCGTCGGCAAGCGCCACGCGGTCGCCGGCAATGCGCAACTCGGCCTGCCCGGCGCGGCGGCTGCGCAAGCCCGTCCCGGCAGCGACCGGCTCGTTGACCAGCGCATCCGTCCAGTCGCCGCCGTCGGGATCATATTGCACCGCGCCGACCACGGCACTGACCCGGCCGATCCGCGAGGCCGCATTGTCATCGGCACAACCGGCGGTGCTGAGGGCAACCGCGCCGATGATCGTGCTGAACAATAGTCGCAACGATCTCATCGGCAGAGCATAGCACATCTTGCCCTGGCCCAAGTCTTTCTCTTTCAGACGACAGGAATCGTCAACTGTCGGGCGAAGCGTGGCGTAGGTTGAACAACTCGTCATCGCCCAGTTCTTCGCGATGCCGGGCTTCCAATTCGCGGTAATAGCGGCGCAGGGCAAAGGCCTCGCTAAGATAACCTTGGACCCGGCGATCGCGGGGATTGTCGACGACGGCAAGGGTCTCGGCGGCCGAGGCGATAAAGCGGTCGAGCGTCTCGCGCACCGGCTGGCCGGGGGTCAGGAAATGCTCGCCGCCGCGGGCCACATCGCCGGCCGTGCGTTGCGTCGCCGCCTCGCGATAGGTGATGCTGTGCGCGTCGACCAGATCGACATAGCCCCGATAGCAGCCGTTTTCATCGACAGCAAAGATCCGCATCGTCGCGTCGATCGGAAACTGCCGGCACAATTCCCGCACCGGCAGGTCGACGGGGACCACCGCGAAATCGCGGCGCATCAAATTGGCGACCTGCAGATCGTGCAGCCAGCCGATGTCGTGCGGGCTATGCAGCGCCACCCCGCGCAGATGAAAGCGCCAGGTCGCGAACGAGTAGCCGAACCAGTGGCGCACGACCACCACCGCGACGATAACCGCCACCGCGACCCCGAGCGTCGCCGAGAAATCGGATGTCGCCTCCAGCACCAGCAGGATCATCGTCATCGGCGCGCCGACCACCCCGGCCGCCACCGAGCCCATCCCGGCAAGGATGTAGACCGTCTCGTCGGCCGGCGCCCAGGGCAGGAGACGGTGCAGGATCGCAGCGATTGCGGTACCGAACAGCGCGCCCAGAAACAGCGACGAGCTGAACATGCCGCCGCGGAAGCCGCTGCCGATCGACACCGCCGACCCCGCCATCTTGGCGATGATCAGCCCGAGCAGAAACGGCAGCTCGTAGCCCTCGGA
>DASQGR010000284.1:0-12148 GCA_035632515.1 Allostellaceae bacterium | reverse complement strand
GGCTGATGGGCCGATCGCCGACCTGTTCACCCGCTATTGCTGCGCCCTCGACAACGGCGAGGTCGAGACGGTGGTCGATTGCTTTACCGAAGATGCCGTGCTCAAGAGCCCGGTGATCGACATTACAGGCGCCGAGGCGATCCGCGCCTTTGCCGGCCGCTTTGCCGCGCAGCGCGCAGCCGGGACCCAGTTCCGCCACATGGTGACCAACGTCGCGGTTTCGATCGACGGCGATCGGGCGATGGCGACGGCCTATCTGCTGGTGCTGATCTCGAAAGACGGCGGCCACCGCACCCTGCCGCCCGGCCGCTACGAGTGCGAACTGGTCAAGGCGGGCAGCAAGTGGCGCTTCTCGCGCCGTGTCGTCTTCCACGACCACGACTACGTGCTGGAGGGCATCGGCTCCGCGGCTCGTTAAGTGACGATGCAGGGCGGTTACCCCTGCGGCCGGTGGCGCTTTACCGCTTCGGGGTTGGTCGAGTCGGCGCCCATGTAGACGCCGCGCTCCCATGTCCGCTTCAGCGGGTCGGAAACCTTCAGCGACATCCTGCCGATCTGGGGGATTTCGATCTCCACCGTCTCGCCGTCCTGCAATGCGCCGAGCCCCTCGTGATTGGTGCCGCAGGCGATCAGGTCGCCCGAATTCAAGGTCATCACCGTCGAGGCAAACTCGACCAGTTCCGGCACCCGGTGCTCCATGTCGTCGGTGTTGTAGTTATGGCGCAGTTGCCCGTCGTTCCAGAAGCGCACGACCAGGTCGTTGGGCTCGGGGATTTCGTCGGCGGTGGCGATGCACGGGCCGATCGGGGCGAAGGTGTCGAACGATTTGCCGAGCCAGCTCCCCGCCTTCCAGGTGCGGCGGCCTTCGCCGCGCGCCGACACGTCGATGAGGCAGGTATAGCCGAAGACGGCGCTGCGCCAGTCCTTCTGCGCCACCTTCTTCGACGGCCCCCTCATCACCAGCGCCAGCTCGGCCTCATGCATGAAGATCCACGGCTCGGTCATCTCCGGCAGCACGATGGTATCGCCGGGACCGACCACCGCTTCGGGGTTCTTCAAGAACATGTTGAGCGCGCGCGCCTCGCGCTGCGCGTGCTCCCAATAATTGGCGATGCAGCAGAGAATCTTGCCCGGCCGCGGCAAAGGCGGGCGCAGCCGCACCGAGCCCACTGGCACCGCCTCGCCTTCGGCCGCGAGCTTTTCCAAAGCCGGGCGCAGCCGGTCGAAATCGTCGATGATCCCCTGCATCGTCAGCTGCGGCGTGTGGCCCCGCACGACGGCGCCGGCGATGTCGACGATGCCGCGTGCCGTCATCAGCCCGGGCGACGGCTCGGCTTGCCCCGCCGCTTGAAACAGCACCAGCTTCATCGTCACCTCCCCGATGGTCTTCATCGTGACCGCGCACCGACAGTAAACATTTGCAGATGACCACGAAACAACTGCCGTCGATGGCGCCGCCGCACCCCCGCAGAAACGGCATCTCGACAATGCGCCTCTCTCCGGAGAGTATAATGGGCATGCACGCAACTTAACCGATGAGGGAATGCGATGAGGCGTCTGGGGTCGTTTCTGCGTCTTCGTCGACTGCCGGCGGTGCTGCTGATCGGAGCGCTGCCGCACGTGCCGCATCCCGCGGTGGCCGATGCGGCAGTGGCGGTCGGCGTTCCGCCCGACGTGTCGAAAAGCGGCTATGCCTATGGCCGCAACACCAATTCGTCGGACATGACCGACGCCAAGGAGCGGGCGCTCAACAATTGCCGCACGGCCAAGGACGCCTCCGAGGATGCGCGCAGGCTGTGCATCGTGGTGATGAGCTTTCACAACCAGTGCATTGCGCTCGCCCTCGATCCCAAGGCGGGGACTCCCGGCGCCGGATGGGCGGTCGCGCCCGGCCGCGATGCGGCGGAGACCCAGGCGATGGCCCAATGCATCGCCACCGCGGGACCGAGCCGCCGCGACTTCTGCAAGATCTCGGATTCCGCCTGCGACGGGAACTGACCCGCGCCGCCTCGCCGCTGGCGGGCGAATGCGGTAGGATCGGTCAGTGACCGGCCTACCGCAGCGGGTGCGTCGATGAGCCCAGGGGTCTCCGAAACACGATTTCGCTTTGGTGAAGGCAAGATCAGCGGATGGATCTCGGTGATCCTCGGATCGCTGAGCGTTCTCGGCATTCTCTGCTTTCACTTCCCCGATTATCTGACGACGCCGCAACTTCGCCAGGTTTACACCGTCGACCAGATGCGCACCCTGCTCGGCGCCGGGATGATCTTTTCGGCGGCGTTCGGGCTCGTTACCTTCCTGCTCAACCGTCACCGGCTGATGGGGGCGATCGGCATCAGCCTGACCCTGCTGGCGCTGTGGGGCGGCGGAGCCTCGGTCCAGGTCGGGCCGCGCTATGCGGCGCCCGGTTATGTCGGGCTCGACTGGTTCATCCTCGACCTGCTGATGTCGGCGATGATCTTCATCTTCCTCGAAAAGCTCTGGCCGCATATTCGCGAGCAGGCGATTCTGCGGCCGGATTGGTGGCACGATTCGCGCTATTTTTTGCTCAACCACCTGCTGATCGGCATCTACGCCTTTGCCGCGACGATGTTCGCGCCGACCTTTTTCGCCTGGGCGATCAACCACGACATCCAGGCATTCGTCTCGGCGCTGCCGTGGGTGGCGCAGTTCGTGATGGCGATCCTGCTCGCCGACCTCGTCGAGTACGCGATCCACCGCACGATGCACGAGGCCAAGTTCCTGTGGCCGATCCATGCGGTGCATCACTCTGTCGAGCACATGGATTGGCTCGCCGGCTCGCGGCTGCATTTCATCGAGCCGCTGGTGACGCGGACCCTGGTGCTGATCCCCGCCTTTATCCTCGGCATCGCCAAGGAGCCGCTGTCGCTCTACATCGTCTTCGCCGGGTTCCAGGCGGGCCTCATCCACTCCAACATTCGCTGGGATTTAGGCCCGCTCAAATACGTCTTGTGCTCGCCGCGCTACCATCACTGGCACCATTCGAGCGACGACGAGGCGATCGACAAGAACTATGTCGCGCACCTGCCGGTGATCGACTGGATTTTCGGCACGTATTATTTGCCGCGCGACAAGGCCGTCTGGCCGCGCCGTTACGGCACCATCGGCGTCCCGCTGCCCAAGGGCATCGTCCGCCAGTTCTTCTATCCGTTCCAGCAGCAGGCCAAGAGGATCCGCTCCGGCACCCGTCAGAAAAGCCCGGCCGCGTGAGCAAGGCCGCATGAGCAAGGCCTTCGTCAAGGAAACGGACGACGAAGACGATCTGCCCGACGAGCCGGTCGCGTTGCCCGCCGGCGCCAAGAACTACATCACCCCTGCCGGCTTCCGCCGTCTGCAGGACGAGCTGAAGCACCTCCAGACCAGCGAGCGGCCAAAGATCGTCGAGATCGTGTCGTGGGCGGCCGGCAATGGCGACCGCTCGGAAAACGGCGATTACATCTACGGCAAAAAGCGCCTGCGCGAGATCGACCGGCGCATGCGCTTTCTCGCAAAGCGGCTGGAGATTGCCGAAATTGTCGATCCGGCGCGCCAGGCGCATCTCGACCGGGTGTTCTTCGGCGCCACCGTCACCTACGCCAACGAAGCGGGCGAGGAGCGCACGATCACCATCGTCGGGGTCGACGAGGTCGATGCCGATAACGGCAGGGTCAGCTGGATTTCGCCGATCGCCCGGGCGCTGCTGAAGGCGCAGGAGGGCGATGTCGTCGATTTGCGCACCCCGCACGGGACCGAGCCGATCGAAGTGGTCGAGATCAGCTATGGCGCGGCCCAGGTAGACCGCAAAAGCGGATTGTCGTAGCCGCAATACGGGTGTTGACTCTCGCCCAGATCAAGGATGGGAGGGCGCAGATGGTCCAGATCCGCAAGATGGGTCCGCAGATCGGTGTCGAGATCACCGATGTCGACGTCAAGACGATGGACGAGGCGAGCTGGAACAAGATCTACCAGGCATGGCTCGACCACAATGTCATGGTCGTGCGCGACCAGGATCTGACGATCCCCGATTTCATCCGCTACAGCGAGCGCTTCGGGCCGGTGACCCCGCACCCGTCGAAATCGACCCGGCACCCGGACTACCCCAAGATCACCATGCTCGGCATCAACAAGTATGATGCCCAGGGCAAGCTGCGCGACGAGATCTACCGCCGCGGCGCCGAGGGCTGGCACACCGACGGCGCCTACAACCAGGCGCCGTTCAAGGCGACCCAACTTTACGCGCTGGCGATCCCCAGCCGCGGCGGCAACACCCTGTTCGCCAATGCCTACGCGGCCTACGACGCCCTGCCGAACCGGCTGAAGCAGCGGCTCGACGGCGTGGTCGGCGCCTTTGCCTATGGCGGTAAGCGGGGCAAGGCGCGGCTGCTCAATCCCGAGGACCAGGAGTGGGCGCCGGTGTTTCATCCGATCATCCGCACCCATCCCGAGACCCGGCGCAAGTCGCTGTACTTCGATCCCGGCAAGATCTGCTACCTCGTCGACGTCGAGGAAAAGGAAAGCGAAGACCTGATCAAGGAGCTGGCCGGGCGCATGGTCGTCCCCGACGCCGAGTACCACCATGTCTGGCGCAAGGGCGATATCGTCATCTGGGACAATCGCTGTTCCTACCACAAGGCCGCCGGCGATTACCCGCCGGAGGAAGACCGCATCCACTGGCGCGTCTCGATCAACGATTACGGGGTCGAGATCGCCGAGGCGGCGGAGTAGCGGCGATGACCGTCACCGTCAGCCCGTTCGCCGCCGGCTGCGGCGCCGACATCTCCGGCGTCGACATCCGCGAGCCCTTGAGCACCGCCGACCGCGACGCGATCCGCAAGGCATGGCTCGACAATCTGGTGCTGCGCTTCCGCGGCATGCCGATGACCGACCAGCAGCACATGGCATTCACCCGCCAGTTCGGCGAGCTTGAGTTCAATCCCGCCGCGCTGATCGCCAAGCAATATGGCGTCGACACCCAGACCGACGGCCGCAAAAACGAAATTCCGCCGGAAATCTCGGTGATCTCGAACATCGTCGAGGACGGCAAGGCGATCGGCGGCCTCGGGGACGGCGAGGCGTTCTGGCACACCGACTCGTCGTTCGTCGACGTCCCGCCGGCGGCGAGCCTGCTGCGCTCGCTCGAATGCCCGCCGCCAAGTGCCGGCGGGGCGACCTCGTTCCTCAACTGCTACAGCGCCTACGACATCCTGCCCGAGGCGACGAAGAAGCGGATCGACGGGCTGACGATGATCCATGCCGCCACGCATTCGAGCGGCGGCAAGGCGCATAAGGGCTTCGAAAGCGTCGAAGACGTGTCGAAGGTGCCGGGCGCGCGTCAGCCGATGGTGCGCACCCACCCGGAGACCGGCAAGAAATCGCTGTTTCTCGGCCGCCGCATCAACGCCTATGTGATCGGGCTGCCGGTGGCGGAGAGCGAGGAACTGCTCGACGCGCTGTGGGCGCACATGGTCCAGGAGAAATTCACCTGGACCCAGCAATGGCAGGTCGGCGACCTCGTCTGGTGGGACAATCGCTGCGCCATGCACCGCCGCGACGCGTTCGATCCCGCGACCCGCCGGCTGATGCACCGAACCCAGCTCAAGGGCACAAAGCCGGTCTGATTGAGCGCGTCATTGCGAGGAGCCGTCAGGCGACGAGGCAATCTCCCTCGGCAGGGGACCCCTTCGGATGGAGATTGCTTCGCTTCGCTCGCAATGACGGCGGTTATCGAGAGGATTCCTCATGCCCCATCCCACACGAGTCGCTTTGATCACCGGTTGCGGCAAGGCGGTCGGCATCGGCAATTCGACGGCGCGGGCACTGGCGGCCAAGGGCCTTGCCGTCGTCGTGTCCGATGTGCGCCCGGCCGGGGTCGCCAATGAATTCAACGCCCCCGGCGACACCGACAGCAATTGGGGCGGGGTCGATAGCCTGGTCGAGGAAATCACCAAGGCGGGCGGCACCGCATCGTCGGTGCTCGGCGATGTCAGCCAGGAAGGCGACGCCAACCGCATGGTCGCCGAGGTGCTGGCGCGCTATGGCCGGCTCGACATCCTCGTCAACAATGCCGGCGCGCCGCAGGGCGCGGACCGCAACGAGATCGAGAACGTGCCGGTCGCCGCCTGGGATTTGACGATGGGGGTCAACGCCAAGGGCGCCTTCCTGATGTCGCGCGCCGCGGTGCCGGCAATGCGCAAGGCCAAGTTCGGCCGCATCGTCAGCGTGTCGTCAAAGGCGGCGCTGCGCCCGGGGAAGAACCGCGCGACCTACGCTGCCTCGAAGGCGGCGATCCTCGGTTTTACCCGCTCGCTGGCGCTCGATCTGGCGCCGTACGGCATCACCGTCAATGCCGTCTGCCCGGGGCCGATCCGCACCTCGCGGGCGATCAGCACCAACCGCCGCGAATACGGCGACGACCTCGAAGTGGGCTTCCGCGAACGGGCCAAGGCCATTCCCGTCGGCCGCTTTGGCAGCCCCGACGAGGTCGCCTCGATGATTGCCTACCTCGCCTCGGACGAGGCCGGCTTTGTCACCGGCCAGGCAATCGGTGTCGATGGCGGCTGGTAGCCGCTTGTCGCCAGGATCCGGCTTGTGCGGCTGTGGCGACGGACAGGCGAGCCGCGCCGCTTCCCTTCGCTAGAGTGTGCGGCGGGGCCGGCGCGGGCCCGCGCCAATAAGCCCCTCGAATTGCGGCGGTGCCGCTGTTATATCTCGGCAATGGCGATGAGTTGCGGGTGGGTGCAGCGAATTACGACCCCGGTCCTCGGCTGAGGATCGGGCCGCAATCGTTTTCTACGCATCTCGTCCAGGGGCTCACCATGCCAACGGATTACCGTCCGACCGTCTTCCTGCCCAAGACCGACTTCCCGATGCGCGGCGACCTGCCGAACCGCGAGCCGGGAATCCTGGCGCGCTGGGAGGCGATGGGGCTCTATAAAAGGCTGCGCGAGGTCGCGCAGGGCCGCGAGAAATTCGTGCTGCACGACGGCCCGCCTTACGCCAACGGCGACCTCCATATCGGCCATGCGCTGAACAAGATCCTCAAGGATGTCGTCAACCGCTCGCAGCAGATGCTGGGCAAGGACGCGCCGTATGTCCCCGGCTGGGATTGCCACGGCCTGCCGATCGAGTGGATCGTCGAGGAGCGGTACCGCGCCAGGAAGCAATCCAAGGACCAGGTGCCGATCATCCAGTTCCGCCAGGAATGCCGCGACTTTGCCGCCGGCTGGGTGGTGAAGCAGGCCGAGCAGTTCAAGCGGCTCGGCGTGATCGGCGACTGGGACAACCCGTACACGACGATGGCCTTTGCCGCCGAGGCGCAGATCGTCCGCGAGATCGGCAAGTTCCTGATGAACGGCGGGCTCTATAAGGGCGCCAAGCCGGTGCTGTGGGCGGTGGTCGAGCAGACCGCGCTTGCCGATGCCGAGGTCGAATACGCCGACCACCGCTCGACGACGGTATGGGTGCGCTTTCCGGTGGCCAAGGCGAGCCGGCCGTCGCTGCGCGACGCCGCCGCGGTGATCTGGACGACGACGCCGTGGACCCTGCCCGGCAACCGCGCCATCGCCTATAGCGCCGACCTCGAATATGCGGTGATCCAGGTCGACGAGGTCGCCGAGGGCAGCCGCGCGGTCGCGCCGAAGGACGGCAAGCTCGGCGAGAAGCTGCTGGTCGCGATGACGCTGATCGACGATTTTTGCCAGCAGGCCGGCATCGTCCGGCACACGATCGTCGATCTGTTTCCGGGCCGTGCGCTTGCCGGCACCGTCTCGCGCCACCCGCTCGACGGCCAGGGATACGAGTTCGACGTGCCGTTGTTGCCGGCCGACTTCGTGGATGCCACCACCGGCACGGGTCTGGTCCACATCGCCCCCGGTCATGGCGCCGACGACTGGGAGCTGGGCCAGGCGCACCGTTTGCCGGTGCCCGACACGGTCGGGCCGGACGGCGTCTACCTCGTTCACGTCCCGCTATTCGCCGGACGCAGCGTCTACCGCTCCGACGCCAAGTCGGGAGACGCCAACGAGGCGGTGCTCGGCGCGATCGACGCCGCCGGCGGTCTCTTGGCGCGGTCGACCTTGCTGCACGCCTACCCGCATTCGTGGCGGTCGAAGGCGCCGCTCATCTTCCGCAACACGCCGCAATGGTTCATCAGCATGGAGACCAACGGGCTCCGTGCCACCGCCTTGAAGGCCATCGACGAGACCCGCTGGGTGCCGCCGCAAGGCAAGAACCGCATCGGCGCGATGATCGAGGGGCGGCCCGATTGGTGCGTCTCGCGCCAGCGCGCCTGGGGCGTGCCGATCCCGGTCTTCACCAGCAAGAAGACCGGCGAGCCGTTGCGCGACCAGGCGGTGATCGACCGCATCGCCAACGCGGTCGAGCGCGAAGGCGGCGATGTGTGGTTTTCGGCCGATCCGGGCGAGTTCCTCGGCAACGCCTACGACCCGGCGGAGTGGGACCAGGTCACCGACATCATCGAAGTGTGGTTCGATTCGGGTTCGACCCATGCCTTTGTGCTGGAGCAGCGGCCGGAATTGAAATGGCCGGCCTCGCTCTACCTCGAAGGGTCCGACCAGCATCGGGGTTGGTTCCATTCCTCGCTGCTGGAATCGTGCGGCACCCGCGGCCGCGCGCCGTACGACGCGGTGCTGACCCACGGCTTCGTCCTCGACGAAGCCGGGCGCAAGATGTCGAAATCGCTTGGCAACGTGACCGCACCGCAGGACGTGATGAAGCAGAGCGGCGCGGACATATTGCGCCTGTGGGTGGTCGGTTCGGATTACGCCGAAGATCTGCGCATCGGCCCCGAGATCCTCAAGCATCACGGCGACATCTATCGCCGGCTGCGCAACACCTTGCGCTATCTGCTCGGTGCCCTGGCCGGGTTCTCGCAGGGGGAAGCGGTGCCGGCGGGCGAGATGCCGGAGCTGGAACGCTGGGTGCTGCACCGCCTGGCAGAGCTCGACAAGACCGTGCGTCAGGCGGTCGAGGATTTCGATTTCCACACGATGTTTACCGCGCTGCATAATTTCTGCGCGGTCGACCTCTCGGCTTTCTATTTCGACATCCGCAAGGACCGGCTCTATTGCGACGCCGCCGACGATGTCGCCCGCCGCGCCACCCGTACGGTGCTGGACCGCACCTTTGATTGCCTGGCGCGCTGGCTGGCGCCGATCCTCTGCTTCACTGCCGAAGAGGCCTGGCTTGCCCGCCACGGCGACACAGCGGAGCGCAGCGTCCATCTCGAAACCTTTGCGGCGGTACCCGAAGCCTGGCTCGATCCGACCCTCGGCGCGCGCTGGGCGGAACTGCGCGACCTGCGCCGCGTCGCCACCGGCGCGCTCGAGCTGGAGCGCGGCGCAAAACGCATCGGCTCGAGCCTGCAGGCGGCGATCGACCTTTACGTGCCCGAGCGGCTGGTGCCGCTGCTCCAGGACATCGATCTCGCCGAGCTCTGCATCACCTCGTCGGGGAATGTCCTCGCCGCGCCACCGCCGAAAGGCGCCTTCATTCTCCCGGACCTGCCGGGGATCGGCGTTGTCGTGCGCGATGCGCCGGGCGCGCGCTGCGATCGCTGCTGGCGCGTGCTGCCGGAGGTCGGGAGCGTGCCGGGGCACGCTGATCTCTGCCGCCGCTGTGCCGACGTGGTCGACCGCCACCCGGGTCTCGTCGCGGCGGCGGGCGAATGATCGGCCGCGGGATCGGCTCGGCGGCCGCAGTCGTCGCCATCGACCAGGTAGGTAAGCACCTCGTGCTGCAGCATTTCGGCACCCTCGCCTGCGTCAATCGAAGCGAGGCGGTGACCGGATTTTTCGATCTGGTGTCGACCTGCAACCGCGGCATGAGCTTTGGCCTTTTCAACAGCGGCCAAGGGCTCAGCGTGCCGCTGTTCACCATCGCCGCCGCGGTGATCGTGGCGATCCTGATCTTCTGGCTGTCGCGCGTAAACAGCGACATGCTGGCCAGCGCGATCGGCCTGATCATCGGCGGCGCGATCGGCAACGTCATCGACCGGCTGCGCTTTGGCGGGGTTGTCGACTTTCTTTATTTTCACCTTGGGTCATGGTATTGGCCGGCATTCAACCTCGCGGACTCGGCCATCTGCATCGGGGTTCTGGTAATGCTCTTCGAGGGGTTACTCTCCCGACGCCCGGTCGCACAAGCAACGCAGCAGGATGATCCTCTACCATGACCAGAGAAAATCGTGCGGTTGCGGTAGGTAACGGCTTTTTTTCACCGCTGGTTGTTGTCGTCATTGGTGGAATACTGTTGTCGGGCTGTACCGATTTCAAGCGGATGGTCGGTATCGAAAAGACGCCGCCCGACGAATTCGCCGTCGAGTCGCGCGCCCCGCTGACCATCCCGCCGGATTTCAATCTGCGCCCGCCGCAGCCGGGCGCCGCCCGGCCGCAGGAGATCAGCGCCGCCGACCGGGCCCGCGGCGTCGTCGACAGCGCTGGGCCGGGCGAGCCCGGAAAGCAGGCGACCGGCTCGCTGCGGTATCCCGGCAGCGAACCGCAGATCGATCCGAACGCGCAGCTCGCCGATCAGAGCCTCTCGCTCAAGCTGCTGCAGAGCCCGGACACCGGGGGAAGCGTGGTCGTCGAGAAGCGCGAAACGACGACGTTGAAGGGCGTCTACTAACCCCGCTTGCGCCGACCGTCGCCGCGTCGCATTGATAGGGCGGGAGCGGCAGGGGTAGGGCCGATGCGCAGCCTGTGGTCGGATCGAGACGCCGAGGCGATGGTGGCCCGGTACGCAGAGGCCGGAACGAGCCGCGACGTTGCCCTGCGCGTCTATACCTCGCGGCTGCTCGGTGGCGACCCCAGCCTGGTCCTTCACGGCGGCGGCAATACCTCGGTCAAGACGACGGCGATCGACCTGGTCGGGGAAGAGGCCGAGGTGCTGTGCGTCAAAGGCAGCGGCTGGGACATGGCGCAGATCGAGCCGGCCGGGCTGCCGGCGGTGCGCCTTGCGCCGCTGCGCACGCTGCGCCGGCGCGAGGCGCTCTCCGACGAGGACATGGTACGGGTGCAGCGGGCCAACCTGCTCGACCCCGGCGCACCCAACCCGTCGGTGGAAACGCTGCTGCACGCTTTCCTGCCGCACAAATTCATCGACCACACCCACGCGACCGCGGTGCTGAGCCTCGCCGACCAGCCCGATGCGGCCGAGCGCTGCGCCGATCTTTACGGCGGACGGCTGGGCCTGGTGCCCTACATCATGCCGGGCTTCCTGCTGGCCAAGAAAGCCGCCGAGATCTTCGAGGAAGACGAACGGGTCGAGGGCCTGGTGTTGCTCAAGCACGGCATCTTCACTTTCGGCGACACCGCCCAGGATGCTTATGAGCGGATGATCGCGGCGGTCAGCCTGGCCGAGGAGCGGCTGCGCCGCGGCCGCAAGAACGTGTTTGCTGCGGCCGCCTTGCCGCCCGCGGCCGCGTCGTCGCAGGAGGTGGCACCGATCCTGCGCGGCGCCTGCGCGCTGGCCGACGCGGCGGTTCCCGGCGCCTACAAGCGCTTCGTCCTCGATTTCCGCGGCGGGCCGGCGGTGCTGAACCTGGTCAACGGCGCCGACATTGCCCGCTATGGCCGGGCCGGGGTCGCCACCCCCGACCACACCATCCGCACCAAGAACTACCCGCTGATCGTCCCGGCGCCGCAGCGCGGCGGGCTCGATAATTTCGCCGCCGCAACGCGCCGGGCGGTCGAGGATTTCGTCGCCGAATACCACGCCTATTTCACCCGGCACAACGCCGCGTCGGGCGGCAGGAAGCGCGAGCTCGATCCGATGCCGCGGGTGATCCTGGTGCCGGGGGTCGGGCTTTACGGGCTGGGGCGCAGCGCCAAGGACGCCGCGGTCGCCGCCGATCTCGCGGAATCCTGGGTCGCGACCGTGACCGGTGCCGAGGCGGTCGGAACCTTCGAATCGCTGCCCGAGGCCGAATTGTTCGAGATGGAATACTGGTCGCTGGAGCAGGCAAAGCTCGGCAGCGCGGTCGAAAAGCCGCTTGCCGGCCAGGTCGCGGTGCTCGACCGCGCCGCGGCCGATCCCGGCGCGGCGGCAAAGCGGCTGGGCGGGCTCGGCATTGCCTGCGACGTCACCGACGCCGCTGCGGTCGGGGATGCGTTCGCGCGCGCCGTCGCCC
>DASQGR010000283.1:0-5893 GCA_035632515.1 Allostellaceae bacterium | reverse complement strand
GTGCAGCCGGCCGGCGGTGGCGTAGAGGACGACGGCATAGCCCTCGCTGCGCGCGGTCTGCAGCGCTCGCCGGGTGATCGCCACCGGCCGCTCGCCGGCGCCGATCGGCAGCGTCGCGACGCCGGTCTGGCGGCCGAGCTGGGCCAGCTGCTCCTGCGCCGCCGGCCGCTGCACGTCGAGCGAGGCCATTAGCACCTTCTTGCGCTCGCGGTTCTTGAGGCGCAGCGCGATCTTGGCCGCCGTCGTGGTCTTGCCCGAGCCTTGCAGCCCCACCAGCATGATCCCGACCGGCGACGGCGCGTTGAGGTCGAGCCCGGAATTGCCGCCATCGCCGGCCAGCGTCTCGACCATGTGGTCGTGGACGATCTTGACCACCATCTGCCCCGGCGTCACCGAGCGGACGACATCCTGGCCGACCGCCTTCTCGCGCACCGCGGCGATAAAATCGCGCACCACCGGCAGCGCGACATCGGCCTCCAACAGAGCGACGCGGATCTCGCGCATCGCCGCGCCGACATCGTCTTCGGAAAGCGCGCCCCGGCCGCGCAGCTTGTCGAAGATCTCGCCGAGACGGTTGCTGAGGGTGTCGAACATCGCTCTACCGCGGCTCCAACGCATTGCGGGCCGGCGCGCGAAACTCGCGGGCCAACCGCCTCCCTGCTTCGGAAGGGCTCCGGCGCTCCTGTCGGAAGCGTGCGCGGACGCTAGTCCGGCGGCCGGTTGCTGTCAATTGCGCGCGGTCGGCGCCGCGGGGCATCAGGCTCGGATTGCTCATGGTCCGCATCGATAGCAGTATTTGAATACCGGTTTAAGAGAGACGATTATCCTGGTATATATGTCACCATGGTGGATGCGGGAATACTCGCGCGGCGGCGCGAACTCGGCGATTTTGTCCGGGCGCAGCGCGAGCGGCTGACCCCGGCGGCGCTTGGGGTTGCCGCTCCGATGCGGCGCCGCACCCCCGGGCTGCGGCGCGAGGAGGCGGCGCAGCTCGCGGGGTTCAGCACGACCTGGTACACCTGGATCGAGCAGGGCCGTGACGTATCGGTATCGCCGGCGGCGCTGGCCCGGCTGGCCGATGCGCTAAGGCTTGGCCGGGCCGAGCGGGCCTATCTGTTCGAACTGGTCGGCAAGCGTGATCCGGAGCCGGGGGGCGACGCGGCCGACGACCTGACTCCGGCGGCGCTGGCCTGTGTCGAGGCGATCGCGGCGCCGGCCTACATTCTCGACCGCGGCTGGAACGCGCGCGGCTGGAACGCGGCGGCCGCGCGGCTGTTCGTCGGCTGGCTCGACCGGGCGGGGGAACGCAACGGCGGGCGCAATTTGCTGCGCTTCATCTTTCTCGAGCCCATCGCCCGCACGCTCATCTGCGACTGGGAGGAGCGCGCCCGCCGCGTCGTCGCCGAGTTTCGCGCGTATAGCGGCGCCCATCTCGACGACCGCGCGCTGAGCGGGCTGATTGAGGAGCTGCGCGGCCAAAGCCGGGAGTTCGCCCGGTTCTGGGACCGGCACGGCGTACTCGGTCGGGAAGGCGGCGAGCGGACCTTCAATCACCCGCGCGACGGCTTCCTGCGCTACGAGCAGGTGACGTTCGAGCTCGCCGGTCATCCCGACGTCAAGCTGACCATTCTTGTCGAGGGCAAGGCTGCTGTCGCGGGCAAGGCGGCCCCCGGTCGGCGGTGATCCGGTCGGCGGTGATCCGGTCGGCGGTAATCCCGGTCTGCGGCGAGAAACACGCACCAATCGCCGATCCTGCGTATACTGAGATCAGCGGGAGGAGGCCGGAAGCTGGCTGAGTTTATTCTGGCGAACGGGACCGACCCCGCATGAGGGGGGTGCCCGACGGCATGGCGAGCCGTGGCGCGGCCAATCGCAGCGCGATCACGATCTCGATCATGCTGTCGGTCATCATGCGCGGCCTCGACAACACCATCGCCAACGTCGCGCTGGCGCATATCCAGGGCAGCCTGTCGGCCAGCCAGGAGCAGGTCGCCTGGGTGCTGACCTCCTACATCGTCTCGACCGCGATCGCGATGCCGTTGACCGGCTGGCTCGCCGGCCGGTTTGGGATCAAGGAGATCTTTCTCGGCTCGGTGATCATCTTCACCGTGTCGTCGGCGCTGTGCGGCGCGGCGACGAGCCTGCCGGAGCTGGTCGTCTTTCGCATTTTCAAGGGATTCGGCAGCGCTGCGCTGGTGCCGCTGTCGCAGGCGACGCTGCTGCAGATCAACCCGCCGGAGCGCCACGGCTCGGCGATGGCGGTCTTCAGCATGGGGACGATCCTGGGTCCGATCGCTGGGCCGGCGCTGGGCGGCTGGCTGACCGACAGCCTCGGCTGGCGCTGGGTGTTCTATATCAACCTGCCGGTGGGGATTCTCTCCACGCTCGGCATCGCGATCTTCATCAAGGAGTCGCGCCCGGCCCACCGCGAGCCGTTCGATACGTTCGGCTTTGTGACGTTGAGCCTTGCGATTGGCGCGCTGCAATTGCTGCTCGACCGCGGCCAGATCAAGGATTGGTTCAGCGCGACCGAAATTTGCGTCGAGGCGGCAATCGGGCTGCTCGCCCTCTACCTGCTGGTGGTGCACACCGCGACCGCGACCGACCGCTCGTTCCTCAACCGCGAATTGCTCAAGAATGTCCCGTTCGTCGCCGGCACCGTGCTGATTTTCATGATCGGCATCACCATGAACGGCACTTTGGCACTGCTGCCGCTGATGATGCAGGAGCTGATGAACTACCCGGTGCTGACCACCGGCCTGGCGATGGCCTCGCGCGGGATCGGCACGATGATCGGCATGTTTGTCGTCGCCCGTCTGATCGACCGGGTGGATGTCCGCATGATCCTCACCGCGGGATTGCTGCTGATCGCGGTAGCGCTGTGGCAGATGACGCGGTTCTCGCTGTTGATGGATACCAGGGACATCGTCGTCTCCGGCTTGATTCAGGGCTTTGGCTTCGGCTGCACGGCGGTTCCGCTCAACATCATCGCGCTGTCGAATTTGCCGCGGCACATCCTCACCCAGGGCACCGCGATCCGCGGGCTGATGCGCAACCTCGGCGGCAGCGTGGGCATTCCCGTCCTCGTTGCCGAGCTGGTGCAGAACACGCAAACCGTGCACTCCCGGCTGGTCGAGTTCCTGCGGCCCGACAATCCGCTGGCCCGCGCGCCCTTCCTCGATTCACAGTACAGCCTGACGGTGCAGAAGGGGATCGCGGCGCTCAATGCCGAGGTCACCCGCCAGGCGGCGATGGTTGCCTATATCGACGATTTCAAGCTGATGATGATCATTTCGGTTGCGTCGCTTCCGCTCATCCTGCTGCTGCGCCCGCCGCGCCGCGCGGCGGTGCAGCCGGCCGCCGCCGATTGAGCCGGGATCGCCGGCTTGGCAGTATGCCGGCCGGATCGTTGAACCGCGGAGAGAGAACCCATGCATTTCGACCTCGCCAAGATGCCGGCCAGCGACGGCTACAAGCTCTTGATCAGCACCGTCGTGCCACGGCCGATCGCGCTGGCGACCACGGTCGACGGCGAGGGCAGGGTCAATGCCGCGCCGTTCAGCTTTTTCAATGCGGTCAGTTCGGTGCCGCCGGTGGTCGTGCTGGGCATCAGCCCGGGCGGCGGCACCGACGACGGCTACAAGGACACCGAGCGCAACATCCGCGAGAGCGGCGAATTCGTCGTCAACCTCGTCGACGAGGCGCTGGCCGAGCGGATGAACATCTGCGCCGTCGATTTCCCGACCGAGATCGCCGAATTGGAAATCGCCAGGCTCAACCCGGTGCCCTCGGTCGGGGTCAAGCCGCCGCGCATCGCCGAGTCGCCGGTCAGCTTCGAGTGCCAGCGGATCACCGGGCTCTCGCTCGGCGGCCAGTCGACGCTGGAAGTCGGCCGCGTCGTTCATATCCACATCCGCGACGACCTGATCGATACGGAAAAGCTCTACGTCAAGACCGACAAGATCGGACTGATCGGCCGCATGCACGGGCGCGGCTGGTACACTCGCACCAGCGACCTGTTTTTGATGGAACGCATGACGCTAGCCGATTGGCAGGCACGTCGCCGCTGAGTTGCCTTTCACGGGTTTCCGGCCGGCAACTAGCGGTTTTCCTCCCCTTTTGGCCACCGTTCGGCTACAGAGAGCGATGCTTATGAATGCGCTGCCCCGAATAGCCGTTGGCCGTATTGCGCTTTGGCTCGGCGTGATGGCCGCTCTTTCCGGGCAACCGGCGCTGGCCGCCGATACCGGTAACGGCTCGAAAAACTTTCGTGCGCCGCCCTCGGTGCCCAATTATTTCAGCAATGAAGCTGGACCGCTGCTCGGCGGCGCAGCCGAGAGCCGGCGCGGCGAACTCTATAGCGGGGCCGCCAACCCGCAGCAGCATCAGGTGGCCGCGATCCCCGTGGCCCCCCGGGCGGCACGGGTCGCGGTCGGTCACGGCCGATCGCGCAGCGTTCAGGAACGGCACCGCGGCCGCCATCTGGTAGCGCATGCCAAGGCGAGTTCCCATCATGTCGCCTCCCGCACCTCCGAGCGGCACCCGCCGACCCACGTCTCCACCAAGGCGGCGCGGGCCGGCAGCAACCGCCACCGGCGGGGCTAGCCGCAGCGCGTTGGACACGCGCCCGCCCGCCGCCCTATAAGCGCGCCATGACGCGCGTCCCCTTCCGCAAGATGCACGGGCTCGGCAACGATTTTGTCGTGCTCGACCAGCGGCGCGATCCGGTGCGGATCGACGCAGCGGCCGCACGCGCGCTCGCCGACCGCCATACCGGGATCGGGTGCGACCAGATCATCCTGATCGAGCCGCCGCGCCGCGCCGGCGCGCAGGCTTATATGGGCATCCGCAACGCCGACGGCAGCGAGGCCGGGGCTTGCGGCAACGCCACTCGCTGCGTCGCCGCGCTGCTGACGGCCGAGACCGGAAACGGCAAGCTGCGGATCGAGACAGTCGCCGGCCTGCTCGACGCCGAAACGCTGGCGGATGGGCGGGTCGCCGTCGATATGGGCGAGGCGCGCACCGGCTGGCGCGACATCCCGCTGGCGCGGGAGATGGATACCGACCGGGTCGGCCTCGCGCTGGGTCCGCTCGCCGCGCCGGTGTGCACCAGCATGGGCAACCCGCACGCCACCTTTTTCGTCGCCGACGCCGAGGCGATCGACCTCGCCGGGCTCGGGCCGCGCCTCGAACACGACGCGCTCTTTCCCGAGCGCGCCAATATCGGGGTCGCCACGATCCGCGATCCGGCGACGATCCGCCTGCGCGTCTGGGAACGCGGCGCCGGCCTCACCCTTGCCTGCGGCAGCGGCGCCTGCGCCGCGTTGGTGGCGGCGCATCGCCGCGGGCTGACCGGACGGCGCGCGACGGTAATGCTCGACGGCGGCTGCCTCGAGATCGAATGGCGCGAGGATGGCCACGTGCTGATGACCGGTCCCGCGGCGCTGAGCTTCGACGGCGCGTTCGATCGCGCACTGATCGGGGGCTGACAATGGCGGCGCCCGAGATCGTCACTTTCGGCTGCCGGCTCAACGCCTTCGAGAGCGAGGTGATCCGCCGTGCTGCCGGCGACGCCGGGCTTGCCGATGCGATCATCGTCAACACCTGCGCCGTCACCGCCGAGGCCGAACGCCAGGCCCGCCAGGCGATCCGCCGGGCCCGGCGCGAGCATCCCGGCGCGCGGATCGTCGTCACCGGCTGCGCCGTCACCCTTGCCCCGGCGCGCTACGCGGCGCTGCCCGAGGTCGACCTCGTGCTCGACAACCAGGCGAAGCTGAAGGCGGAGAGCTATGCCGCGTTTGCCCTGCGATCCTCCACCTCGCCCCGCGCCGATGCGCTCCCTCCGCCGCCAGCGGAGCCAAGTCGGAGCGAAGACTTGGGCCGGGGGGGGGGC
>DASQGR010000282.1:0-6573 GCA_035632515.1 Allostellaceae bacterium | reverse complement strand
GGCCGAGAACTCGGCATCGAGCCGATGGCCGGAGCCGCCGGTGCCGGTGCCGGTCGGGTCCCCGGTCTGCGCCATGAAGCCGTCGATCACCCGGTGAAAGACAATGCCGTCGTAAAAGCCGCGGCGCACCAGCGCCTTGATATGGGCGCAATGCTGGGGCGCCAGGTCGGGGCGCATTTCGATCACCACACGCCCGGCGGGCACATCAAGATAGAGGGTGTTTTCCGGATCGGTTGCCATTCTGCGGTCCCGCTATTGCTGCGGGCGCGACCTTAGCGGAAGCCCCGGGCCGGCGAAAGCCGCCTGGCCGACAAAAGCCCGGCTGACAAACGCCGTTAGGCCGCGGTGCGGCGGCGGTCGTACCAGCCGCCCTTGCGGAAGCGGTCGAGATAGGAAGGCAGGATTGCCTCGACCGCGACCGGCTGGATCCCGAGCGTGCCCAGCGTCAGCGCCCCCGACGACACGACGTTGTCGCGCCGCAGCATCTCCACCTGATCGGGAGTGAGCGGCGGATTCGGACAGATCGACATCGCCCGGGCCTGCGCCGTGGCGACCGCGAACGGCAGATTGACAAACCAGCGCTTGCGCCTGATCTCGGCCAGCATCAGCTCCATCAGCGCGCGGAACGTATAGATTTTCGGCCCGCCGAGCTCATAGGTGCGGCCAGCCGCGGCGGGGTCGTCGAGAGCCCGCACCACCGCCTCGGCGACATCGCCGACATAGACCGGCTGAAACCGCGTCTCGCCGTCGCCGATCAGCGGCAGGACCGGCGACAGCATCGCCATCGAGGCAAAGCGGTTGAAGAAATCGTCCTCCGGCCCCAACACGATCGACGGGCGCAGGATCGTCGCCGTCGGAAAGGCGTCGCGCACCGCCTGCTCCCCGGCGGCCTTGCTGCGGGCGTAAGCCGAGGACGAGCGCAGGTCGGCGCCGATCGCCGAAATATGGATCAGCCGTTCGATCCCCGCCTCGCGCGCCAGCCGCGCAAGCCGCGCCGGTGCGGAATAGTGCAGCAGGTCGAATTTCTGCGCGCCGCGCTCGTGCAGGATGCCGACGCAATTGATCAGCGCATCCTTGCCGGCAAGGAAGGCCGGCAGCCGCACCTCGTCGTCGATGGCGATGTTGACGAGGCCGACCTGGCCGACATCGCCCTTGAGCTTGAGAAACTTGGCGTCCGCCGCATGCCGGCTGCCGACGGCGAGAACCTCGCCGCGCTCGGCCAGGTGCTTGACGACATAGCGGCCGATGAACCCGGGTCCGCCGAGAACCGCGATCTGGTGCGTCTTCATGATCGCGGCTTAGCAAACTGGGTGAGGTTGAGCAACAACCTCACCCACCTCGACGAAGCCCAGGGTCTATTTTTCAAAGCCACGGGAGGCGGTTGAGTCCCGGCTTTCGCCGGAACGACGCCTCGCTTCTATCCACGCCGTCATTGCGAGGAGCGCGGCAGCGCGACGCGGCAATCTCCGCCGGCGGAGGGTCAAGACGGATGGAGATCGCTTCGCCGCGCTTGCGATGACGGCGAGCTCACACCGAAAAGTACTTCGCCTGCGGATGGTGGACGACGATCGCCGAGGTCGATTGCTCGGGGTCGAGCTGGTCTTCTTCGCTGAGGGTGATGCCGATCTCCTCGGCGCGCAGCAGCGCCAAAAGCTGCTTCTGGTCGGCGAGGTTGGGACAGGCCGGATAGCCGAACGAATAGCGGCTGCCGCGATAGCCCTGAGCCAGCATTTCGTCGTGGTCACGCGCCTCCTCGGCGGCAAAGCCGAGTTCGCCACGGATGCGCTTGTGGACGTATTCGGCAAAGGCCTCGGCCATCTCGACCGACAGCCCGTGCAGATACAGGTAATCCTGATAGCGGTCGGCGGCGAACCACTCGCGTGCGGTCTCCGACGCGCGCCGACCCATCGTCACGACCTGCAAGCCGATCACATCGCGCTCGGTATCGTTTACGTCGCGGAAGAAATCGGCGATGCACAGACCGCCTTCCTTGTTCTGGCGCGGAAAGGCAAAGCGCGCCACCTCGCGCCGCCCGGGCTCGTCGAACAGGATCACCGCATTACCCTCGGCAGCGCATTTCCAATACCCGTAAGACGCCTGCGGCTGCAGGATCTGCTCGCGGCCCGCCATCTCTAGGATTCGCGCCAGCACCGGGCGCAGTTCGCCCCGCGCCCATTCCCGGTATTCGGCGAGCGAGCGGCCCTCCTTCCGGTAGCCCCACTGGAACTGGTAGAGCATGCGCTCGTTGAGATAGGGCGCGACGCTCTTCACCGGCACCCGCTCAAGCACCTGCGCGCCCCAGAACGGCGGCGCCGGCACCTCGACGCCGCGATTGAGCTCGGCCCGGCGCAGGCGGACCTCCTCGAGATCGATCGGCCGCTCGGCCCGCGCATCGGCGGCGCGGCCCAGCTTGCGCGATTCGTTTTTCGGCCGCCCGGCGTTCTTCTTCTGCACCTCGGCGAGGTAGCCGTCGAAATCGTTGCCGACGACGCGGTCCATCAGCGCCAGCCCGTCGAACGCGTCGCGGGCATAGGCGACCCGGCCGGAATCGTAGGCCTTGACGCAATCGTCCTCGACATAGCGCCGGGTCAGCGCCGCGCCGCCGAGCATCACCGGGATTTCCAGCCCCGCCCGGCTCATCTCTTCGAGGTTCTCGCGCATCACCACGGTCGATTTGACCAGGAGGCCCGACATGCCGATGGCGTGGGCGTTGTGTCGCTTGGCGGCTTCGAGGATCGCGCCGATCGGCTGCTTGATGCCGAGATTGACCACCCGGTAGCCGTTATTGGTGAGGATGATGTCGACCAGGTTTTTGCCGATGTCGTGGACATCGCCGCGCACCGTGGCGAGGACGACGGTGCCCTTTTCCTGGCCCTCGACCCGCTCCATGTGCGGTTCGAGGTACTTGACCGCGGTCTTCATCGTCTCGGCTGACTGCAAAACGAAGGGCAGCTGCATCTTGCCGGCGCCGAACAGCTCGCCGACCGTCTTCATCCCGCCGAGCAGATGCTCATTGATGATGTCGAGCGGCGAATAGCTTTGCATCGCCAGGTCGAGATCGGCTTCGAGGTCGAGCCGGTCGCCCTCGACGATGCGGTAGGGGAGGCGCTCTTCGATGATTTCCGGCCGGCCCTTTTTCTCGGCCTTTTCAATCGTGCGGTCCTCGAACAGCGCGAGGAACGCCTGCAACGGGTCGTAGCCCCCATCTCCACTTGGGCGGCGGCGGTCGAAGATCAGGTCCTCGGCCACCTGCAGCTCCTCCGGCGGAATGCGGTGCAGCGGCAGGATGCGCGAGAAATGCACGATCGCCCCGGTCATGCCGCGGCGCAGCGCATGGTCGAGGAACACCGAGTTCAACACCTGCCGCGCCGGCGGGTTGAGGCCAAAGGAGATGTTCGAGAGGCCGAGGATGATCTGGCACTCGGGCAGCTCTTTGGCGATGCGCTCGATCGCGTCGAGAGTGTTGAGGCCGAGCTTGCGGTCGTCCTCGTTGCCCGTGCAGATCGTAAAGGTCAGCGGGTCGAACAGCAGGTCCGAGGGCGGCAGGCCGTGCTTGACGCAGGCAAAATCGTAAAGCCGCCGCGCGAGCGCGACCTTGTGATCGACCTCCTTGGCCATGCCGCTTTCGTCGATCGTCAGCGCGATCACGGCGGCGCCGAACCGGCGCGCCAGCTTCAGCCGTTTGTCGGCGGCCTCCTCGCCGTCCTCGAAATTGATCGAGTTGATGATCGGCTTGCCGCCGTAGAGCTGCATCGCCGCTTCGAGCACCGGGTATTCGGTCGAATCGATAACCAGCGGCGCATTGACGGCCCCGCGCATGCGGGTGACCATCTCGGTCATGTCGGCGACCTCGTCGCGCCCGACAAAGGCGGTGCACAGGTCGAGCGTGTGCGAGCCTTCCTTGACCTGTTCGCGCCCCATCTCGACGCAGCCGTCCCAGTCGCCCGCCTCCTGCAGGCGGCGGAAGGCGCGCGAGCCGTTGGCGTTGCAGCGCTCGCCGATCGACAGGTAGGCGTTTTCCTGGCGCAGGCTGATCTGGCCGTAGAGGGAGGCCACCGACGGCACCCACGCCGGCCGGCGCGCTTTCGGCACGGGCCGCGGACGCCCATCTCCATTGGCCCGGCCGATGCGGCGCAGCATCTGGTCGAGAGCGGCGATATGGCGGGGCTCGGTGCCGCAGCAGCCACCGATCATGTTGGCTCCGTCCTCGAGCACAAAGCGCTCGAGCCACTGCGCCAATTCCTGCGGCGACAGCGGGTACTTGGTCTGGCCGGCGACCAGCTCGGGCAGGCCGGCATTAGGCTGCACCGAGATCAGCCGCGGCCAGTTCTCGCCGAGCCATTTGACGTGCTCGGCCATCTCGCGCGGGCCGGTGGCGCAGTTGAGCCCGATGCTGTCGACGCCGAGCGCATCGATGATCGTCGCCGCCGCGGCGATGTCGGCGCCGACCAGCAGGGTGCCGGTGGTCTCGACCGTCACCTGGACGAAGATCGGGATGTCCTTGCCCGCCGCCGCGCGCGCCCGCTTGGCGCCGTTGACCGCGGCCTTGATCTGCAGCGGGTCCTGGCAGGTCTCGATCAGGATCGCATCGACCCCGCCGGCGATGAGGCCGTCGCATTGCACGCTCAGCGCGTCTTCGAGCGGCTGGTAGGCGACATGGCCCAGGGTCGGCAGCCGCGTCCCCGGCCCCAGCGAGCCGAGCACGAAACGGGTGCGGCCGTCATGGGCGAATTCGGCAATGGTCTCGCGCGCCAGCTCAGCCGAGAGCTTGTTGAGCGCAAACGCCTTGTCGGCGATGCCGAACTCGTTGAGCGTGATCGGCGAGCCGCCAAAGCTGTTGCTCTGGATCGCGTCGCAACCGGCGGCGAGGTAGCTGCGATGGATCTCGCGCACCAGGTCGGGCCGGCTCTCGGTCAGGATCTCGGTGCAGTTCTCGTGATTGTGGAAATCGTGGACGATGTCGAGGTTGCGCGCCTGCGTCTCGGTGCCCATCGCCCCATCGCACAGCAGCACCCGGGCGGCCAGATAATCGAGAATGTGAGCCATTACGCACCAATCATGCAATCAAGCGCGCCGCACCCCTCACCCCAACCCGCTCCCGGTAAACGGGGCGAGGGAGCGCGGCGGTGACAGCCCCCTCGCCCCGCAAGAGCGGGAAGCGGGAGGGACCCATCGCTGAGCGATGGGAGAATGAGGGGCTGCTTAGAACCGAGCACCGTCCGATCCAATCCTTTCACGCTGCCACCGCCTTCGGCACCCGCACGCCGAGCAGGTGGCAGATCGCAACGATCAGGTCGGCGCGGTTGAGCGTGTAAAAATGAAACTCGTTGACCCCGCTCGCCTGGAGCCGGCGGCATTGCTCGGCCGCCAACGAGGTCGCGACCAGCCGCCGCGTGTCGGGATCGTCGTCGAGCCCGTCGAAATGCGCCGCCATCCAGCCCGGGATCGAAGCGCCGCAGGTGGCGCTCATGCGCTTCAGTTGGGCGAAATTGGTGACCGGCAGGATGCCCGGCACGATCGGGACGCTAATCCCCGCCGCCGCGGCGCGGTCGCGGAAACGCAGGAACACGTCGACATCGAAGAAGAACTGGGTGATCGCCCGATTCGCGCCGGCGTCGAGCTTTTGTTTCAGATTGTCGAGGTCGTGGTTGTCGCTGAGCGCCTCGGGATGGGTCTCGGGATAGGCGGCGACGCTGATCTCGAAATCGGCGACCCGCTTGAGCCCGGCGACCAGATCGGCGGCGAAGGCGTAGCCGCCCGGATGCGGCCGATAGCGCTCGCCGCTGGTCATGCCGCCCCCTATTGGTCCATTGGGCGGATCGCCGCGCAGCGCGACAATATGGCGGACCCCGGCCTCCCAGTAGGCGTGCGCCACCGCGTCGATCTCGTCCTTGGTCGCGGCGACGCAGGTCAGGTGCGCCGCCGGCTCCAGCGCCGTTTCCTGGCGGATGCGGCGGACCGTGGCGTGGGTGCGCTCGCGCGTCGAGCCGCCGGCGCCGTAGGTGACCGAGACGAAGCGCGGGCCGAGCGGCTCCAGCCGCTTGACCGCCGCCCACAGCCGCTCCTCCATCTCGGGCGTCTTCGGCGGGAAGAACTCGAACGAGATGCGCGGCGGCCCGGCGTCGAAATCGCCGGCCGGATCGGCCGCGAGAAGACCGCGCCCCACGGACTTGAAGTCGCTCATGGCTGCAGAACCTGTTCGGGAGATGCGGGGGCCGGCGCGCCGGCGGTGGCGCGGCCATCGAGCACGGCCGGCAGGCCGCGATAGGCCGTCCAGATCGCGACGGTCAGCGGATCGCCGCGCAGATGCTGCGGGGCGGCCGGCTCAAGCCCGGCTGCGCGGCACCACTCGGCGACTTCCTGGTCGGCAAAGCCGAGCCGGTGATGGGCGTGCTCGACGCGCAGGAACTCGAGCAGATGCGGGGTGAAATCGACAACCACCAACACCCCGCCCGGGCGCAGCACCCGCGCCGCCTCGGCAATCGCCGCAGCCGGCCGGTCGGCGTAATGCAGCACCTGGTGGATGACCACCGCATCGAACGAGGCGTCGGGCAACGGCAGCTGGTACATGTC
>DASQGR010000281.1:0-2503 GCA_035632515.1 Allostellaceae bacterium | reverse complement strand
TCGCGCAGCTCGGCCAGCGCTTCCGGCGTGTCGATGTCGATCAGCACGCCGTCGGTGTCCATCTCGACCTCGGCGACGCGGTCGGCGTGCTCTTCGATCAGCCGCCGCGCGCCCGTGTCACCCGAAAGCGCCGCCATTTCGGGGAAGAACTCGCGGCTCCACAGCACCGGGTTGCCCCGCCGGCCGCGTCGGGTCGGTACGACGATGGCGCGGCCCTCCAGCGGGTTGAACGCGGCAATGAGGCGGTCGAGGTCGCGCCCGGCAATCAGCGGCATGTCGCCGAGGCAGACAACGACGCCGTCGCTGTCGCCGGGCAGGGCGGCGAGCCCGCATTTCAGCGAGGTCGACAGTCCATTGGCGAAATCGGGGTTGTGCACCCGCTCGACCGGCAATTTGCCGAGCGCTGCATCGACCTCGGCGGCCATGTTGCCGAGCACCGCGACGATCGGGCGGGCATGTGACGACAACAGCCGCTGAGCGGTGCGGGCGATCATCGGCCGCCCGTCGATCGGCTCCAGCATCTTGTTCGAGCCCATGCGGCTCGACTTGCCCGCGGCCAGCAGCAGCGCGGCGATGCGCGGCCCTGGCGGCGCCTTTGTCACGGCGGATGGCCTATCGGAGGATGGCCTATCCAGCGACGGCTTTTCGGGCGGGGTGCCGGCCTCGGCCCGCTTCAGCCCCCGGATCGGGATCTCGGCCAGCAGCCCGCCGGCCCCCATCGACATGATCTCGCGCTTGCCGACGGGAAGCCCGGCGACGAGGCGTTCCAGCACCCAATCGAAACCGTTGACCTTGGGCGAGCGGGCGCAGCCCGGCAGCCCCAGCACCGGCTTGCCGCCGACATGGCCGAGCAGCAGCAGGTTCCCCGGATCGACCGGCATGCCGAAATGGTCGATGGTGCCGCCTGCCGCAACGATCGCGGCCGGGATCACATCGCGCCGGTCGACGATCGCCGATGCGCCATGGATCAGCAGCAGGTCGATGTCCTTGCCGATCGCGGCGGCAATCTCCGGCGCCAGTTCGGCGCTCTTATGGCTGCAGCGGCGTTCGAACGCGAGCGTGCAGCCCAATGCGTCGAGCCGGCCCGCGGTCACCTCGCGGGTCTTGTCGAGGATGGTTTCCTTGAGACCGGGCAGTCGTGTCTGGATCATCCCGACCGACAGAGGGCGGAATGCCGCCACACTCAGCAGCTTGCCCTCTTCGGCGGCGATCGCGGCGCAGCGTGCGACCGCGTCCTCGGGCACCGCGAACGGGATGATCTTGACCGTCGCCACCATCTGCTTGGGTTCGACCACGGCGTAGGGCGGCAGGGTGCCGAGCGTCACCGCCTCGTCGATCAGGTTGAACCGGTCGAGCCGGTCGCGGTCGAAAACCAGCAGCCCTTTCGCCTCGGCAAACAGGTTGGCGCGGCCGGTAAAGGCGGCAGCGACGGCAATTCCGGGCCCAGCCGCGGCCGCAGCGACACGATTTGCCGCCGCGTCCTCGCGAATGTCGCCGGGCTCGAGGCGCACGGCTGTAATCTCGTCGATCCCGGCGCCGGCGATCTCGGCGATATCCGCGCTCGAGAGCGCCCGACCTTTTTTCAGCACGGTTTTGCCGAAGCGCAGGCTGTGAACGAGAATCGTCCCCTCCGCCGTGGCAACCGGAACCTCGCCAAACTGCATCCGGGTTTCCTAGGCGTTGCCGCGGCGCAGGACCTGGGTCATCTCGCCGAGGATCGAGACCGCGATCTCCGCCTGTGACACCGCCCCGATGTTGAGGCCGATCGGCGCGTGGATGCGTGACAGCTCGTTCTCCCCGAAACCGATTTCGGCGAGCCGCTCCAACCGCTTGGCATGGGTGCGCCGCGAACCGAGCGCGCCGATGTAAAAGCACTCGGAGCGCAGCGCCGCGATCAGCGCGGGATCGTCGATCTTCGGATCGTGAGACAAGGTTACCACGGCGGAAAGACGGTCCGGCTTCAGGCGCTCCAGCGCCTCGTCCGGCCATTCGGTGCTGAGCTCGACCCCGGGAAACCGCGCGTCGGTCGCAAAGGACCCGCGCGGGTCGATGACGATCGGCTTGTAGTCGGCCGCCATCAGCATCGGCACCAGCGGCTGAGCGATATGCACCGCGCCGATGACAAAGCAGCGCCGCGGCGGGCTGAACACCTGGACGAATACACGCCCCGCCGCCGTATCCAGCGTAATATTCCGGTCGGCACGCAAAGCCTCGCGCAGGGCCGCGACGGACGCCTCGTCGAGCTGGAGGTCGCCCTCGATCCTATTGCCGTCGAGAAAGAGCTGCGCGCCGCTCGTCAATTCGGTGGCGAGCGCGACCGAGCGTCCCTCGGCATTGGCGGCAATCACCGCCTCGATGTTGCGGGCCTTCATTCGACGCGCTCGACAAAAATCTCGATCTTGCCGCCGCAGGCGAGGCCGACCTCCCAGGCCTGCTCATCGCTGACGCCAAAATCGAGCAGCCGCGGCTTGCCGTCGGCGATTGCCGCCCGGGCTTCTTCGAT
>DASQGR010000280.1:0-21294 GCA_035632515.1 Allostellaceae bacterium | reverse complement strand
CAGCCGGCGCGGGTTGCGGATCACATTGCCGATCGTGACGGTGACCAGGCCGGTGAACCCCAGGATTTCGTACAATCGACCCAGCAGCACCAGCGTGATTTGGCCGATCCGTTCGACGAAGCCGGCCAGAGTGTGATGCGGCGGGATCGGATGCGGCAGCGGCTCGACCACGCCGCGCGCCCGCACCTGTTCCAGCAGCGGGATAAAGCGCGACTGCATGTTGGCCAACTTGACGGTATTGCCGCGGGCAACAAGCGCATGCTCGGTGCGCAGCAGCAGCCAGGCCCCCGCGCTGTCGAGGCGATCGACCGCCTCAAGGTCGACCGTCACGTCGCGGCCTTGCGGCAATTGGAGGGCGTTCAGCTCCCGATCGAGGCTTGCCGCGCTGGAAACGAGCCATGCGCCTTCCGCCCGCAAAATCACCGCGCCTCGGTCATCGGAGGCGTGGATTGTTGCAGCTGACGCCATCATCTCTCGGCGGTGATGTCACAGGGGTGTTGGGGCGAGGCAACCCTTTCCAACTACGCGAAAAATCGCTATGTCGCAATCTAAAGCGCTCGCCCGGGAACCGACCGAAATGAATCTTAAGGACCACATCCGCTCGATCCCCGATTTTCCGAAGCCGGGAATTTTGTTCTACGACATCTCCACCTTGCTGGCCCATCCGCAGGCCTGGCGAGCAACGGTCGAGCGCCTCGCCGCGGCAGTGGGTCCAACCAAGCCGGACCTCCTGATCGGGATCGAGTCGCGCGGCTTTCTCGTCGCGGCGCCGCTCGCCTACGTCCTCGGCAGCGGCTTTGCCATGGTGCGCAAGCGCGGCAAGCTGCCCGGCAAGACCGTCGGCTACACCTACGATCTCGAATACGGCACCGATACGATCGAAGTTCAGGAAGACACCATCGCCCCTGGGCAGCGCGTCCTGGTCGTCGATGACCTGCTTGCCACCGGCGGCACCTTCGCGGCGGCGATCAATCTCGTCACCCAACGCGGCGGCGACGTCGTCGGCGCCGCCTGCATCATCGAGCTGACGTTCCTGAAAGGACGCAGCCGCCTTTCGGTGCCGGTGACCGCGATGGTTTCCTACGACTCCTGAGCGCCGACGCCGAGACTGCGCGCAATCACCGCATAGAGCGGATCGCCGCCGCCCGGCGGGGTGCGATCAAGGCAGCGCACATCGAAAAAATTGCCGGCCTCGACAAAATGCCGGGCGACCAGTGACAGGTGCTCGGTATCGTTGAAGAGCCGCCAACAGCCGATCGCCGTCGTACACAAGCAGCGATTGGAGAAGGTGACGACCAGCGGCGCGCCCGGCTTGAGCACCCGGCTGATTTCGCGGATCACTTCGGCCGGGCGGGTCAGGTGCTGTACCGCGCCACAGATCGCCGCACCGTCGAACTCGCCCGCGGCAAACGGCAGCGTCGTGTCGCGGTTGAGGTCCTGCACTCGCCATTCGTCGAGGAACGGATTCTCCACCAGTGCGCCGATATCGCCGCCGAGTCCAACGACCCGGCGATAGGGGACCTCCGGCGGCAGGTGCGACACCCAGCTCGACATCACGTCGAGAATGGCGCCGCCGGACGGCATCACCTCACGATAGAGGTCGGTTATCGCCGCCACCGCCACCGCATCGACCCGCGTAAACATCATGCCCCCGCTCGAAGCAGGGTGAAGGTATGGGTCGAGGGCCGTCGGGCTGGGGATGGGCGGGGGCGCCATAGGTCCTATTAAACCTGTCTTAGAGTGAGATAGGAACCCCGGAAGACCGGCTCAAGGCCTTGCAGAATCATTCTGCTACCGCGCGCTCGGGCGCGGTCAGCGCGAGACCGAGATCGCGCGCCACCGCCGGATGCGTCACCCGACCGCGGCAGATATTGAGCCCATTGCGCAGATGCGGGTCCTCCGACAGCGCCCGCCGCCAGCCCTTGTCGGCGATTGCCTGGACAAACGGTAAGGTTGCATTGTTGAGCGCCACTGCCGAGGTTCGCGCCACCGCCCCCGGCATGTTGGTGACGCAGTAATGCACCACGCCTTCCTCGATAAAGGTCGGCGCAGCATGCGTCGTCGGCCGACTGGTCTCGAAGCAGCCGCCCTGGTCGATCGCGATGTCCACGATGACCGACCCCGGCCGCATCGCCCGCACCAGCTCGCGGCTGACGAGTTTCGGCGCCGCCGCCCCCGGCACCAGCACGGCGCCGATCACCAGATCGGCGGCCTCGACCTCGCGCTCGATGTTCTCGACGGTCGAGAACAGCGTGTGGAGCTGGGCGCCGAACTGCATGTCCAGCTCGTAGAGCCGCGGCAGCGACTTGTCGATGACGGTGACATAGGCCTCCACCCCCATCGCCATGCGCGCGGCATTGGTGCCCGAGACGCCGCCGCCGAGGATCACCACCTTTGCCGCGGGCACCCCAGGCACTCCGCCCAGCAGGATGCCGGTGCCGCCCTGCTCCTTTTCGAGGCAATGGGCGCCCACCTGGATCGCCATCCGCCCGGCGACCTCGCTCATCGGCGCGAGCAGCGGCAAACCGCCGCGGCTGTCCGTCACCGTCTCGTAGGCGATCGCGATTGCCCCGGACTTTATCAGCCCTTCGGCCTGCGCCGGGTCGGCGGCGAGATGGAGATAGGTAAACAGGAGCTGGTCCTCGCGCAGCGCGCGGACCTCGTCGGGCTGGGGCTCCTTGACCTTGACGATCAGCTCGGCGACGGCAAACACATCCGCGGCACGCGCGAGAACCGCCGCGCCCGCCGCCTCATAGGCGCGATCGTCAAAGCCGATTGCCGCCCCCGCGCCGCTCTCGACCACGACCTTGTGGCCGTGATGCACCAGCTCGCGCACGCTGCCGGGCACCAACCCGACCCGGTATTCATGGGTCTTCACCTCTTTTGGAACGCCGATCAGCATGCCAGCACCTCGCCCGAGGGTATCGCCTGCGATACGTGTCGATACCAGATTTTGCGACAGTTCCCACGATTGGTTGCGGCAAGTGGTCGCGCGTACCGTCAACGATTCTCTAAGCGGTCACTGGTAGGTTACGCCCGCTTTCTCACCGATCACGGAATATGGGAACGATGGAAACGCCGGTCATCCTTGCGCTTGTCTATCTTGCGATCGGCGCCGCCTGTTTTGCCCACCCGCCAGCGCCGGCAACTGCCGACGATTTCCATTGGCGCCGCCAGATCGACGTGTTCCTAGACAACTTCACCGACGTGCTGGTTTGGCCCGTCGCGCTGTGGCGCTTCCTCTCCGGTTTCCGCTGAGTCCTGCGCGGTCGCCTACGACGCCAGCTTCCTGACCACCTCATCGGCCAGCGGCAGCGACGCGGTGAGCCCCGGCGACTCGATCCCATAGCAATTGACGAGGCCGGGGACGCCGTGCTCGGCTGGCCCCTGAACGACGAAATCCGCAGCGGGCTCGTTCGGGCCGCTGATCTTCGGCCGAATGCCGGCATAGCCCGGCTGCAGCGCGCCGTCCCGGAGCCCCGGCCAGTATCGTCGCACCGCGTCGTAGAACAGATCGCCGCGGCGCGGATCGACGCTGTAATCAACGCCGTCGATCCATTCGACATCCGGACCGAACCGCGCCTGCCCGGCGAGGTCGAGGGTGATGTGGACGCCGAGCCCGCCCGGCACCGGCACCGGGTAGATCAGCCGCGTAAACGGCGTCTTGCCGGTCAGGGTGAAATAGCAGCCGCGACAGAAATAGGTCGGCGGGATGGTGTCGAGCGGGATGCCCTCGACCGAGCGCGCCAGCGCCGGAGCGTGCAGACCGGCGGCGTTGATCAGATAACGGCAGCGGATCGTCGCCGGCTCGTCGCCGCCGACCGCAAGCTCGAACCCGTCTGCCAGCACCTTGCCGCCGAGCAGCGGCGTGCGGAACGCGACCATCGCGCCGTTGTCCTCGGCCTCTCCCTGATAGGCGAGCATCAAGGCATGACTGTCGACAATCCCGGTCGAGGGCGACAGCAGCGCGGCGACGCAATGCAGTTCGGGCTCCATCCGTGCCGCCTCGGCGACGGACAGCCATTCGAGGTTGTCGACCCCGTTGGCCTTGGCTGCCGCCTCGATCTTCTCGACCCCGGGGATCTCGTCCTCGCTGGTGGCGACGATCAGCTTGCCGAGCGCCTTGTGCGGCACCCCGTGGTCGCGGCAGTACGCGTAGAGCCGCTGGCGGCCTTCGACGCAGGCCGTCGCCTTCAGGCTGCCCTTCGGATAATAGAGCCCGCCGTGGATGACCTCGCTGTTGCGCGAGGAGGTCTCGAAACCGATCGTGTAGGCTTTCTCGAGAACGATGACCTCTTTCCCCGACAGCGCCAATGCCCGTGCCACGGCAAGGCCGATCACCCCGGCGCCGACGACGACCGCCTCCACTTCGTCCACTGCGCTGCCCCGTTCCACCGCCGCGTGATCCGCATGTTGGCCGCAAGCCGGCGAACCCCGCAAGTACGACCCGTCGGATTTTACGTCGCGGCGACGGAGCGGCGACGCTCGGCGCTGACCAGCGCGGCGACGCGCCGCATGTCGGGCCCCGCGAGGATATCGTCGAGCGGCGTTGCCAGCCGCCGCCGCCAGTTCGGGTGCTCGTCGCTGGTGCCGGGGAGGTTGGCCTGCTCGACCTCGCCGGCGATGTCCTCGATCTGCACCAGCATCAGCCGCGCGCGGGAGCGGGCCAGAAACATGGTGATCGCATCGCCCAGCGCCGGGTCGTAAACCGGCTCGCCCTGCGCCGGCAGGAATTCTTCGAAGCGCTCGGGGGCAAGCAAGCCTTCGGCGGCGAGCGCCTCCAGCAATTGCCAGCGGCTGCGGTGACGATCGGCGATGTCCGCCGCTTCCGCCTCGGCGTCGGGATAAAGGCCGAGGCGCTGGCGCCAGAGAATGTCGCGGCCCAGCCAGAACCCCTTCAGCGTCGGCAAATCGTGGGTTGCGGCCGAGGCCGCCGCCAGAGGTGCATATTCCGCGGGCGGGACAAAATTGCCGTCGTCGCGCCGCTCGAACGCAACGATGCGATAGGACAGCATATTCGCCTGATGCGCGGTTTCGCGGAACCCGATCGGCACGGTGCCGAGATCTTCGCCGATCACCGCACAGCGTTGCCGCTGGCTTTCCAGCGTGACGAGGCGCACCAAATCGGCAAACGGATACTCGACATAAGCCCCCTCGGTCGCCGAACTGCCGCTCGGCACCCAGTAGAGCCGCTGCAGCGACATGACATGATCGATCCGCAGCACCCCGGCATAGCGCATATTCGCCCGCAACGCCGCGACGAACGGGGCAAAGCCGCGCCGCCGCAGCGCCAGCGGATTGAGCGGCGCAAGGCCCCAGTCCTGCCCGGCCCGACTCAACGCATCGGGCGGCGCCCCGATCGCCATGCCCGGCACCACCAACTCCTGATCGGCCCACGCCATCGCGCCGTCCGGGTTCACCCCGACAGCGAGATCGCGATAAATGCCGAGCGACAATCCCGCCTCCCGCCCCGCTGTCGCCGCATTTCCCAGTTGCCGATCGGCTTCCCATTGCAGGAACTCGAAGAATTCGACGCGCTCGCGATGCGCCTCGGCAAAGGCGGCCACCGCGTCCGAGCCCGGATCTCGCAAAGCTGCCGGCCAGTTGCGCCACGGTGCATAGCCTTGCTCACGATCGATCTTTTCGTGCAGCGCCTCGAACACGGCGAAGGTAAAGAGCGGCTGTCCTCCTTCCTGCTGGAACTGGCGAAAGGCGGCGCCGAACGCAGATTTAGCCGCGCCGCCAGACCCGAGATCGGTGTCGCGGAACCGCCGCCACAGCGCTTCCAGAACCGGACGTTTCAGGGCGGCGACGGCGCCATGATCGATAAGCTCGGTTGCGCGCGCCGCAGCCAACGCCGCCGCCGGCACCAGGGCTCGGATCGCAGGATCGTCGGAGAAGCCCGGGGCTGCGGTCACGTCGATATAAAGATAGTCGAGCATGGAACGACTCGACGGGGAATAGGGGCTGGCGTGTCGCGGCTCCGCGGCGAACAGCGCATGGAGCGGATTGATCCCGACGGCAGCAGCCCCGGCGGCGCCGGCGCCGCGACACAGCGTGGCTAGGTCGGTGAAATCGCCCATGCCCCAATTGTGCTCGCTGCGCAGACCGTAAAGCTGCGCCGTCAGCCCCCAACTTCGCGCCCCCGGCTGCAGGCTCGGCGCCAGATGGCAGACAGGCGGAGCCGCCGCAATCCCGACGCCGACCGAAAGCCCGCCGATTTTCAGCTCCAGCCGATGGTAGCCGAGCGGCAGCGCTCCGGGCAGCGTCAGCAGCGCCTCGCCCGGCCGATCGGAAACCGCCGAGAGCCGGCTGCGGCCCGCCGCCGCACCGCCCTCTTCGAAGTCGCAATGCCACTCGACCAAGCCGCTCCCCGGCGGGAGGCGCAAGGTCAGAGCAGGCGCTTCGGCAGCGACGATGACGAGCGGATCAAGCCCCAGCGGCGCGGCGTGACGCGCTTCGACGATCGCCGCGGCGGCACGGTCGGGCTCCGGCGGCAGGCCGAAGGCGGCTATGAACCGCTCTAGCGTCTCGGCCGCCGGTTCATGGACGACGCCGAGGGCATCGACATGCCGGGGCTCGATGCCGAGCAGCTTTGCGACCGCGTGCAGCGACGCGTCGGGGCTCATTCCATATCCCGGCGAACCGCCTCCGACACGGCCGGTTTACCGTCCGGTGCAGCGCGGTTGATGAACAGCGCAAAGCTCCGGCCTTGCAACGGATACGTATGGCCGGCGACATAGAGCTTGCCGTCGGTAACGAGCCCGCTCGGCTCGGCGGTGTCGACCAGCGCCTGCCAGGCGAGCGATGAGGGCAGGCGGGGAAAATGGAAATCGAGGTCGCCGTGATACGCGTTCATCATCACCAGAAAGCTGGCGTCGATGTCGCGTTGGCCGCCGGTGGTATAAAACTCGCCGGCCGCGCCGCCGAGCACATAGCCGAGCGACATCGCGATCGGGTTGCGCCAATCCTCCTCGGTCGCCTCCTCACCGGCCGGCGTCACCCAGGTGATATCCTTCAGCCCGTCTTCCGACAGCACCTCGCCGCGGAAGAAGCGCGGGCGCGAGAAGACGCGGTGCTGTCGGCGCAAGCGGACGAGCGCGCAGACGAACTGGCGCAGCGCATCATCTTCGGGCCGCACATTCTGCCAGTTCAGCCAGGACGTCTCGTTGTCTTGGCAATAGGCGTTGTTGTTGCCCTGCTGGGTGCGACCGAACTCGTCGCCGGCGACCAGCATCGGGACACCGAGCGAGAGCAGCAGCGTCGCCATCAAATTGCGCTTCTGCCGGTCGCGCAGAGCCAGGATCTTGGGGTCGCGCGTCGGCCCTTCCACCCCGTAATTCCAGCTGAAATTCGCGTTGTGCCCGTCGCGGTTGTCCTCGCCGTTGGCCTCGTTGTGCTTGTCGTTGTAGCTGACCAGGTCCTGCAGCGTGAATCCGTCATGCGCGGTGATGAAGTTGATGCTCGCCCACGGCCGCCGGCCGCGATAGCCGAAGATGTCCGATGAGCCGGCAACGCGCGAGGCCATCTCCGCGACGAGGCCCCGATCGCCTTTCCAGAACTTGCGCACCGCGTCGCGGTATTGGCCGTTCCACTCGGCCCAGCCGGGCGGAAAATTGCCGAGCTGATAGCCGCCCGGCCCGACATCCCACGGCTCGGCGATCAGCTTGACCCCGGCCAAGGCCGGATCCTGACGGATCGTGTCGAAGAATGCGCTGCCCTGGTCGTATTCGCCGCCTTCCCGCGCCAAAGCCGGGCACAGATCGAAGCGAAACCCGTCGACATGCATGTCGCTTGCCCAATAGCGCAGCGAGTCGGTCACGAGCTGCAACACCCGCGGATGGTCGAGGTTGAGCGTGTTTCCAGTGCCGGTGAAATCCCGGTAATAGCGGCGATCATCCTCCAGCCGGTAGTAGGACAGGTTGTCGATTCCTCGGAACGAGAGGGTCGGGCCGAGATGGTTGCCCTCCCCGGTATGGTTGTAGACCACATCGAGAAAAACCTCGATGCGGGCATCGTGCAAACGCTGCACCACGGTCTTGAACTCCGCGATCGTACCGGCCGTGATAAAGCGCGGATCGGGGGCGAAAAACGCGATCGAGTTGTAGCCCCAGTAATTCGTCAGTCGCCGCGGCGCGAGCTGGCGCTCCGGCACCGCAGCGTGCACCGGCAACAGCTCGACCGCAGTGATCCCGAGCTCGACCAGATAGTCGATCACCGCCGGGTTCGCCAGCGCCGCAAATTTGCCCCGCTGCGCCGGGTCGACTTCAGGATGCATCATCGTAAAGCCGCGCACATGCAGCTCCAGGATGATCGATTCCTCCCAGGCGGTGCGCGGCGGGCGGTCTTCGTGCCAGGTAAAGGCGGTCTCGACCACCCGGCATTTCGGCATGTACCGGGCGCTGTCCCGGCGGTCGAAAGCCAGATCGGCCCGCGGGCCGCCGACCCGGTAGCCGAACACGACGTCGTTCCAGTGCAGCTGCCCATGCACCGCCTTGGCGTAGGGGTCGAGCAGCAGCTTGTTATGATTGAAGCGGTGGCCGTTGGCGGGATCATAGGGTCCGTAAACCCGGTACCCGTATAGCTGGTCGGGGCGGACTTCGGGCAGATAGCCGTGCCAGACCTCGTCGGTATATTCGGGCAGCACGATGCGCGCCTGCTCGTGATGACCCGAACGGTCGAACAGGCAAAGTTCCACCTTTTCGGCGTGAGCCGAAAAAATGGCGAAATTGACCCCTCGCCCGTCCCAGGTCGCGCCCAGCGGATAAGAGGTCCCGGGCCAGACCCGCGGCGAGACCACGATGCTTCTCTCAGCGCTCGATGGTGAGGATCAGCACCGCCAGCGGCGGCAGCCGAAGGCGCAGCGACCAGGGATGGCCGTGCATCGGCTGCGGCTCGGCTTCGACCAGACCCAAATTGCCGATGCCGCTGCCGCCGTAATCGAGGGCGTCGGTGTTGATGCGCTCGCGATAATGGCCCGGCCGCGGCACTCCGATGCGATAGTCCTCTCGCGGCACCGGGGTGAAATTGCAGACGACGACGGCGATATCTTCGGGATCGGCGGCGCGGCGCAGATAGGACAGCACGCTCTCGTTACCGTTGGCGGCGTCGATCCAGGCAAAGCCCTCCGGGTCGCAGTCGCGCCGATGCAGCGCCGGCGCAGCGCGATAGAGCCGGTTGAGGTCGCGCACCAGCCGGTGCACGCCCGCATGAGCCGGATCGCCGAGAAGCTGCCAATCGAGGCCGATATCGTGGTTCCACTCGCGTTCCTGGGCGAACTCGCCGCCCATGAACAGCAGCTTCTTGCCGGGATGCGTCCACATGAAGGCGAAATAAACGCGCAGATTGGCAAAGCGCTGCCAGCGGTCGCCGGGCATCTTCCCGATCAGCGAGCCCTTGCCGTAAACGACCTCGTCGTGACTGAGCGGCAGGATGAAGTTTTCGTGGAAGGCGTAGAGGAGCCCAAAGGTCAGGTCGTTGTGATGGTATTTGCGATGAACCGGCTCGCGCGACATGTAGCTGAGCGTGTCGTGCATCCACCCCATGTTCCATTTGAAACCAAAGCCCAACCCGCCGATATAGGTCGGCCGCGACACCATCGGCCAGGCGGTCGATTCCTTGGCCGTCGTCGTTGCGCCGGTCCCCTCGCCGAAGAGCACCTCATTCATCCGGCGCAGAAAAGCGATCGCTTCGAGGTTCTCCCGGCCGCCATGCACATTGGGGATCCAGTCGCCCGGCTGCCGGGAGTAATCGAGATAGAGCATCGAGGCGACAGCATCGACCCGGATTCCGTCGATGTGATACTCGCGCAGCCAACACAGCGCGCTCGATAACAGGAAATTGGCAACCTCGCGACGCCCGTAATTGTAGATGAGCGTATCCCAGTCGCGGTGCAGGCCCTGGCGCGGGTCGGCATGCTCGTACAGCGCCGTGCCGTCGAACCGCGCCAGCCCATGCGGGTCGTTGGGGAAATGGCCCGGCACCCAATCGACCCAGATGCCCAGTCCGGCGCGATGACAGGCATCGACAAAGGCGCGGAAATCGTCCGGCGTGCCGTAGCGCGCGGTCGGCGCGAACAGCGATACCGGCTGATAGCCCCATGAGCCGTCGAACGGGTATTCGGCGATCGGCATCACCTCGATGTGGGTGAAACCGAGATCGGCGACATAGGGCACCAGCTGCTCTGCCAGCTCGCGGTAGCTGAGATAGCGTCCGCCTTCGGCGAGGTTGCGGCGCCACGAGCCCAGGTGCACCTCGTAGATTGAAATCGGCGATTCGCGGTCGTTGGCCCGCCCGCGGCCGGCCAGCCAGCCGCCGTCCTGCCAGGGATAGCGGCTCGGCACGGCGACCCTCGAGGCGGTGCTCGGCGGCCGCTCCGCCTGCGCGGCATAGGGGTCGGCTTTCAGCCCGAGCGAACCGTCGGCGCCGAGCACCTCGTATTTGTAAAGCTCGCCGGGACCGATGCCCGGCACGAAAATCTCCCAAAACCCGCCGGCGTGCCGCTTGCGCATCGGCAGGCGACGGCCGTCCCAACCGTCAAAGGCGCCGACAATGCTGACGCGTCGCGCATTCGGCGCCCACACGGCAAAGGCGACGCCTTCGAACCCTTCATGAGTGATGGCATGAGCGCCGAGCTTGCGGTAGCTGTCGAGGTGGCTGCCCTCGACAAAGAGGTGCAAATCGAGATCGCCGAGCACCGGCGGAAACGAATACGCATCGGCGAACTCGACCTGTTCGCCGTTCCATGATGCCCGCAACCGGTAGCGGAACGGCGCGTCGCGGCCGGGAAGTCGGGCAACAAAAAACCCCAGCGGATGCTGCCGCTCGCCGACCCCGGCAACCGCGCCCGAGGCCGCGTCGACCACCGCCATCGCCTCCGCGCCGGGGAGGACCGCCCGCACCACGAGGCCGCCCCCTGCCTCGTGCATGCCGAGAAAGGCAAACGGATCGCCGTGGTGCCCGGCGACGATCGCTTCGATCTGCGGGTTAACGCGCTGCGACATGCTTAAGCCGCAACAACAACGCGGGTTGCCGCGCCGGATCGAGGGTCACGCGCAAGGCGCGGCCGCGCGCCTTCAGGGTGCGCCCGCTGAACGCCTCCTCGAAGTCGGCATCGGCAAACGGCAGCATCACCGTGCCGCGATGGCTGCAATGCGGATCGAGGTTGACCACGACAATGACGGTGTTGGCGCCGTCGGCACTGGCTTTCATATAGGCAAGGATGTTCGGGTCGGCGCAGACCAGAAAGCGCAGGTTGCTCAACTCCGCCAGCGCAGGGTTGTCGCGGCGGAAACGGTTGAGGATCGTAATGTCGTCCTTGATGTGGCCGGGACGATCCCAATCCCACACCTTGTATTCGTATTTCTCCGAGTGCAGGTATTCTTCGCGCCCGGGCACGGCCACGTTCTCGCATAGTTCGAAGCCGTTATAGATGCCGTAGGCCGGCGACAGGGTTCCGGCCAGCACCAGCCGGATGCGAAATCCCGCCCGCCCGCTTTGCTGCAAATAGAACGGCAGGATGTCGGGCGTATTGGCAAAGAAATTGGGCCGGAAATATTCCTTGCCCCATCCTTGGCTGAGCTCGGTCAGGTAGTCGGTCAATTCGGCCTTGGTGTTGCGCCAGGTGAAATACGTGTAGGACTGGCTGAAGCCAGCCTTGGCCAGGGAGCGCATCATCTTCGGCCGCGTAAACGCCTCCGACAGGAACACCGCCTCGGGGCACCGCGTTTTGACTTCGCCGATCAGCCATTCCCAGAACGGCAGCGGTTTCGTGTGCGGATTGTCGACGCGGAAGATTCGTACCCCCTGTCCGATCCAGAACAACACGGTATCGCGCAGCTCGTTCCACAACGCGACACGGTCGGCGCACTCGAAATCGACGTTGACGATGTCCTCGTATTTTTTTGGCGGGTTCTCGGCATGGCGGATGCTGCCGTCCGGGCGGAAGCGGAACCAATTCGGGTGCTCTCGCACCCAGGGGTGGTCGGGGGCGCACTGGATCGCAAAATCGAGCGCCACCTCGAGCCCGTGCCCCGCTGCGGCAGCGACAAAGCGGCTGAAATCGTCGAGCGTACCGAGTTCGGGATGGACGGCGCGGTGCCCGCCCTCCATCGCGCCGATCGCATAGGGGCTGCCAGGCTCGCCGGGCTTGGCGGTGGTGCTGTTGTCGGCGCCCTTGCGGTTGACCCGGCCGATCGGGTGGATCGGCGGCAGATAGACGACATCGAACCCCATCGCAGCAATTTCGGGCAGGCGCGCGATGCAGTCGCGGAAAGTCGCGCTTTTGCCGGGCACCCGGCCCTGGCTGCGGGCAAACATTTCGTACCAGGCGGAAAACCGCGCCTCCGGTCGGTCGACAACGACCTCCAGCGCACGCGGATAGCGGCTGATGTCGCCCCGCTCGCCCGAACGCGCCATCACCGCGCGCAACCGGTTGGACAGCATCATCCGGGCCCGCCGCGCCGGCTCCGCCGCGGTAATGTTGGTCAGCAATGGCTGCAGCAGCGCCGCGTCGGCGGGCGCGGCAACGATGATCGCCGCCTCGATCAGCGCCCTGCCCTCGATCAGCTCCAGCGCGACGCTCTGCCCGGCCTCGAGCTTTGCCGCGACGTCGCGGCGCCAGGTTTCGAAACGGTCGTGCCACGCCTCGATCGTGTAGCGCCAGCGTCCGATGCGATCGAGCGGGACGCGAGCGACCCAGCGGTCGTTGTCGTGATGACGAAACCGGGTTTCGCGCCACGCCTCGCCATCGGCGGCATATTTGAGCACCGCTGCGATCTCGTCGTGGCCGTCGCGCAAGAGATCGACCCAGACCTCGAGCACTTCGCCGACAATGCGCTTGACGGGGTACCGGCCGCCGTCGAGCTCCGGATAGACATCCTCGATAAGGATGCGCGAGAGGATGCGCGAGCCGACCGGCGCGTGCCGGGCGACGGGCTCCGGCGGCCTCGGCGACCCGTGTTCCGGCACCAGAGTCAGAAGGGGAACGCCATCGTCCATTCGGTCTGCCGATCTCCCGTGGGCGGTCCGCCACCATCTCGATACATCAGGGTTTGCAGGCTCGCCTAAAAAGCTTGTCTTTCCCTTGCCTTCCGCGCGTGTCCTCGCGCCGCGGCAGGCTTTTCGGGCACAGCGATTCGCAGCGCCTCGGCCGATCGGAAGAGCAACAGCGTTGGGGAACGAATTTCGTCAATGCGTCGCACACCCGCGCCTAAAGCTCGACCTCGACGAGATACGGTCCGGGTGTCGCCAGCCCTTCGCCGAGGCGGCGGTTGAATTCCTCCATCGTCGTCACCTTGGCGCCGGGCACCCCCATGGCCCGAGCGAGCCCGACCCAGTCGAGGTCCGGCCGGCCGAGATCGAGCATGTCGAGCGCCTTTCGCCCGGGATTGCCGGCGCCAACATTGGCGAGCTCACCCTTGAGGATCGCGTAGGTGCGGTTGGAGAACAGCAGCGTCGTAACGTCGAGCCCCTCGCGTGCTTGCGTCCACAAGGCCTGCAGCGTGTACATGCCGCTGCCGTCGCCTTCGAGACAGACCACTTTACGATCGGGGCAGGCGACCGCGGCGCCGGTCGCCAGCGGCAGGCCCAGGCCGATCGAGCCGCCCATGTTCGACAGCCAGTCATGCGGATTGGCCGCGCGGGTCGGCGCAAAGAAGCCTCGCCCGGTGGTCACCGCCTCATCGACGACGATCGCGTTCTCCGGAAGCAGCGCACCGAGCGAACGGCCGAGCGCCATCGGCTCGATTTTCCCCGTCGCCAGCTCGGCCCGCGCTTCGTTGACCACCGGCGCCGGCGTTGCCCGCGCGCCGACCGCCTCGGCCAGCGCCTCCAGCGCGCCGATCGGTTCCTCGCCGAGCTCGCACAGCACATGGCCCTGGCAGTCGGCCGGGTGCAACAGGCTCGGCTTGTCGGGATAGGCGAAGAACGCCACCGGCATCCGCGATCCGACCAGGATGATGTGCTTGAGCCCCTCCAGCACCTTTAGCGCCTGGTCGACGACATACGGGACGCGTTCGAGCGCCACTCGCCCGCGCCCGCGCTGGGTGCGCGCGTTCGAGCCCTGCGCCATCAGCCGGGCCCCGGTCTTGGCACAGATCTTCCCGGCCAGCGCGAGTCCGTCCTCGCGCAGCGCCCGCCCGGTAAGCAGCAGCAGCGTCGGTTCGCCCGACCGCAGCACCTTTGCCGCCTCCTCGACCGGACCTTGCCCGACGGCCGATGGTTTCGCCGCCGGCGGCACCGGCACCGGCCCGGCGCCTTCGTTCCAGGCGGTGTCGGCGGGCAGGATCAGGGTCGCGATCTGCCCCGGCGGGGTGCGCGCCGCTGCGATCGCGGCGGCGCCGTCCGCGGCGATCGACGTGGCGTTGGGCGAGGTCTTGACCCAGTGCGAATTGGGTTTCACCAACGTCTCGATGTCCGAGGTGAGCGGCGCATCGTATTGACGGTGATAAGTCGCATGGTCGCCGACGATGTTGATCATCCCCGACGCCGCCTTGTTGGCGTTGTGGATATTGGCGGCGCCATTGGCATAGCCGGGCCCGAGATGCAGCAAGGTCGCTGCCGGTCCATCGCTCATCCGGTAGTAGCCGTCAGCCGCCCCGGTGACCACCCCCTCGAACAGGCCGAGCACGCAGCGCATCCCGTCGACCCGGTCGAGCGCCGCGACGAAATGCATCTCCGACGTGCCGGGATTGGCGAAGCACACATTGACCCCACCGCCGACCAGCGTACGCACCAGGCTTTCCGCACCGTTCACGACAGCATCTCCCCAATCGCGGCCATCCCAGGCTCCCCTCGCATTCAGCTTGATTGAGCATGCCCCGGCACGCCCGATCGCCGCAAGCAATGCCGACGGTCGCACGACAGCGCAATGCCACTGGCGGAGAGTCCCGCCGCCTAAACAACCGACGGCGGGACAGCACCCGCCATTGGAATAACTTTTCGCGTTCCCACATGATCGGCCGCGTTCAACTTTGCGGCGGAACCGGACCATGCTCGTCGTCACCACCGAAAACGTACCCGGCCACCGGGTTGTCGAGCTCAAGGGGCAGTGCTTTGGCGTGGTCGTCCGCAGCCGCGGCCTCGGCGGCAACATCATGGCCGGGCTGCGCTCGATCGTCGGCGGCGAGATTCACGAATACACCCAGCTGCTCGAGGACGCGCGGCGCAGCGCCATCGACCGGCTGGTGCAGAACGCGGCGATGATGGGCGCGAACGCGGTACTCATGATGCGCTTCGACTCCGCGGAGATCGGCCAGACGATGAGCGAGATCGTCGCCTACGGCACCGCTGCGGTTATCGAGCCGGCGCAGCGCTGAGCCGCAACGATGCTGCGTTCCGCGCTGCTTGTGGTCGGCGGCTTCGCGCTGGCTGCAGCGCTGGTCGCCGCACTCGCCGGAGCGCCGGTTCCGCTTGCCCTGTGGCTCGCCGTTATCGGCGCGATGTTGGTCGGCGGCATCCTGTTCGAGCGCGGCCGCTACAAGCCGACGGCGCCGCGTCCCCCCGGCCCCGGGTGGATCGCCACCGGCGAGCGCTTTGCCGACCCCGAAAGCGGCGAGGAAGTGACCGTATACTATCAGCCGAGCAGCGGCGAACGCCGCTATGTCGGGCGGTAGCCGGAAGCGGCCGCATCTCAAATCCGGTTCGGGCATCCTCCGTTCGGCATCCCCGGGTTGTCCCGGGGATCCCGACAGCCGGGATAAAGCCGGCCCAGACGATGAAGAAGCGGCCGCCGGACGGCTTCGGATCAGTGCTTGATCTGCGAGTACGGCAGGATCGCGTCGCCGTTCTTGTACTGGTCCGGCCACAACACCGTCTCGCCTCTGCCGTCGCGGAAATCGTCGACCGAGGTGCCGCTGATGTTCTGGAACTGCACCGTCAGGATGCGCGACTTCGCCCATTCGCCCTTGTTGCCGAAGGTCACATCGCCGACCACGGTCTTGAAGGTATGGGTGCGGATGTAGTCGGCGAGCTTTTCCTGGTCGAGCCCCTTGGTCTGCTCGACCGCCTCGCCCAGCACCTGGAGGTCGGCATAAGCCCACGGGCCGAGGTAGTAGCCGAGCGGATCCACCCCCTCCTTCGGCGCACGCTCCTGGTATTTCTTCAGGAAGTCCATAACGCCGGGAAATTGCAGCGACGGCGCCGGCAGCCACCAGTCGAAGGTGATGATGCCGTTGAGCATCGGCCCGAGCGACGTCTTGATCGAAGTGCTTTGCGGCCCGGTCGGGCTACCGCCGAAGATCTTGGTGTTGAGCCCGAGCTCATGGACGCTGCGGATGAAGCCGACGCTGTCGTTGGGATACGAAGACAGATAGACGATATCGGCGTTGGTCGCCTGGATCGCCCGCACGATCGGGGTAAAGTCGGTGGTGGTCAGCGGATAGGTCTTGTCGTAGACGAGTTGGAGCCCGGCCTTTTTCGCATTCTGCCGGGCGCCGTCGGCGCCATTGCGCGTGGCCTCGCCATCGCCGACCGCCAGTGCCATCGTCTTGAGGCCGAGCTTTTCCTTGTTGGCCTTGACGATCTCGAAGAACCCTTCGGAGATCGCCGGGCGCGGCTCCGGTCCGACCGGCAGCATCGAGAAGTATCGGGGATATTTGAACTCCTCGTTGATGTCGAGCGCGAACAGGCCGATGAAGGTCATGTTGTGCTGGATGATGACCGGCATCGCCGGCGCCGCGATATTGGTGCCGTAACCCGAGACGACAAGGTCGACCTTGTCGACGTCGAGCAGCTTGGTATAGATGCCCGGCACCAGCGACGGGTTGGTCTGGTCGTCATAGAAGACGAGCTTGACCGGCCGGCCGAGCAGCCCGCCCTTGGCGTTGACGTCCTCGGCCCAGATCTGCATCGCGAGAAGGCCCGACTTGCCGTTGACCGCGAGCGATCCGGTCAGCGCCATCGAGAAGCCGATCGTGATCGGCGGCCCCGAAGGCGCCGGCGCCGTCTGCCCCATCGCCAGCGGCGCTCCCAGGATTACGGCGAGCAGCGCCAGCGCAAGCCGTCTCACGGACCTAGCCAAAGTCATCGCATCCCCCGCGTCGAATTTGCATCAATCGCCGTAATGCCAACCATGCCGACAAGACCGGAGTTTGCATAGCCGCCCTGCGCTGCGTCTCCGGATCAGCCGGCCGGTGGGCCAACCCCGCGCCTCCACCGGTAGCAACCGGCGGTCGAAATCGGTCCAGCCATCGCACCGGAAGCGGCGAGCCAGGCTATCGCAAGACCATGGACCACCGCCAGGTCGGCGCAACGCCACTCGCGTGTTGGGGATAAAAGCCCTGGCCGCCCCTAGAGGCCACCCCCCTTAGGCCGCCGACGCGACCGCCGCACCGTCGAACAGATGGCAGGCGACCTGCCGTCCTTCGACGGCGGCGAGCTGCGGCTCGACCTTGGCGCAGCGCTCCATCGCATGGATGCAGCGTGGGTGGAAACGGCAGCCCGACGGCGGGTTGAGCGGGCTCGGCACCTCGCCGGTGAGGATGATGTCCTCGTGACGCTCGTCGGGGTGGCTGGGCAGCGCCGCCGAGAACAGCGCCTCGGTGTAAGGATGCTTCGGCGCGCGAGCGAGGGTCCGCGCGTCGCCGCTTTCGACGATCTTGCCAAGATACATGACGATGATCTGGTGGCTCATATGCGCCACCGCGGCCAGATCATGCGCGATGAACAGGTAGGAGAGGCCGAGCTCGGCCTGCAGATCGCGCAGCAGGTTGAGGATTTGCGCCCGGATCGACACGTCGAGCGCCGAGACCGGCTCGTCGAGCACGATGACCCGCGGCGACAGCGACAAGGCGCGGGCGATGGCGATGCGCTGGCGCTGTCCGCCGGAAAATTCGTGCGGGAACAGATCGGCCGCACGGTCCGGCAAACCCACAAGGTCGAGCAGCGTCGCCACCCGCTTGCGAACATCCTCAGGCGACAGGTCTTCGTTAGTGGTCAACGGCTCGGCGATGATCCCGCTGACCCGCATGCGCGGGTTGAGCGAAGCGAACGGGTCCTGGAACACCGCCTGCACCGACTTGCGGTAGCTTCGCCGCCCAACCGCATCGAGCTCCAGCAGGTTCTTGCCGTCGAAGCGGATCTGGCCGCTGGTCGGTTCTTCGAGGCCGAGTACCAGCTTGGCCGTCGTCGTCTTGCCGCAGCCCGACTCGCCGACGACCCCGAGCGTCTGGCCCCTTTCGATCGTGAACGAGATGTCATCGACCGCGCGCACGACGCCGCGATCGGCGCTAAAGAGACCGCGCTTGGCCCGAAAGTGCTTGCTGAGCCCAACGGCTTCGAGAACGGCCATCAATCCTCTCCGCCGACGGCGGCCAACTCCGCTGGCTGCACGGTGGCCGGCGCCAGCCAGCAGCGAGCCGTTCTGCCGGCGCCCGGCGAGGTCTCCGGCGGCGCCTCGACACGGCAGCGGTCGAATGCTTTGGGACAACGGTCGGCAAACGAGCAGCCCGCCGACAGGCGCGACAGATCGGGCGGCTGGCCCTCGATCGCCGTCAGCCGCTGGTCGACATCGCTCATCCGCGGGATCGAGCTGAGCAGCGCCTCGGTATAGGGGTGCGCAGGGTGGTTGAACACCTGCGACACCGGCCCCGACTCGACGACGCGCCCGGCATACATCACCGCCAGCTGGTCACACATCTTGGCGACGATGCCCAGATTGTGGGTGATGAAGATGAGCGCGAGGTTGTACTGGCGCTGGAGATCGCGGAGCAGGCTGAGGTACTGGGCCTGGATCGTCAGATCGAGGCTGGTGGTCGGCTCGTCGGCGATCAGCAGGCGCGGCTCGCACGAGATGCCGATGGCGCCGACGATGCGCTGGCGCATGCCGCCCGACATCTCATGCGGATATTGCGTCACCCGCGTCTCCGGCGACGGAATTTTTACCGCTTTCAGCAGGTTGCGCGCGCGTTCCCAGGCAGTGACGCGCTTTACGCCCTCATGCACCTGGATCGGCTCGGCGACCTGGTTGCCGATGGTGAACAGCGGGTTCAGCGACGCCATCGGGTCCTGCAGGATCATGGCGATGCGCTTGCCGCGCACATGCCGCATCTCGGCATCGGATTTTTCGAGCAGATCCTCGCCCTCGAACATGATCCGGCCGCTTACGTTGCGCGCCGCCGGCGGCAGGATGCGCAGAATGCTGAGCGCCAAGGTGCTCTTGCCCGAGCCGGACTCGCCGACGATGCCGAGGGTCTCGCCGGCATTGACCCGCAAGCTCACGTCGTCGACGGCGCGGACCACCCGGGTGCCCCGCGACGATACGTAATGGGTCGACAGCTTCTGCAACTCGAGCAGGGGGCCGGATTTTGCCGGCCGTGCTTCCCGGTTCACGACATTTGTCCCAAACGGCATGTCACAGCTGCCGCAACTGCGGATCCAGCTTCACGCGCAGCCAGTCGCCGAGAATGTTGGCCGAGAGCACCATGAGCATGATGCAGATGCCGGGGAACACCGTCAGCCACCAGTAGCCTACCATCAGGCCCTGCTTGCCGTCGGAAAGCATCAGCCCCCAGGCCGGCTGCGGCGGCGGCACGCCGACCCCGAGGAACGACAAGGTCGCCTCGGCAATGATGACGACACCGAGCATCAGGGTGCCGAGCACGATCGCCGAGTTGATTACGTTGGGCAGGATGTGCCGCCGCATGATCCTCCATTTCCAGCAGCCGGCGACAATCGCCAGCCCGACGAACTCGCGCTCCCCCAACGACAGCACCTCGCCGCGGATGACCCGCGCATAGCGGGTCCAATAAGTGATCCCGAGGATGATCACGATATTCCACATGCTCGGACCGACGATCGCGGCGAGGAAGATCGCGAAGGTCAGCGCCGGCAGCGCCAGCCAGGTGTCGGTGAGGCGCATGATGATTTGATCCACCCAGCCGCCGAGATAGCCGGAGAGGATGCCGAGCAGCGTTCCGACAACACCCGCCACCATCACGGCGAAGAAGCCGACCACCATCGAAATTCGTGCCCCGAAGATCAGCCGCGACAGCACGTCGCGACCGAGCTGGTCGGTGCCGAGCAGGTATTTCGTGGAGCCGCCGGCCTGCCAGAACGGCGGCTTGAACCGGGCGGTGAGGCTGCCAAGCTCCGGATTATGCGGCGCCAGGAAATTGGCGAACAAAGCAACCAGGGCGATGGACAGCAGGATCAGCGCCGGAATGATCGGGAAATCGGCGCGGAACCAGTGCCGCGGCGTCGAGTGGGCCGGAGTTGCTAGCGGAAGATCGATGGTTTGTGCGGGGACGCTCATGTCCGTCACTTCTCCAATCGAATGCGCGGGTCGATGACTGCGTAGAGAATATCCACCATGAAATTCACCATTACGATCATTGCGCCGCCGAGAATGACGACGCCCTGAACCACCGGGAAGTCGCGAAAGCTGATCCCCTCGTAAAGGAGTCGCCCTATCCCCGGCCAGGCGAACACGGTCTCGACCACCACCGCGACGTTGACCATGATGACGAGATTGACCCCGGCCAGCGTCAGCACCGGAATCAGCGCATTCTTGAACGCGTGTTTGGCGATGACCAAAGCTTCGGGCAGCCCCTTGAGGCGGGCGAGCTTCACGTATTCCGAGCCCAGCACCTCGAGCATCGACGAGCGGGTCAGCCGCATATGCGCAGCGGCAAAATACCAGCCGAGGGCAAAGGCGGGCATGATCAGATGCCAGGGCGTACCGGCGCCCGATGACGGCAGCCAGCCGAGATAGACCGAAAAGAACAGGATCATCACCAGACCGACCCAGAAGGACGGCAGCGACAAGCCGAGCAGCGCGAACATCTTGCCGGCGCTGTCCCAGAACCGGCCGACCCGCACCGCCGCCAGAATGCCGCTCGGGATGCCGATCAGCAGCGAAAAGCCCATCGCCACGACGGCCAGGATCAGCGAGTTCGGCAGCCGCGTCAGATAAAGCTGCATCACCGGCGTCTGGTAGTAGAACGACTTGCCGAGATCGCCCTGCAACAGCTGCTTCATGAACAGCGCGTATTGCACCCAGAGGGGCCGGTCGAGGCCGAACTGATGGTGGATCGCGGCGATGTCGTCGGGACTGGCGCCCGGCTCGACCAGCAGCGCGGCCGGATCGCCCGTCACGCGGACGAAAAAGAATATCGTCAGCGACAGAAGCAACAGCGACAAGAGACAGTAACCGACTCTTCGACTGATGAATTGCGCCATGACGTCCTCGGGCTTGATGAACTGGCTTACACGCTGCGCTACGCACTCTTCATCGTGATGTCCTCGTAGGGAGCCGTATAGGGAAACAGCGGAATCCGGCCGAAACCGGACTCGCCC
>DASQGR010000279.1:0-7510 GCA_035632515.1 Allostellaceae bacterium | reverse complement strand
GCAGAGGATTGCTCCAATGAGACCCGCCAGTAGAAGCCTTGGCCTCCGGGGGGATAGTGACACCAACCGAAGCAGATTCTCTGCGGAAGGCGATTAGCTTACGTAACGCCGCCACGCACGGGCATTTCGCGCTTCCAATGTCTGAAGAGCAAGTCGACCAAGTCGTAGCCGCTGCAAGGTTGGTGACGGGGCTGGCAAAACAGCCGAGCTCGGTGTCGGCCGGTCGCCGCTATCGTTCGCAACCTTCGATTTCGACATGAGACGGGTAGGATCGGCGGTAGGGCTCCCCACCGATAAAAGCCAGGAGGAACAGGTGCAGGCTGCGGCGACTGCCCTATGCTACAACGGCGGCGGTCGAGAGGAGACAAGATGAGCGCGCCCCACCCCATGAATATCGACATCGACGCCGCCTTGCGCGAAGCCGAGGAGCAGTACCGCACGCGCAATCCGAAAAGCGCCGCGCTCTACGAAAAGGCTTGCACCGCGCTGCCGGGCGGCAACACGCGCTCGGCGATCTATGCCGAGCCGTTCCCGCTGACGATGGTGAAGGGCGAGGGTGCGCATCTGTGGGATGCGGACGGGCACGAATACGCCGATTTTCTCTCCGAGTTCACCGCCGGGCTTTACGGCCATTCGCATCCGGCGATCCGCAAGGCGATCGACGCGGCGCTCGACGGCGGGATCAATTTCGGCGCGCACGGCGTCGCCGAGGCGAAATTCGCGCAGGCGATCTGCGACCGCTTTCCGTCGATCGAGCTGGTTCGCTTCACCAATTCCGGAACCGAGGCCAATCTGATGGCGGTCAGCGCCGCCGTTGCGATCACCGGGCGCAACAAGATCCTCGTATTCCACGGCGGCTATCACGGCGGCGTGTTTTATTTCCGCGGCAAGGGCAGCGTCATCAACGCCCCGTTCGATTACCTGCTCGGCACCTATAACGATATCGAGGCGGTGCAGGCGCTGGTCGCGCCGCACAAGGGCGACCTCGCCGCGATCCTCATCGAGCCGATGCTCGGCGGCGGCGGCTGCATCCCGGCGACGCGCGAATTCCTCGCCGATCTGCGCAGCCTGGCCAGCGAAACCGGCGCGATCCTCATTTTCGACGAGGTGATGACCTCGCGCCTCGCGCCGGGGGGCTTGCAGGAAGTGCACGGCATCAACCCGGATATGACCACGCTCGGCAAATACGTCGGCGGCGGCATGAGCTTTGGCGCGTTCGGCGGGCGCGGCGACCTGATGGAGTGGTTCGACCCGCGCAATAAAAGCGGTTTCCAGCACGCCGGCACCTTCAACAACAACGTGCTGACGATGAACGCCGGCTATGTCGGCCTGACCGAGGTCTACAAGCCGGAGGATGCGCGCCGGCTCAACAAATTTGGCGACGGGCTGCGCGAGCGTCTCAACGCCGTGGTGCGCAGGAAGGGTATCGCGATGCAGTTCACCGGCATCGGCTCGATGATCGGCGTGCACATGACCGGGGCGCCGATTCGCAACGCCGCCGATGCGGCCAAGGGCAATTCGAGCCTGCTCGACCTGTGCTATTTCGACCTGCTGGCGCGCGGCATCTGGTTCGCCAAGCGCGGCATGATGGCGCTGTCGATCGAACTCGATGCGGCCGATGGCGACAAGCTCGTCGGCGCGGTCGAGGAATTCGTCGAAACCCGCGCGCCGCTGTTCGGAGGTGCCCCATGAGCGACAACCGCAGCAATGCCCAGGGGAACCGGCGTGTTGCCTATTTCAACGGTCGCATCGTGCCCGAACGCGAGGTGGTGATCCCGTTCCGCGATCGCGGCTTCAAGTACGGCGACGCCGCATTCGACATGACCCGCACCTTTCATGGCCGCGCGTTCAAGCTGACCGAGCATGTCGACCGGCTTTATCGCTCGCTCAAATACCTGCGTATCGACCCTGGCCTGTCGCCCAGGGAGATGGTCGCGGCGAGCGAAGAGGTGCTGGCGAGGAACGCGCATTTCCTCACCGAGGACACCGATTTCTGGATCGGCCAGCGGGTGTCGCGCGGGGTCGATGCGGTCGGCGACGAAGGCTGGGAAGACATCGGGCCGACGGTGATCGTCGAATGTATCCCGCTGCCGTTGAAGGCGCGGGCGCGGCTGTTTCGCGACGGCATCGACATCGTGGTTCCGCCGATCCGCCGGGTGGCCCCCGAGGCGCTGAGCCCGCGCGCGAAGACACATAATTATCTCAACCTGATAACCGCTGATCTTCAAGCAAAAGCTCAAGATCCGGAGGCATGGTCGGTGCTCCTCGACAGCAATGGGCATCTCTCCGAGGGCATCGGCAGCAACATCTTCCTGGTGCGCGATGGCGAGGTGCTGACGCCGCAGGAGCGCTTCGTGCTGCCCGGGATCAGCCGCGAGACCGTGATCGAACTCTGCGGCCAACTCGGCATTCCCTGCCGCGAGGCCGATCTCGACCTCTACGACGCCGGGGTCGCCGACGAGATCTTCATGACCTCGACCAGCCTGTGCATCTGTCCGGTGCGCAGCATCGGCGGCCGCGCCCTGCCGACGCCGCTGCCCGGCCCGGTGACGAAGCGGATCAGCGATGCCTATGCCGCCTCCGTCGGTTGCGACTTTGTCGCGCAGTATTTGAAGCATCTAAGTTGATCCGGCCGCACCCCGGCGAAAGCCGGGGCCCACTTTTCGGCGCCCGAGACAGCGGAGACGTGGGGCCCGGTTTTTGCCGGGATGCCGATCCAAAGGGCTATTAGCCCTTCCACACCGCTTTTGCGTAAAGCTCCGGGCCGAAATCGGGTGGTACCTCCCCGGTCATGCGGCGCTGGTGGTAGGCGAAATCGGCAAGGAACAGGTCGCGGCTGATCTGCGCGGTGACGGTCGGGTGGCCGCGCTTCATGCTTGGTACGTCGCCGATGGGCACGCCGAAGCTGACGAACCCGGCCGGGTTGAAGCAGTGGATATCGCGCAGATAGGGTGCGATCCCGGGGGCCTTTTCGAGGAATTCGTTGCCAGGCCCGAGATAGGGGTGGGCGCCCAGGAACGGGTCTTCTTCGTCCGCCGGCGGGGCAAAGCGGTCGCGCCACAACAGGATGTGCCGGGCGAAATCGCCGAACTCCGGCCGCAAATTTGGATCGGCGGCATAGCCGGTGCCGGCGATGGCGAAGTCGAAGCGATAGGCGCCGTCCGCCGCCTCGGCGACGATGCCGCCCGCCTTCGCCCGCGCCGAATGCCACGGCGCGGCCAAGTGCAAGTAAAAGTTGGGAAACTTGAGAACGCGCTCGATCGCATCTTGCGGCGGGGTGGAGCCGGCGCGGCGATAACGGATCGCCTGATGCCAGCGCACCGCATCGGGGAGCGAGCAGTAATTGTCGTAGGCGCCGGGGTAGCCGCGGCTGCGGTTGATCGGCGTCGCCGCGAGCGCCGGGCGGCGGGCGAACAGGTGGACGGCCTTGGCCCCCGCTTCGAGCGCCACTGCGGCGGCGTCAAAGGCCGAGGCGGCCGCGCCGATTACCGCAATCTCCTTGCCGCGCAAGGCGGCAAAGTCGATGTCGACGGCGGCATGGGCGCAGAGCGCAGGCGGCAAACCGCTCAGCACTTCGGGCACGGCGATGCCGCCGCTGCCGTCGAAGCCGGTGGCGATAATGATCTTGCGGGTTGTCTCGATGGCGGGCGCGCCGGCGCTGTCGAGATGCAGGCGAAAATGCCCGTCGGCCGGCTCGATGCGCCGGAGTCTGGTGCCGTAGCGCACCGCGATGCGCAAGAATTCGCGATACCAGGCGAGGTATTCGACCCAGGCGCCGCGCGGGATGCGCTCGAACGCGGCATAGGCGGCCTCGCCGTGGCGCGCCTCGTACCACGCCTGAAACGACAGCGCGGCGATGCCGAGTTCCGGGCCGGGCAGGGTTTTCGGGGTGCGCAGCACATTCATCCGCGCGCCGGTCGTCCAGATGCCGGCGCGTTGCGCGTCCGGCGCGGCGTCGATGATCGAGACCTTGCCGATCCCGGCGCGGCGCAGCGCGAAGGCAAAGGCGCAGCCGGTTTGCCCACCGCCGACGATGACGACGTTGTGGTCGATTGTCCGTCCGTCGGGCCCCTCCCGGTCCGGCACCCAGTTCGCCGGGTCGGGGCCGATCAGCCGCAGCGCCGCGCGCGCGCCGACATCGGGATCGGTCATCGTCGAGCGGCCCGTGCAGGCCCATTACCCGAACCCTCTCCCCGTAACCGGGGCGAGGGAGGGACCCGTCGCGCCAGCGATGGGAGGGTGAGGGGCGGCACGCCAATAGGCCTTCGGAAAGTGGCTAGGCGGCCAACCGCCCCTTCAGCACTTGCCCGGCGGAATTGCCGGTGGCCTCGCCGTTCTCGATCGCGATCGTGCCGTTGACGATCGTCGCGGCGATGCCGTCGGCCTTTTGCACCAGGCGCCGGGCGCCGCCGGGAAGGTCTTGTTCGACGGTCGGAAGGCGCGGCTTCACCGCCGCTTCGTCGAACACGACGAGGTCGGCGGCATAGCCGGTGCGCACCAGTCCGCGTTCGGACAATTCCCAGGCCGAGGCGTTGTCGAATGTCAACATGCGCACGGCTTCTTCGAGGGTGAATTGCTGCTTGTTGCGCACCCAGTAGCTGAGCAGGTGCGTTTGCAGGGACGAGCCCATCTCCTGGCAAACATGGGCGCCCGAATCCGAAAACGTCGCCAGCGTGCGCGGGTGCTTCAGCAGGTTCAGCACATCCGCGGGCGACTCGTTGACGATCGGCTGGACGAACATGCGGTTGTCGTTTTCGAGTGCCAGATCGAGGATCACGTCGACCGGATGCCGGTTGTGCCGGCGCGACAGCTCGCCGATGCTGGGGTCGTTCCAGTCGACGCTCAGCATCGGAAAGAGGTTGTCGTAATTGGGCTTGCGCGGATCGGTGGTGGCCGCGCCGCCGCCTTGCAGGATCTGGTCGCGCGGTTTCATCGTCGCCTCTTCGGCGATGAGGCGGCGGCGGACCTCCGGGTCGGCGAGGCGGGCCTTTTGCTCGGGCAAGGGCAGGGCGCGGATTTCCTTCCAGCCCGGCAGCACATCGAACGGCAGGTACGATCTGAGCGAGAACACCGCGTTGATCGAGCGGGTGGTCGCCTGCCCGTACATGCGCCCGCCGGCCGCAACGGTCTCGTCCATGAAGCGGGTCTGGAAGTCCCACGGGTTCGGATCGATGCCCTGCTTGGTCGCCAGCATGCCGAACATGATCGGCCGGCCGCTGTCGAGCGCGATCTTGCGCAGCTGTTCGAGACAGGCGCGCTGTGCCTCGCCGCCGGAGATGTCGGGGCCGACCTGGAAGATGCCGGAATTGAGGGCGCCCATCTGGCCGACCAGCCGCTCGATCTCGTTCCAGTCGCCGATGCGGCTGGCGACCGGCGTGTCGTCGGGGGTGACGTGGGTCGTCGCCCGCGAGGTCGAGAAGCCCAGTGCGCCGGCACGGATCGCCTCGGCAACCGCGTGTTCCATCGCGCGGAGGTCGTCTTCGGTGGCCTTCTCGCTGAGCGCACGCTTGCCCATCGCGTACATGCGCAGCGCCGAGTGGCCGATATACATCCCGTAATTGAGGCCCTTCGGCAGCCGCTCGACATTGGCGAGGTATTCGGGAAAGGTCTCCCAGGTCCAGTCGATCCCGGCCATCATCGCCTCGGTCGGGATGTCCTCGACCGCGGTGAGGCAGCGGGCGAACCATTCGCGGTCGGCCGGCTTGCACGGGGCCAAGGCAAAGCCGCAATTGCCCATGACGACGCTGGTGACCCCATGCCAGCACGAGCAGCTGCCGAGCGGGTCCCAGGCGACCTGCGCGTCCATGTGGGTATGGCCGTCGATAAAGCCGGGGGAGACGATCATGCCCTCGGCGTCGATCACCCGCTCGGCCGGCTCGCGGATGCGGCCGATCTCGACGATCCTGCCGCCGGCGACCCCGACATCGGCGCGGTAGCGCGCCTGGCCCGAGCCGTCGATCACGGTGCCGTTCTTGATCAAGAGGTCGAGCGCCATCGCCGGGTCTCCTTGAAAATGCGTGCGGCAAGGATCGGGGTATGCGAGCGGTGCGTCAATTGCGGTTGTACGCATCGCCGCCTCGACGGATCATGCCGCGAGCCAGGGAGGGCGCATGGCCGACTACAAGTTCTGCAAGGTCGAGGACGAGGGCCGCGTCCGCATCGTCACGATCAACCGGCCCGAGGTCCTGAACGCGCTGCACAGCGAGGCGCATTGGGAATTCGACGGTATCTGGAACGAGTTCGCCGCCGATCCGGAGCTGTGGGTCGGCATCATCACCGGCGCTGGCGAGCGGGCGTTCTCGGCCGGCAATGATTTGAAGGTTCAGGCTGCCGGCCGGCGCGGGCCGCGTCCGGCGACCGGATTTGCCGGGCTGTCGCACCGCTTCGACCTCGACAAGCCGCTGATCGCCGCGGTCAACGGCGTCGCGATGGGCGGCGGGTTCGAGACCGCGCTTGCCTGCGACATCATCGTCGCCGCCGAGAATGCGGTGTTCGCGCTGCCCGAGCCGCGGGTCGGCCTCATCGCCGGCAGTGGGGTCCACCGCCTGCCGCGGATGATCGGGCAAAAGAACGCGCTCGGCATGATCCTGACCGGGCGCCGAGTATCGGCCGCCGAGGGCAAGGAATTGGGCTTCGTCAACGAGGTGGTGCCGCAGGGGCAGGCGCTCGCGGCCGCCAGGCGGTGGGCCGGCCTCATTCTCGAATGCTCGCCGATGGCGATCCGCGCGTCGAAGCAGTCGGTCTATCGCAGCCTCGACGAGCCGACGCTCCAGGATGCCATGACCACGACTTATCCCGCCGTGCAGGCCAACCTCGACAGCCAGGATTACATCGAAGGCCCCAAAGCCTTCGCCGAGCGGCGCAAGCCGAATTGGCAGAACCGGTAAGCGCCCGTGCGAGGACCGGCGATTATGCTGCTCCCCGGCGAAAGCCGGGGCCCATTCTTGGGCGTCTCGAAAGCGGACTAGTGGACCCCGGCTTTCGCCGGGGAGCGACGTGGAAGGAGTTACCAATGTCGACCGTGATGGAACGCGCACCCGCCGCGCAGTCATTCGAAATCCGCCCGCTTTCGGATGTCGCGGGGGCCGAGGTGATCGGGCTCGACCTGCGCCGGCCGCTCGACGCGGCGACGCGGCAGGGGGTCTACGACGCCTTTGTTCGCCATCACGTGCTGGCGTTCCGCGACCAGGACCTCACCAAGGATGAGCAGGTCGCGTTTACCGAGCAGTTCGGCACCCTGGAGCGGCATGTCGCGCGCAACCGCGGCCCGGGCGATCATCCGATGGTGCACATCGTTCACAATCTCGGCCCCGACGGCGAGCCGAGCGGCAAGGTCGCCTCGCAGAAATGGCACACCGACAAATCGTTCCGCGAGCTGCCGTCGCTGGCGACGATCCTCCACGCGCGGATCATGCCGCCGCAGGGCGGCGACACCTTCTTCGCCAACATGATCCTGGCCTACGAGGCGTTGAGCGACGCGGAGAAGGCCGAGTTCGACCGGGTCGGGGTG
>DASQGR010000278.1:0-2122 GCA_035632515.1 Allostellaceae bacterium | reverse complement strand
CGCGCCCCGACAGCCGCACGGAAAACGCCGAGTCGGCAGCTTCGAGCAAATCGTGGCCTTCATCGAACACATAGCGGCTCGGCACGGTGCCGTCGTCGAGCCCGCCGAGCGCCGCTTGCGCCATCACCAGCGCGTGGTTGGCGATGACCAGCCGCGCATGCCGCGCGGCCCGGACATTCTTCTCGACAAAGCACTTGCGGAAATGCTGGCAAGCGGAATGGACGCACTCGCCGCGCCGGTCGGCCAGCGCGGCTACCCGATAGCCGCCGATCAGCTCCGACAGCCACCCGGGGAAATCGCCGGCCACCAGATCGCCGGCCTCGGTAGCGAGTATCCAGCGGGCGATCAGGGCCAGCGGCGCCGATGGGGTCGCCCGCGCCGAGGTCGCCCGCACCGCATCCTCGTAATTCAGCAGGCAGAGAAAGTTTTCGCGTCCTTTGCGGACGACGATGCGTCGCCGCTTCTGCACCGGGTCGGGGTAGAGTCGGTCGAGCTCGCCGGCGATCTGCGCCTGCAGGTTGCGGGTGTAGGTCGAGATCCACACCGTACCCTGGTTCTTCTCGGCCCACAGGCTGGCCGGCGCGATATAGCCGAGGGTCTTGCCGACCCCGGTTCCGGCCTCGGCAAGCACCGCCTGCGGCTGCTCCGCATGTTCGCGCGGGAGGAAGGCAGCGGCGATCGCGACCGCGTAATCGGCCTGTTGCGGCCGGCTTTCAGCCCGTTCGCCGAGGAGCTGGGCGAGGCGCTGCCGGGCCTCGTCGGGCCTCACCGGATCGTTGCCGGCGGGCGGGGGCGGCGGGCGCTCCTGCCACTCGTCGAGTCCCTGCCAGGCGCGCAGGCCGACCGCCCGGCGCTGCCTCGACGGATCGGCCGGCGGCAGGGCCGCGAGCACTGCCGGCCCCCAGGGCCAGCCGCCGCGCTCGGCGGTTTCGGCGATGGCGCGGGCGTTGGGATCGGTCTCCTGGCCAAGCTCCTGCAACAAGGCCCGGGCGGCGGTGGCGAGGGTCACGCAGGCCTCCGCCATGCTCTCCGGTACGCTGAGCCCCAGCGCCCCGGCCAGCCCGCGCGGGGTCGGCACGCAAAACCGGGCCGGGCGCACGAAGGCAAACAACTCGAGCAGGTCGAGCGCGGCAAATCCGGCGATGTCGAGCCGGCGCGCCGTCGCGCGGGCGTGGCATACCATGGCTGTTTCGCCGGCGAGCCGGGTCTTTGCTTCCTCGGCCGAGAGCGCCTCGATCTCGCCGTCGGGCGACAGCCACACGACCTCGCGAAACCCGGCAACCAGCGCCGGGGCGCGCGGCACCAAAACGCGATGGCCCCGGTTCTCAGGATGGCTATCGTCGGTGACGATGCTCGGGTAGCCTGAAGGCATGACCCGGATGATCTACCACATGTGCCGTGCCGAGGAATGGGCGGCGGCGGTCGCGGGGGGAACCTATCGCGGCTCGTCGCAGGATTTGGCTGACGGGTTCATCCATTTCTCGACCGCGGCGCAGATCGTCGAGAGCGCGCGCCGCCATCGCGCCGGGCAGGACGGGCTGCTGCTGGTCGCGGTCGACGCGGCGCAGCTCGGTGACCGGCTCAAATGGGAGAGGTCGCGCGGCGGCGATCTGTTCCCGCACCTCTACGGCCCGCTCGATCCGGCCGAATCGGCCAGCGTGCACCCGCTGCCGCTGGGAGCAGATGGGGTGCATGTATTTCCCCAGCTCTCGTAGCGCCATACCGGCCAAGGCCGGTATCCAAGGCGCCCGGCTTTCGCCGGGGCGACACGGCAGAACGAACGTGGCGCGCCTACTCCGCGGCGTTGCGCTTTGGCTCCGGGGCGCGGAACTGGTGGCGCAGCGCGTCCCACTCGTCGGCACCCCACAGCTGAAAGGTCTCGCGCACCGTCATCTCGCGGATCGGCGCCGGGTGACGGCGGGTGGTTTTCAGCTCATTGAGCATCTGCTCGCAGACGCCGACGACGTTCTTGATCAGCATGCCGGGGACGATCGCCAGCTTGTAGCCCATGCGCTCGGCATCGGCCAGGTCGAGGTCGGGGGTCTTGCCGCCGCGCACGACGTTGAGCAGGCACGGGCCCTTGACCAGACGCGGCACCGCGGCGACCTCGTCGAGCGTCTGC
>DASQGR010000277.1:0-2219 GCA_035632515.1 Allostellaceae bacterium | reverse complement strand
GTCATCGCGGCCGCGGCCGCGATGACGCGGTGAGCCGGCGATGAGCTTCAGCGCCTACACTGTCGCGGCGGCGCCGCTCGTTCCGTGGTCGGCGATCGCGGCACTGGCCGGCATTGCGGTGCTGATCCTGGCGCTCGGCTTGTGGCGGCGGGCACGCGGCGTGTGGTGGCGCGGCGCGGCGATCGCGGTGCTGCTGGCGATCCTCGTCAACCCGGCAGTCGTCGAGGAGAAGCGCACGCCGCAGCGCGACATCGCCGTCATCATTCTCGACGACTCGCCGAGCCAGCAGATCGGCGACCGCACCGCCGCCAGCGAAAAGGCGCTGGAGACCCTGACCCAGCACCTCGCCAAAGAGCGCGATCTCGATGTCCGCGTGGTTCGCGCCGGCAAGCCGCAGCCGGGCGCCGGCGACGACGGCACACGGCTGTTCGCGGCGCTTAACCACGCGCTCTCCGACGTGCCGCGCCAGCGTCTCGCCGGGGTGGCGATGATCACCGATGGCGAGGTCCACGATGTCCCGGCCGGCGACGCCAAGGCGGTGGCCCAGCAGCTCGGCGCCCCGCTCCACGTGCTGTTGTCGGGCCGGCCCGATGAAAGCGACCGCCGCCTCGTCGTCAAGGAAGCGCCAAGTTTCGGGCTGGTCGGCAAGGAGGCGCCGCTGACCGTGCGGGTGGAGGATCTGCCGCAGGCGGAGGGCGCCCCTCAAACCCAGGCAAAACTCGGCTGGCGCAAGGATGGCGGCGTGTTGCGGCAGCAGATGGTGACGGTCGGCAAGGACGTGAAGCTGTCGATCCCGATCGACCACGGCGGCCCCAACGTGATCGAACTCGAGGTCGATCCGGGGCCGCATGAGCTGACCCTGGTCAATAACCGCGCGGCCATCGTCGTCAACGGGGTGCGCGACCGCTTGAAGGTGCTGCTGGTGTCGGGCGAGCCGCATGCCGGCGAGCGGGTGTGGCGCAACATCCTCAAATCCGACCCGTCGGTCGATCTGGTCCACTTCACCATCCTGCGGCCGCCGGAAAAGCAGGACGGCACGCCGATCCGCGAATTGTCGCTTATCGCCTTCCCGATACGCGAGCTGTTCGACGTCAAGCTCGACGAGTTCGACCTCATCATCTTCGACCGCTACAGCCGGCGCGGCGTGATCCCGCAAGCCTATATCGAGAATGTCGTGCGCTATGTGCGCAAGGGCGGCGCCTTCCTCGAGGCAACCGGGCCCAGCTTCGGCACGCCGATGAGCCTGTTCCGCACCCCGCTCGGCGAGATCCTGCCGACCGAGCCGACCGGCAATGTCGAGGAGGAAGGGTTCAAGCCGGAGCTGTCCGATCTCGGCTGGCGCCACCCGGTGACCGAAGAGCTGCCCGGCGCCGGCGAGCGTGGCGGCACGCCGAGCTGGGGGCGCTGGTTCCGCCAGGTCGACGCCCGCGTCCATCACGGCACCACCCTGATGACCGGCGATCATGGCGAGCCGCTGCTGGTGCTCGACCGCGCCGGCGAGGGCCGGGTCGCCCAGCTTCTTTCCGACCAGATGTGGCTGTGGGCGCGCGGCTTCGAAGGCGGCGGTCCGCAGGCCGAGCTGCTCCGCCGCCTCGCCTATTGGCTGATGAAGGAGCCGGACCTCGAGGAGAACGACCTGCGAGCGGCGATCGAGGGCGACAAGCTGGTCGTTACCCGCCAGTCGCTCGAACCCGACGACAAGGCGGTGACGATTACCGCCCCGGACGGCAGCACCTCGCAACTGAAGCTGACCCCCGCGCACGGCGGGCGCAGCACCGGCTCGGTCGCGGTCGACCAGATGGGGCTGTACCGGGTGACCGACGGCACCCGCACCGCGCTTGCCGCGGCGGGGCCGCTCAACCCGGTCGAATTCGCCGATGTTCGCACTACCGCCGACAAGCTCGGGCCGGTGGCGGCGGCGAGCGGCGGCGGGGTCAACTGGATCGGCGACGGCAGCTTCCCCGACATTCGCCGGGTCGCGGCTGGACGCGCCAGCGCCGGACACGGCTGGATCGGCTTCCGCGAGAACGGCGACTATGTCGTTGCCGGGTTCAGCGAGACCCCGCTGCTGCCCGGCCTCGCCGCGCTGCTGCTGGCGGTCGGCACCCTGATCGCCGCCTGGCGCCGCGAAGGGCGATAATCTCCGTTCATGCTCCGACACATCCTCGCACCGCTGCACCCGGACGGGATCAAGTTCGTCGCCATCGGCGCCGTGGAGA
>DASQGR010000276.1:0-5005 GCA_035632515.1 Allostellaceae bacterium | reverse complement strand
CAGGCGTAGATCGCTCCGACCGCCAGCCCCGCCATCACCTGCTGCAGCAGCGATTCCATTGCTAATACCCTAGATAGGAGCGGCGGATCGACTCGTCGGCACCGACGATTGCAGCAGGCGCATCCATCACCACGCGCCCGGTTTCAAGCAGATAGGCATGCTCCGCCAGTTCGAGCGCCAAGGCGGCATTCTGCTCGACGATCAGCATCGACACGCCGGTCTCGGCATTGATCTGGCGCAGGATGCCGAACAGCTCCTCGACGATCAGCGGCGCCAGGCCGAAAGAGGGCTCGTCGAGCAGCAACAGGCGAGGCCGCAGCATCAGGGCCCGGCCGACCGCCAGCATCTGCTGCTCGCCGCCGGACAAGGTGCCGGCCTGCTGGGTGCGCCGCTCCTTGAGGCGCGGGAAATTGACGTAGATGCGCTCGATATCGGCCGCGATCTCGCGACCGGCGCGGCGGGTCATGGCGCCGAGCTGAAGGTTCTCCTCGACGCTCATCCGCAGGAAGGTGCCGCGCCCCTCCGGCACGTGGGCGACCCCCAAGCGCACGATGTCCTCCGTCGCCCAGCCGGAGATGCGCTTGTCGTCGAAGCGGATGTCGCCGCTGGTCCGGACCATGCCGCACAGCGCCCGCAGCACCGTCGTCTTGCCGGCGCCGTTGGCGCCCAGCAGAGTGCGGATCTGCCCTTCGGCAAGGCTGAACCCGACGCCGTAGAGCGCCTGGTTCTGGCCATAGAAGGCATTGAGCCCGGCAACTTCTAGCAGCATGGGCGCGCGAGCATCATGGCGTCGCCTGGCGGCCGGTGCCGAGATAGGCACGGATCACCGCCTCGTCCTGCTGCACCTGGGCGGGGGTGCCCTCGGCAATTTTGCGGCCGAAATCGAGGGCGACAACCTTGTCCGACACCGACATCACCAGGTTCATGTGGTGCTCGACCAGGAGCACGGTGACCTGGCGCTCGTCACGCACCCGCTTGATCAGCGCGCCGAGCTCGGCGACTTCCCCGTGGCTCAGCCCGCCCGCGGGCTCGTCGAGCAGCAGCAGCTTGGGCTCGGCGGCGAGCGCCCGGGCCAGCTCGACCCGCTTGCGGGTGCCGAGCGGCAACCCGACCGAGGGACGAAAGGCGACATCCTCGAGCTCGAGCAGCTTGAGCAGCGACCACGCGGTCTCGGTAAGCGCGTCCTCCTGCCGGCGCACCCAGGGCAGGCGCATGGCGTCGCTGACGAAATCGCCGCGGCTCTTGGCGTGGCCGCCGATGCGCACGTTGTCGATTACCGATTGCGGGCCGAACAGCGCCAGGTTCTGAAAGGTGCGGGCAATGCCGATCTCGGCGATCCGATGCGCCGGGCGCGACAGCGTCGACACCCCCTCGAAGAGGATGTCGCCGTGATGGGGGGTGTAAAGCCGGCTGACGCAGTTGAACAGCGTCGTCTTGCCGGCGCCGTTGGGGCCAATCAGGCCGAGGATCTGCCCATTGTCGATGGTGAACGAGACGCCGTCGAGGGCGACGATGCCGCCGAACCGCAGCGCCACGGCGCGAACGTCGAGCAGCGCCGTCGTCGCCATGCCGCCGCTATCCTCGGTCCCGAAACGAGGCAGGGCCCGGACCTGCGGCGTCGGCAATCGGCATGCTCCTCCCTCGCTTTTTTATGCAACCGCGATCGCGCGCGGAGCCTGCCGGGGGCTCGATGCCAAGTCAAGAAAGGAGCCGCACAAGCGGCGCCATGTCGCGCGATCCGGCCTGCCGGTCCGACGCGTTTTGCCGGCCGTGGCAGTCGCGAGGCGCAAGGACGAGCGGCCACGGGCGCTCGCGCATCGACAAGGCGGACTAAATCCGGGATCATCGCGTTAAATCTAAATTCAATGCGGCGCGTCGCGATGATTCTGGCCTGCCCGGTCTGCCACACCCGATACCAGGTCGACGACCAGGCCCTTGACCGGCCGTCGGGGCGTACCGTGCGCTGCGCCAGCTGCGGCCATAGTTGGCGCCACATGACGCCGCCGCCCGCGCCGTTGGCGGCACCGCCGTTCCGCATCGCCGAGCCCGCGTCGGCGGCGGCGGTCGGCGCGGTGCCGCGACCGGCGATCACCGCGCCGCCATCGCCGCGCCGCCGCCGCTCGTGGGCAGGCTGGCTGACCCTCGTGGTGCTGTTGGCCGGCATCGTCGCGGTCGGCATTGTCGAGCGCGACGCGATCGTCGCCCTGTGGCCGCCGGCCGGGCGGTTCTATGAGCTGGTGCACCTCGAGGTGGAGCCGCTCGGCGCCGGGCTCGACTTCGCCAATGTCGCGTTGACCCGCAATGCCGACGGGCTGATCGTCGAAGGCGAGGTGACCAACCGGGTCAAGGTTCCCCGCAGCGTGCCGCATCTGCGGGTGGCCTTGCAGGATGCCGACCGGAAGGAGCTGGTGTTCAAGACCATCCCGCCGCCGCGCGACCAATTGCTGCCGGGTGAGACGGCGCATTTCGTCGCTGCCTTCCTGCCGGCGAGCGACGCGGCAATCAAGGCGGTGGTGACCTTCGTTCTCCGGTGAACGCGCTGTCTATCGCCGGCGTGCGAGAAATTCGGCGCGGGCCAGCGAGTGCAGCCGGGCGAGGCGTTGGCGCACCGTCGTCGGGCGGCCGCCGTGAGCCATCAGCGGCAGGCTGCGGCCGTGGCCCATGCTGATGATCAGCTCGCCCTTCTCATTGAACCGGATCTGCTTGCCGTCGAACAGCAGCGAGCCGAGCCCGCCCTCGTCGAGGTCCCAGTTGCGCACCGGCCCGGTATCGATATGCATGAAGCCGGAATGCGGATACCAGCCGACGCCGCCGCGCTGCATCGCGCGGGCCGCGTGCATCGCCTCCGCTAGCCCGGCGCCGAAATGCACGTCGAGCGCGCGTCCGAAAATATGCTGGCTGTTTTCGGCGACGCCGAAATTGGTGCGCGCGAGCATCTCGTTGGTGGCGCGGGTGCGATAGGCTGAAAAGATCGCCGCCTCGGTCACGCCGGTCGTCTCCATGACCGCCGCGAGGAAATCGAGCACTCCGACATCGATCGCGATCGTCGCGCCCGAATGGAAGTCCCGCAGAAACACCGACAGGAGCTCCATTGCCGACGCGATCGGCCCGTCGTCGTCCCGGTAAGCGCCGTCAAAGCTTTCGCCCGTATGGGGATTGGTCAGGCGCAGCCGGCGCGGGCCGGGCGGCGGCTCCGGCAGAGCGTGCGCCACACCCGGCAATACCACGGTGCCGGCGATGATTGAGAGAAGCCGCCGTCGGTTCATCGGAGCAGGCAAGTAAACGCCGATCCTCTTGTCATTCCGCTGGTGGCCGCCGGCGCGGCTCAAAACCGCTTCAGCAAACGCTCGAGATAGTCGAGCTCGATGGCCGGGCGAAAGCGTTCGCCGGCGCGGCGACGCAGCTCGTCGAGGATCTGCCGGGATTTTTGCAGGATGCTTTGGTCGGGGATATTGACGTCGCCCTGATCGAAAACGCCGTTGCTCGACATCGGCCGGCCGAATGGGTCACGCTCGCCTTTCTGCGGCGTGTCGCGACCGGTTGTCCCGTCATCATCACCAGGGCTGCCCCAGCCCTCGCTCATCTTCTCGCGGAGCTGCTTGGCAAAGTCGCGGGTGCCTTGCTGGAGCTGGTCGAGCGCGTCGGTTTGCGGGCCGATTGCCTCGCCCGGATCGCCCCGCTGGAGCGCCCCCGCAGCATCTCGCATCGCCCGCTCGGCGCGACCGAGCGGGTTGGGGATGTCGCCCAGCCCGTCGCCCATCTGGCGCATCATTTCGCCAAGCGCGTGGCGCAACTGCTCCTGCTGGCCCGCGAAATTGCCGAGATCGCCATCCTGCGTGCCGTTGGCCTCGTCGCCGTTCTCTCCACTCTGTCCGTTCTGCCCGCTCTGTCCGTTCTGTCCGGGCCGGTCCCCCTGATTGCGCTGGCGCTGCGCCCGGAAGCTGCGATCGAGCAACTGCTGCTGGCGCTGCATCATGTCATGCAAACCGCGCATCATCTGCTCGGCTTCGCTGGGGCCGCGCTGAGCCATGTCGCCGGGCCGGGCGGCGCGCAGGTTTTCGAGCATGTCCTGAAGCTGCGAGAGCAGTTCGCGCGCCTGCTGCTGCGCCCCGCTTTTCGCCAGTTCGCGTGCCCGGTCGAGCATGCGCTGGAGGTCGCGCGGGGTCATCACCCGCGACGGATCGATCGGCCTTGAAGAGGCATCCGGGTGGCGCTGCGCGTCTTCGGCGAGGGCCTGCATGTAGCGCTGCATCGACTGGCTCAGCTCGCGCATCAGCCGATCGATCTCCTCATCGGGGGCGCCACGCGCGAGCGCGTCCTGCAATTCCTGCTGCAGCCGGCGCAGGTCCCGCTCGGCGACCGACATATGGCCGTCTTCGATGCGCAGCGCGGTGTCCCACAGCAGCGGCACGACCGCGGCGACGGCAGCCGCGCCATCGTCGAGGCGCAACCGCAGGCTGGCCAGCCGCAGGGCGAGATAAACGACCGTATCGTCGCGATAAAGCGCCGGTCGCTTGTTGAGGTCGGAAAGGATTTCGGCAACCGCCTCGCGTGAGTTCGGGTCCTTCACCAGCTCCTTGCGCTGGTCGATGATCGCGCGCGCAACCGGGTTGCTGAAGTCGCGCTCGGGCAGGGTCATCTGCACCGGCGCGCTTTCGCCGATTTGGCCGAGCGCGTCGGTGGCGACCAGGCGGATCTCCACCGGAAGGCCGGCCCAGGGGTGCGGAGACAAATCCTGATAGTTGGTCCCGGTCGCCTCGCGCAGGTGCAGGCCGGGAAGCGGCAAGTCGATCTCGATCTTCTGTTCGGGATCGCCTTCCTGGCGGCGGATCACCGCCTTGACCCCCTCGACCCCGTAATCGTCGCTCGCCTGGTATTCGAGGCGGAGCGCGGCGTGGGCAGTGCCTTTCGGCGGCTGGCCGAAGGCCGCGGTCGGCGGGTTGTCGGGGACGATCTCGATTGGCCAGCGGCCCAGTACCGTCCCGTTTTGGCTGACGGACAGCGA
>DASQGR010000275.1:0-2206 GCA_035632515.1 Allostellaceae bacterium | reverse complement strand
CTGCCCATACCGGAAGCTGGAAGACGGTGTTCCTGGTCGCCGCGGTGATGAACGCGCTGGCCGCGCTCGCCGCACCGTTCGTGCTTAAGCCGCTGCGCGCCCGGCATGAGGCCAGAGTGGCAAGGATGGATGCGAGCTCGGCATCGGCCGTCGGCAAAGCCGGGTAATCCTCCTACTCGGCCGCCTCGACGACAGCGCGGCGGCCGAGCTGTTTGAGGCAACGGTCGATCCACAGCCGGGTCAGCTTTTCCTGCACCCCGTTCTGCGACAGGCGGCGGCGCAAGGTCGGGAAGTCGACCCGGTCCATGTCCTGGTCCTGATTGAAGCAGGAAAACACGATCGTCTCGGTGCCGGTGACCGGATCACGCTGCCGCTGCAGGCATTGCGCGCAAATCTCCTTCATCATGCACTGCATCGGCGAGTTGATCGACGCGATCGCCCGGTGGCCAGGCCGGAAATAGCTCGCCAGCTTGGCATGCCGCGCCTGGGCGACGGCGTTCATCATCATGTCGGAGCCGATGGCGATGATGCGGTCGACCTCCGCCAGCGGCGTCTCGATCGGCCCGAGCCGGCCCGAGCCGTAAGCCTCGATCGCCTCGACGATATTGCCGACAAAGGCGCGGTCCTGGGGCCGGCTGGGCACAAATCCGGGCGCCTCGTCGCAACACCAGACGATGGTGTCGGCCGCAGCCTCGATGTCGGCGACCTTGTAGCGGTCGGCGATGGTCTTGTAGCCGGCGAAATAAAGGACCCGCGATCCCTCGGCCCTGAGCGCCGCGCCGATCGAGAACAACACCGCATTGCCGAGGCCGCCCCCGACGAGCAGCACGGTCTCGCCCGACGGGGTTTCGGTCGGGGTGCCGGTCGGCCCCATCAGGATCACCGGCTCGCCCGGCTGGAGCAGCGCGCACAAATCGGACGAGCCGCCCATTTCCAGAACGATGGTCGAGAGCAGCCCCTGCTCGCGGTCGATCGAGGCGCCGGTCAAGGCCAGCCCTTCCATCGCCAGGGTGGTGCCGTCGCTGCGCGCGGCGAAGGTCTCGTAATTCTGCAGGCGATAGAACTGGCCGGGCCGGAAGGCGCGCGCCGCCATCGGCGCCTTTACCACGATCTCGATGATGCGCGGGGTCAGGCGGATGATCGCGTCCCCCCGGGCGCGCAACTCGTCGTCGAGGCGAGCCTTCATCGCTTCTGGCGTCGGCGCGGCCGGCGCGCGCCTCGCCAGCATGCGGCTGACCACCGGATAGCCGCGCGTCGCCCCGCCCATGGCCTTGACGACGTTGCCGGCAAAGCTCGGATGCAGGTCGCCAAAAAAGCTGACCGCGCGGCCGTCTTCCAAAAGGCTCATCAGCACATGGGTGGCTTCGGGTTTGGCCACCCGCTGCGGCGTCACCTTGTTGCCGGCCTCGTCCAGGGCCTGGAAATAGCGGCCGTCAAGCGCGACATGGGTCGGGTCCTCGCGCGCCAGCACGGTGTTGGGCTGGGTCCCCGCCGCGACGAGGATGGTGCGGGCCGGCAGGACGACTTCCCCCTCCGGCTCGGCGCGGGCAAGGCGCAGGGCCACCGCCTGCTCATCCGGATCGATCTCGACCGCGACCGGGGTCAGCTGCTCGGCGAAGCGGATGCCCTCCTCCATCGCCTTTGCCACCTCCTCGTGGTTGAGGGTGTAGCTCGGCGCATCGATCAGACGGCGGCGATAGGCGATGGTGACCCCGCCCCAGCCGTCGATCAGCTTCGCAAGCTGCGGCGGACGGCCCTCGCGCGCGGCGGCCTCGCGCTCGGCGCGGATGGCACGGGCATGGTCGATGAACTCATCGGCAACCTCGCTTTCGGCGGCGCTCCAGCCGGCGCGCACCGCGGCAACGCCGCGCTCGGCCGCAAGGGTCTCGTAGCGCGCGAGAAACTTTTCGACCTGCACCGGGTAATAGGCGAGCGCCTCGGTCGCGGTGTCGATCGCGGTGAGCCCGCCGCCGATGACCACGACCGGCAGGCGCACGGTGAGGTTGGCGATGCTCTCGGTCTTGGCGGCGCCGGTCAGCTGCAGCGCCATCAGGAAGTCCGAGGCTTGCCGCACCCCGAGCGCCAGGCCGTTGGCCATCGGGATCACGGTCGGCCGGCCGGCGCCGGCGCACATCGCGATGTGGTCGAAGCCGAGCGCCATCGCGCTGTCGATGGTCACCGTGCCGCCAAAGCGCACCCCGCCATA
>DASQGR010000274.1:0-4418 GCA_035632515.1 Allostellaceae bacterium | reverse complement strand
GCAGAAACGGCAGCACGTAGCCCACGGATCCGGTGGCGATCGTGCTCTCGATGCCGCCATGGCCGCTGCCCAGCACCTGCGGAAAGAACCAGGCGAGGCCGCCGAGGATCAGCCCTCCCACCGCCGGCCGCGCCCAGGTCGGCAGCGCCGCGCGCTTCGACCATTGCTCGACATAGGTGACGCCGATCATCGCCGCGATCGCCAAAAACCCCGCGGCAAGCCCGACTGCAGCCAGGACGGCGTAATGCGAAGCGGCGAGATCGATGTGGTTCAGGACGACAAAAATCGGCTCCACGCCGATAATCTCGCGGGTCACCAGGGCCGCGAGGATCGCGGCGACGGCGACCGGCAGCAGGGTGGCCAGCGTATAGCTGCCGATAATCAGCTCGAACGCATAGAAGGCGCCGGCCAGCGGCGCATTGAAGGCGGCAGATATCGCCGCCGCAGCGCCGCAGCCGACAAAGGTGCGCAGATCGCCGCGGCGCAGATGCAGGTAGCGGCCAATGCGCGACGCGGTGCCGGCGCCGAGCTGGGTATAAGCGGCCTCGAGCCCGACCGAAGCCCCCACCCCGGCCGACAGGATGGTGAGGCCGGTCAGGCGCAGACTGTCGCTCAACGACATATGGCCGCCATGCAGCGCGTTGGCCTCGATCGCATCGACGATATCGCGCGGCCGCCAGCGCCACAGCGCATAGGCGACGCCGCCGTAGACAAGGCCGCCGAGGCACGGCACCAGCAACAGGCGCCAGGGATTGATATCGACAATGCCGGAGAGATGGTTCTCGATCGGCACGCCGAATAGCAGATGGTGAAATTCGGCGACCGCGTAGCGCATCAGCGCGACGGCGAGGGCGACCGCCGTGCCCACCGCGGCGGCGATCGCGGTGAGGCCCAGTTCGCTGTTGCGGATGTTGTGACGCGCGAACAGCCGGGCGCGGAACCTCAGATAGGCTACGAAGCTGCGGCGGTGATGAAATTCCTGTTCTTGCGTGACCGTCAACGCCCGACCCCGACTAGCCGCATTTCGGCCAAAAGCGTATCGGGCGGGTACGCATACGCGCTCCCGCGGGCGGTTATCCCGCGAGGCCGACACAAATCACAAGATGGGCCACCGCCCCGGCAACGCAAGCGCTAATGCGGCTCTAATTTGTCGCATTTCGCGCCTCCTTCCATCCTGGCGAGCAAAGCGAGGCCACCTGCCTCTACCTTTGCCCTCTGCCGGGGAGATTGCCGTCCAAATTCCCGGCGATGGCGGTCGCCGCTAGCGCATCGTCGGCATCACGTATTCGGCGCCGGCGCGGATGCCGGTCGGCCAGCGCGAGGTCACGGTCTTGAGCCGCGTGTAAAACCGGAGCCCCTCGGTGCCGTAGACCGCCATGTCGCCGAAGAGCGAGCGCTTCCAGCCGCCAAAGCTGTGGAATGCCATCGGCACCGGGATCGGCACGTTGATGCCGACCATGCCGATCTGCACCCGGCTGGCGAATTCGCGGGCGGCGTCGCCGTCACGGGTAAAGATCGCGGTGCCGTTGCCGTATTCGTGGTCGCTGACCAGCTTGGCCGCCTCGTCGAAGCTGTCGGCGCGCACCACCGACAAGACCGGGCCGAAAATCTCCTCCTTGTAGATGCGCATAGCGGGCTTCACATCGTCGAAGACGCAGCCGCCGATGAAGAAGCCGTTTTCGTAGCCTTGGAGCTTGAGATCGCGGCCGTCGACGACGAGCTTTGCCCCTTCCTTGACCCCGAGATCGACATAGGAGCGCACCTTGTCGTAGTGCTGCTTGGTCACCAGCGGCCCCATCTCGGCCTCGGGGTCGGTGCCGGGGCCGATCTTGAGCGCCTGAACCCGCGGCACCAGCTTGTCCATCAGCCTGTCGCCGACGCCGCCAACCGCGACCGCGACCGACACCGCCATGCAGCGTTCGCCGGCGGCGCCGTAGGCGGCGCCCATCAGCGCGTCGGTCGCCTGGTCGAGATCGGCATCCGGCATCACCACCATGTGGTTCTTGGCGCCGCCCAGCGCCTGCACCCGTTTTCCGGCCGCCGCGGCATTGGTGTAGATGTATTCGGCGATCGCGGTCGAGCCGACAAAGCTGACCGCCGCCACCTGCGGGTGGTGCAGGATCGCGTCGACCGCCTCCTTGTCGCCGTTGACGACGTTGAACACGCCGGGCGGCAACCCGGCCTCGGTCAACAGCTCGGCGATGCGGATGCCGGCCGAGGGATCGCGCTCCGACGGCTTGAGGACAAAGGTGTTGCCGGTGGCGATCGCCATCGGAAACATCCACATCGGCACCATCGCCGGGAAATTGAACGGGGTAATGCCGGCGCAGACCCCCAACGGCTGACGCACCGACCAGCTGTCGATGCCGCGGCCGACCTGCTCGGTGAATTCGCCCTTCAACAGATGCGGGATGCCGCAAGCAAATTCGACGACTTCGAGGCCGCGGGTGATCTCGCCATGCGCATCGGAAAAGACCTTGCCGTGCTCCTCGGAGATGACCCGGGCGATGGCGTCATGGTCGCGGTTCAGCAATTCGAGGAACTTGAAGAGGATGCGCGCGCGCGTCAGCGGCGGGGTCGCGGCCCATCCGGGAAAGGCCTTGGCGGCGGACTGCACCGCGGCGTCGACCTCGCCGGCGCCGGCAAAGGCGGCACGGCGAATCCGCTCACCGGTCGCCGGATTGAACACGTCGCCGCCGCGCCCGCTGTTGCCGTCGGCGCGCTTGCCGTCGATAAAATGATGGAGGTCGGTCATGCCGTTGCGCCCGCTTGCTGAGTGTCGCACGAGCGCATCATAAGCCGCACCGCCCTGCCCCGGGCAGCGGAATCTGATCGCCCGGTAAAGAGCGAAAAGCGCCGATTGGCGATTTTGCTTTCGTTCCGCCGCGGAGTATCATGGACACATCGTCCAGAGAGTGAAGCCCACACCGCGACGGAGCGGGGAGACGGCATGTTCGACAGCACCACGTTCATGATTCTGATAATGCTGGTGTTGCTGCTGTATCTGCTGCCGACGCTGATCGCCTATGGCCGCGAGCACCTGCACCGGCAGGATGTGGCGATCGTCAACATCGTGTTCGGCTGGACCCTGATCGGCTGGATCCTCGTTTTCCTGTGGGCGGCGCTTGGCCGGGTCGAACAGGAGCCCGCCTGACGGCGATCAGACCCGGCGTTTCGTCACCGCGTAGAGCGCGACTGCGGCGGCGGTGGCGACGTTGAGGCTCGGCATCGCCGCTGTCGTCGGCAGGCGGCCCAGATAGTCGCAGCGCTCGCGCACCAGCCGCCGCAGTCCGTCGCCTTCGGCCCCGAGCACCAGCGCGGCACGAGGGCCGAGATCGATTTCGGCCAGCAGTTGCGGCGCGCGCTCGTCGAGGCCGCAGCACCAGAAGCCGGCCTCCTTCAGCCGGTCGAGCGTGCGGGCGAGATTGACCTCGGCGATCAGCGGCACCAGATCGAGCGCCCCGGAGGCCGCCTTGGCCAGCGCCCCGGTCGCCGACGGCGCGCCATGCGCCGCGACGACCACCCCGCACGCCCCGAACGCCGCCGCCGCCCGCAGCACCGCCCCGACATTCTGCGGGTCGGTGACCTGGTCGAGCACGACCATCACCGCGCTCTCGGCATCGTGGACGGCGCGCAGCACGTCGTCGAGGTCGCGCGGTTCGAGCGGCTCGACCTCGAGTGCAAGGCCCTGATGCACCGCTCCGTCCGGGAGCAGCGCGGCGAAGCCGGGGCGATCGAGAACCCGGACCGCCTCGCCGTCACCGGGTCGCTCGGCACCGGCCGCGGCCACCAGCGCGGCGGCTTCCGCCTCCTGCCCGGCCAACACCGCGAGCCGGCGCCAGCGCCGCGCAGGATTGGCGAGCGCCGCCGCCACCGGATGGCGCCCATAGAGCCAACGCTCGCCGCGCGCGGGCTGCGAGCCTCTCGCCGTCGTCGGTCCATGATTGCGCCGCTTCGTCCGCAATGACACGATCCCTCTCTTCGAATTGCCGCCGAGCCTAATCCACCGGGGAGGACGCCGCCATGCGTTGGAGCGACGAACGCATCCTGACCACCCATACCGGCAGCCTGCCGCGCCCGCCCGAACTGACCCGGCTGTATGTCCGCCGGGTGCGCGGCGAGGCGATCGACGAAGGGGAGCTGGAGCGGCTCGGCAAGGCGGCGCTTGGCCGGATCATCGACAAGCAGGTAGGCGCCGGGGTCGATATCGGCAATAACGGCGAGCAGCAGCGCGAGGCGTTCTTCCTCTACGTCCGTCGCCGGATGAGCGGGTTCGGCGATAGCTGGACGCGCTGGCCGCGCGGCGATGTCGAGCGCTACCCACTGTTAAAGGCGCAGATGCACGAGATGCTGGCCGCGCGCGAGGCGGTGTCGAACATGGACCCGCCCAAGGCGATCGGCGAAATCCGCTATCTCGA
>DASQGR010000273.1:0-19268 GCA_035632515.1 Allostellaceae bacterium | reverse complement strand
TCGCCTGGTAGTCGGCCTTGATTGCGGCAAAGCGGTCGTGCCTGACCAGCTCGGCATGCTCCTCCAGCCCGTAGAGCCTCGCCGAGTTGCCCCCGAAGACCGCGGTCTTGAGCGGGCCGTCGGCCGGACCCAACGGCTTGAACCCGTATTTCTTCTGCATGTCCTCGGGGATCTCGAGCCGCCGCAAACCTTCGATCTGCCATTGCGGCGCCCCGGTCCACACCGCATCGGTGCCCCAGACGATGCGGTCGGGCCCAAGCCCCTTGACCAGCATCCCCATCAGCGCCGCCGCCAGGCGCGGCTGCGCCCCGGCGGTCCAGGCGAAGATCTGGCCGAGATCGCCATAGACGTTCCTGACCCCGTATTTCTCGGGGATCTCGGCGAGGTCGCTGGTCCACGAGCTGCGGCCGGTCTTGTCGAACTCGGCCATGGCTTCGGCCGGGTCGCCGCCGACCCAGCGATAGCCCGAGTGGTAGACGAGGAAATTGAGCTGCGGCCAGTCCTTGGCCGCCTTGCCGATGTCGCTGACATCGGCATAAGGCAGCAGCCGCGGGAATTTCTCGGCGACGGCGGGAGCGAACAACCCCTTGTGGATGCAGACGTTCCTGATGCCGGTCTTGGCGATCTTCTCGTAGAACGGGTACATCAGCTTTTCGTCGTCGGCGTGCCAGGGATGGCCGTCCAGCTCCTTGTGGGTGTTGTCGCCGACGGTGTAGCCCTTCCACGAATCGGGTTTGTATTTCTCGATCGCCTCGTCGACCTTGTCGAGCCAGCCGTCCCAGCCGGGGGTGAAGGTGAAGTGCGCCAGCATGCGCTTGGTCCCGGCCTTTTCGTTGACCGCGGCGCGGGTCTTGAACACCTGGTCCTGCGGGATGAACCAGTCGGCCGACTCCACCGACGGAGAGTTGGACAGGATCGTCACCTTGGTGTCGCTGTCCATGTAGAGTTCTTTGACGTAATTGTCGAATTTGAGGTCGTCGATGGTCTGTTCCTTGCCGGAGAGCTCCTTGTTCCAGCCGAACCGGCCGACGGCCTCGCGTCCTTTGACAAAACCCATCAGCCTGGTGTCGTCGCGCAGGAAATGGGTGTGCCCGTCAAAGACGAACTGGCCGGCCTGCGCGGCGGCGAGCTGATCGGCGAGCTCGGGGGTCGCCGCCTCGGCCTCGCTGGCGCCGAAAAGCGGCCCGAACACCTGGTTCATCGCGACGAATGACGCGGCCATGCCGGCGGCGGTCTGGAAGAAGCGCCGGCGCGACATGCCCTGGTGCTTGGCGAGGCGGTCGCTCATATCGACGAGCCGCGCCTCGACCTCGCGCTGCTGCGCGCTCTGCGGCGAGGGCAGGTATTCATCGCTCGACACGATCTGGGTCGGCACCGGCGAGGGGAACGAGGAGGTCTCCGCCGGCAGCAGCCCGCTGATCATTTCATCGCTGAGAAATTTCACGACGTTCCTCCCGAATTGGCTTGTTATGAGGCGAGCTTACACGCTTTGCGCGCGGTCGGGCCAGCCTTGGCGCGACTGGGGGGCGCGACTGGGGGCGCGACTGGCCTTCGATTTGGTGCCATGTCACGATGCAGCAGCAAAAATAAAGATGGCCGGGAGTGACGGCGCGAAAGCAGCCAGACCGGGTCATGGCGCCGGCCGGCCGCAGCGAGACCGTGCGGTGGCGGCTTGACCGCCCCCGGGGTGCGCCGTACCGTCGCAGGCTCGGGTTTCACGACAGGGGCGGCGGCTCTTGTCGTTGCGAGGAGCGCGGCGACGAAGCAAATCCCATCGGACCAACCTCGAGCGACAGGAGATTTGCTTCCGCCGGGACGAGCCCGCGGGCCGCAGCGACGTTCAAATCCGGCAACGGCCGGCATGGAGGAGGGAGGTCAACGATGGCACAGTGGAAACTGATTTCGGCGGACTCCCATATCGTCGAGCCGCCCGACATGTACACGAGCCGTATCGAGCCCAAGTTTCGCGACCGCGCTCCGACCATGGAGCGGCGCAAGACGCCGACCGGACGCGAATACGATGCCTGGATGCTCGAAGGCCTGCAGGTCGGCACCCTGGGTGCGGTGATGCAGGCCGGCCAGCGCTTCGAAGACCCCTCGCAGATCGATTTTCTCGGTGTCTGGGAAGACGTGCGCAAGGGCGCCTACAACGCCGACGCGATGCTCGCCGAAAACGAGGAGGACGGCATCTGGGGTTCGGTGCTGCAACCGAGCCAGGGCCTGTTCTGGTACCGCATCCCGGACACCGCGCTGCTGTCCGAAATCTGCCGCTGCTACAACGACTGGATCGCCGATTTCTGCAAGCCGCACCCGCGCCGGCTCAAAGGCATTGCGATGCTCAATGTCGACGACCCGGAGGCCGGCGCCAAGGAGCTGGAGCGCTGCGCCAAGATGGGCCTCGTCGGCGCCTTCATCCCGGTATCGCCGCTGCCCGACAGGCCCTACCGCGATCCGATCTACGACCCGCTGTGGGCGACGGCGCAAGACCTCAAGCAGCCGTTGCTGCTGCATATCGGCACCCCGCGCTGCGGCGTCCCGGCCAACGAGTTCACCACCGACCTCACCGAATTGACCGGGGCGGGGCGCTCGACCACCGATTACTGGGTGCGCTATTCGCTCGGGGCGATGCTCTTCGCCGGCGTTTTCGACCGCTTCCCGGGGCTCAAGATCGGCTCGGTCGAGCATGAGGCGTCATGGATCCCGCATTGGCTGAAGCAGATGGACTTCACCTATGTCGAGCGCCCGGTTTTCACCAAGGGGTGGAAATCGAGCCAGGGGCTGATGCCGAGCGATTACTGGAAGCGGAACATGTTTGTCGAGTTCATGGAGGACGATCTCGGCGTGCAGCTGCGCGACCGTATCGGCGTCGAGAACATGCTGTGGGGCAGCGACTATCCCCATGCCGAGGCGACCTGGCCGAAATCGCAGCAATTCCTCGCCCGGATGTTCGCCGGCGTGCCGGACGACGACCTGCGCAAGATCACCTCGGACAACGCCGCCAAGATGTTCGGCTTCGAGCTCAACTGAGGCGCCTGGGCGTCATTGGACGGAGCGGCGCTGCGAAGCAGTCTCGGGCGAATGGGGTACGGCCGAGCGGGATTGCTTCGCTTTCGCTCGCAATGACGGATCGGGGTTCATGGAAGAAGGCTTTGTCGCCGTCGCCAAGGTGGGGGACATCGCACCCGGCACGATGACGTTCGTCGCGGTCGAGCGCGAACGCATCGTACTCGCCAATGTCGACGGCCGCTTCTATGCCTTGCGCGACGTCTGCGGGCACCGCAACGCACCGCTGTCGCGCGGCCGGCTCGATGGCTATCTGATCGAATGCCCGCTGCACTTCGCGCAGTTCGATGTGCGTACGGGCCGGCTGATGGAGGGGCCGGTTTCGGCCAACGTCCCGGTCTACGAGGTCAGGGTCGAGGGCGACACGGTCTATTTGCGGCCATAGGGCCCGGCCGCCTCAATTGGAGACGGCGAGCCTCGGTGTTCCGGTCCTGCCCAGGCGGGCCGCCGCCGCGGCCAGCCCCTGCGCCGCGGCTTTTTCGTGCCAAAGCCGCGCCGCTGCCGCGTCGGCCTCGGCGCCGCGACCGAGTTTCAGGAAATCGCCGAGCAGCAACTGGGCTTCCGGCACATCCTGCTCGGCGGCCTTGCGGCACCAGCCGATGGCTTCCTCGTCGTTCTGCTCGATCCCTTCGCCCTTCGCCAGCATCACCGCGAGATTGTACTGCGCGTGGCGGTCGCCCTGCTCGGCGGCGCGGCGATACCATTTCACCGCTTCCGCGAGATCGAGCGCGACCCCCTGGCCGACGCAGTACATCACCGCAAGCTGGAACTGGGCCCGGGGATGGTTTTGCTCGGCTGCCTGGCGGAACCACGTCACCGCCCATTCGTCGCTCTTTTCCACCCCTTCGCCGTTCAGGTACAGGCGCGCGAGCTGAAGCTGCGCGTCGAGATAGCCGACTTCCGCAGCGGCGCGACAAAGGCGGATCGCCTCCTCGCCATTACCTTGCCGGGCGCGCAGACGGCCGAGCAGAAATTGTGCCGGCGCGTGGTTGCGCTCGACCGCCCAGACCAGCAGCGTTTCGCCGCGCGCCGCGTCCTGCGCTACCCCGACACCGCGCTGGTAAAGCTGGGCGAGCGCGGTCGCCGCCTCGACATCCTCCGCCGCCCACGCACGGTTCAACCAGGTCACCGCTTCCGCCGGATCGGACGGCACCCCTTCGCCGGCGAGGTAGAGCTGCGCCAGGCGCACCTGCGCCTTGCTCATGCCCTGCTCGGCGGCGCGGCGGAACCAGCCGGCGGCGCGGCCGGGATCCCGGTTGACGCCGCTGCCGCTGAGGTGGAAGGCGCCGATGTTGAATTGCGCCGCAGCGTGCCCCTGCTCGGCGGCGCGCTCGAACCATTTCGCCGCCTCGTTGAGGCGCAGCGGCACGCTCTCGCCGCGGGCATAGAAGGTGCCGAGCACGAATTGCGCATCGGCGACCCCGGCCTCGGCGGCGGCGCGATACCAGATACCGGCTTCATACACGTTGGCGGTAGAGCCTTGGCCGGCGCTGTACATCTGTGCCAGCGTCATCATCGCCGGCGCATGGCCCTCCCGCGCCGCCTGGCGGAAGCAGGTCTCGGCGACGACGAGGTTTTGCGGCATACCGTCGCCACGCCAGTTGAGCAGACCGAGATTGAAACGGGCGCGGGGGTTGCCGCGGTCTGCCGCGGCCGTGAACAGCGCCGCCGCTGCGGCCGCATCGTGCTCGACCCCCTGGCCGGCGAGATACATCAGGCCGAGCGCAAGCGCCGCCGCGTCGTGGTTCTTGTCGGCCGCCTTGCGGTAATGCGTTGCCGCCACGGCGAGATCGGCGGCGACCCCGAACCCGTTGGCGTACAGCACGCCAAGGCCGAAAAACGCGTCCGCGTCGCCCTGGGCCGCGCCGAGTTCGTACCAGCGGCGGGCCTCCGCATAGTCGACCTCGCAGCCGATCCCGCGGGCATAGAACGAGCCGAGCGTGGCTTGCGCGGCGGCCAGCCCCTGTTGCGCCGCGGCACGGCTCCAGCGCATCGCCTCGGCATCGTCGCGGGCCACGGTGAGGCCGTTGGGAAACAGCAGCGCCAGATTGCGTTCGGCCGCAGCCTTGTCGCGACCGGCGGCGACGCGGTACCACTCGGCCACGCCGGCGCCGCTGCGCTCCTCGCGGTCGAACTGGTACAACAGGCTGAGCTGGTGCTGCGCCTCGGCATGGCCGCGCTCCGCGGCACGGCGGTACCAGGCGATGGCGTCGGGAATGTTGGCGACGACGCCCTTGCCCTGCGCGTAAAGCTGGCCGAGCCGGTATTGCGCCTCGCGCCTGCCGGCGTTCGCCGCTGCCGACCACAAGGCGAGTGCGGCTGGGTAATCCTTGTTCTCGTAGGCCTCGACCGCTTGCGGGATCGGCGGGTCCGATTGCGGCGAGGCGGCGGCGGGGAGATCTGTTGCGGCGGGAGGAATCTGCTGCCGCGCCGAGGAAAGTGGCGGCAGCGCCGGCTCGATCAGAACCGGCGCCGGCGCCGGTTCGTCAATCGCGGAGGCGGCGGGCCCGGTCGGTTCCGGGGCGGGGAACTCGACCAGTGTTGGAACCGCGACAACAGCAGCGGACGGCGGCGATACAACCGGCGGCGGAACGATGTTGAAACGGATTTCGCGCGGATTGGTGCGAGACAGGGCGCTGACCCGGCGGCTGACGCTCGGCTCTGCGCCGCTGGCCGTCGCGGTATGCTCATTGATCGCCGGGGCCGGGGTCCGGACCTCGACGTTCGGGTGCAAGGCCGCGCCGTCGGCTTGCGGCTGGGTGCGAACGATGTCGAGGCGGATGCCGCGCGGGTTGGTACGGGTGAGGGCCCCGACCCGACCCGCGATCGTGGGCGCCGGCGTTGCCGTCCGGTCGTGGCCGTTGATCGCGACGGCCGATGCGGCGACTGCGGCGGGCGGCTCCGCCTGGGGGATCGCCGGCGGCACCGTCGCGGCCGGCGGCTCCGCGGTGCCGGTCCGCGCTGCTTGCAGCGCGAGAAATCGGCGGGCAAGCGCCTCGACCTCGTCGTCCTCCGCCACCGCTGCCGAAGCGGACGCGGCGCCCGCACAGGCTGCGGCGTCGGACGGGGCGGCAGCATGATCGCCGGGCCGGTCGTCGTCGGCGGCCATCAGGGCTCGCGCATCGCTTCGTTGACCCCGCGCAGGACGCCGCTCAGCAGGTACATGGCGAGCGAACGGGTGCCGATATGGATGTCGGCCGAGAGGGTCATGCCAGGGACCAGCCGGAAGCTCGCCGGGACATCGTGCAGGGCGATGGGGTCCAGCGCGACGCGCACCTTGTAATAGGGCTCGACCGGCTGGTTGTTGTCATCGACGGTAAAGGCGCCTTCGCTGATCGAGCGGACCTTGCCTTCGACGGTGCCGTGCTCAATGAAATTGAACGGGTCGAGCTTGACGGTCACCTCGTCGCCGATGCGGATAAAGCCGATATCGCGCGCCTGAATGCGGGCCTCGGCCTCGAATGGCGATTTCAGCGGCGCCAGGTAGATCAGCGGGTCGCCCTGTTTGAGCACCGAAGCCTGCGACAGCTTGGCCAGCTTCAGGACGACGCTGTCTTCCGGCGCCTCCAACCGCACGAGCTCCTGGTGCTTGGTCGCCTTGGCCAGCTGCTCGACGGCGGAATCGCGATCCCCCTGGGCCTTCACCAGCTCCTGGCTTATCTGTCCGAACCATTGTTGAACAAAGGCATCCCGGGTCGCAGCCGTCGAATCGAGCTGGTGCTGCGACTCGAACACGGCATTGCGGTCAAATTCGAGCGCGCGCTCGATCTCCAGTTTCGCATCGGTGGCGGTCAGCAGGTTGAGCCGGCTGCCGACCTGGGCCGCCGCAAGGGTGGCGCGCATCTGCTCGATCTCTTTCGAGATGCGGGCGCGGTCGCCGTATCGCGCCATGTCGCTCTGGTACTTGGCGATGGTTGCCCTGATCTGCGCGATCTGGTCGTTGTAGCTGCGCACCTGAGCATCGTATTGCGCCTTGCGCTGCAAGTGGTATTCGCGCTGCATCGCATAGTAGGACGCCGCGATCTTGTCGGTCGGGGGCAGCGCCTCGAACGGCTTTTGCGACAGCTCGGCCTGGGCGCGGGCGATCTGCGCGGTCAGGCTGGCGACCTGGGCCTTGAGGGCGCCGACATCGGCGGTGGTAAAGGTCGGGTCGAGCGTCGCCAGGAGCTGGCCCTTGGCGACGCGCTGGCCCTCGCGCACGTCAAGCGTCTTGATGATCGACTGATCGAGCGCCCCCAGCACCACGGTCGGCTCGACGGTAACGATCTCGCCGGCCGACGAGCTGACCACCCGGTCGACGCGCATCGTCGCCCCAACCAGCATCAGGCTGAGAAACAGGCCGGTCAGCACGAACAGCATGATCCGGGTCTGGATCGGCTGCGGCGCCTCGAGCAGCTCGGCGGTCTCGGACTCGAAGATCCGGACCTCGCGATCCGGCTCCGGGTCAGGCCGCGCCGGCCGGGCGGAACGGAACGACTTCATGCGAGGGCCTGGGAAGCATGTGTTGGTTTTGCTGATGCCACAGATTGGCGTAGATGTCGCAGCGCTCGATCAGCTCGGCATGCGAACCGACGTCGTGGACGCGGCCGCGCTCCATCACCAGGATCGAATCCGCCGACACCAGCGACGACAGCCGGTGCGAGACGACGATCAAGGTGCGGTTCCGGGCGATCCGCAGGATGTTGGCGTTGACGATCGCCTCGCTTTCGGCGTCGAGGGCGCTGGTCGCCTCGTCGAGAATCAGGATGCGCGGGTTGGTGATCAGCGCCCGGGCGATCGCCAGCCGCTGGCGCTGTCCGCCCGACAGGTTGGGCGACCCCTCGTAGATGTAGGTGTCGTAGCCGCGCTGCAGCCGCTCGATGAATTCCTCGGCGCCGGCGAGCCGAGCCGCCATGACCACCTCGTCGAAGGTGGCGTCCGGCTTGCCGGCGGCGATGGTGTCGCGGATCGTGCCGCTGAATAGGAAATTCTCCTGCATCACGACGCCGAAGCTGCCGCGCAGATGATCGACGTCGTATTGCCGCAGATCGGTGCCGTCGACCTTGATCAGACCTTCATAGTTGCTGTGGAACATCTGCAACAGACGGGTGATCGTGGTCTTGCCCGAACCGCTGCGCCCCATGATCCCGAAAATCGATCCTTCGGGGATCGTGAACGAGACGTTGTCGAGCGCCGGCGTCGCGGTGCCCTGGTAGCGGAAGCGCACGTCGGAAAATTCGACCCGTCCGACGATCGGCGTGCGGATGCCGGTCTTGGCGTGTCCTTCCTCGGGCGGGCGGTTGACCAGCCGGCCGATGATCGCGATCGCCAGGCGCACCTCGTCGTATTGCGTGATCAGCTGCGACAGCTGGACGAGCGGGAGCGCCACCCGCTGGCTCAACATCATGAAGGCGAAGAGGGCGCCGACATAGACCTGCTGGTGGGTCGAGATCGCCATATAGACGGCCAGCGCAAAGACGCCGCTAGTCAACAGCCGCTCGAGCGGCACCACGACGGTCTGCACGACATTCGACGCGCGGCCTTCGTCGAAGCGCAGGCGGGCGGCATGGGCGACCCGCACGTCCCAATCGCGGCGGCGCCGGGCGTCGAGCGCCAGCGCCTTGACCGTGCGCACGCCGTGCAGGGTCTCGACGAGAAAGGCGCCCTTGGCGCCTTCCGCCTCGAATACCGCACTGTTCTTGCGCCGCAAATCGGGCAGCCGAATGATGATCCACAGGCAGATCAGCCCGGCGATGCCGAGCACGAAAGCGGTCAGCATCGGGCTGAATACGAACATGATCGGCAGGAACACGATCAGCACGAGCGCATCGAGCACGCTGCCGAACAGTTGCCCGGTCAGGAAGCTGCGGATCTTGTGCATCTCGTGCATGTCGCGGGTGATCTCGCCCACCGGCATGCGCTCGAAGAAGTCGATTGGCAGGTTGACCACTTTGTCGAACACGTAGGTCGACAATTTGGCGTCCATGCGCTGCGTCACGTGCAGCACGAGATAGCGGCGGAGATAGCCGAACCCGGTCTCGAAAGCGATCAGAATCGCCATCGTCACGCACAGCACCGCCAGCGTATCGAGGCTGTTGTAGTAGAGGACCCGGTCGATCAGGATCCGCCAGAACATGATCGGCGCGACGGCCAAGAGGCTGAGGACGATCGCGGCGATGCCGATGTCCCGCGCGATCTTGTGGTCGCGCAGCAGCTGGCCGACGATCAGCCACAGTCCGAACGGCTGCTCTTCGTCGCGCAACCGGTAATCGCGCTTGAACAGCAGGATTTCGCCGGCACATGCCGCGGTGAAGCGCTGCTCGTCGAGGATCAGCGGCGCGTGCTCGTGCGCGTTGGGATCCTGGAGGACCACGTGAGGCGGCTGCGCGGCGGCGTTGACCTGGCGCAGCACCATCGCATTGCCGTTGCGCAGGATCACGATCGCCGGCAGCGCCTTGTCGAGGGTCGGCAATTGGCTCCACGTCAGCCGGGTGCTGCTGGCGCGCAGGCCTTCGCTCCGCGCGATCTGCAGCAGCTTTGCCACCGACGGCTCGCCGGGTTGAAGCAGATGGTCGTGGACCAGCTGCGGCACCGCCAGTTGCAGGCCGCAATGGCGCGCCACGATGACCAGTGCTTCGAGGAGCGAAAATCCTGCGGCCGAGTCGCCGTCCGGGCGGGCTTGTGGGATTTCGTTAGGCCCGACCGCCGACATCATGCTCTCCCCATCGGCCTGCCGCAACGGCAGCCGCCGAGTTTCAGCGTGTTCCTGGGCCGCTCAGCAGCCAGCCCCGGATGGCCGCCCGTGCGCCGGACAGGGGCGAACCGTCGCTCACCGCTCGGCCGATGCGTCGCTGACAAAGCGGTACCCCCGCCGAAATTCCGTTTTTATCAAATATTGCGTTGAATCGCCAATCGACCGCAGCTTGGCGCGCAGCCGGTTGACGACGACGTCGACGGCCCGGGTGGTCGCCGGACGCTGCTTGCCGTAAAGCGCCTCGCTCAGGGCCAGGCGCGTCTGGATCTCCCAGGGGTTGGTGGCAAAATGGGTGAGCAGGCGGCTTTCGGCCGTGGTCAGGCGCGTGCATTTGCCGCCGGGGCTGATGACCAGATTCTGGTGCGGCTTGAAGCTGACCCCGGCAAATGCCAGCGCATCGGCCTCTCGCGCCGGGTGGCAGGCGGCCGCCTGGCCATGGGCGCGCACGATCTGCTGCAGCACCTGGTTGAAAGAAACCAGCTCGACCGGGCTGCTGATGCATTCGGCAGCGCCGGCAATGCGGTAATCTTGAGCGCTTTTTGTGTCCGAGCGGCAGACCACCAGGATGGGCACGCTGCTGTGTCGGCGGATCTTGAGGATCATCTCCACGCCATCGCCATCGCCATCGCCATCGGCGCGGCTCAGGTCGAGCACGACGACATCGGGCCGGGCATCCCGCAGCAGATCGAAAAAACGGCTTTCGCGAGCCGCCGGGTCGAGCGCGCCGTCGGCTTGCTCTTCTCCGCCGGGGATCGAAAAATCTTCGCGGGCGACGACAATGGTAGTGGCGGTCGGTGTCATGTCGGTTCTGCCCTACTCCAAACGAATGAAGACGACGGGCGGGTTCGAACCGGTGTCGATCGGGTCCTGCTTCACCGCGGTGCCCTGCCGGGGGCTGCAAAGCCATCGCGTTCAAAGTCGTACCGAAAGGGTCAGATCCCCGCTCGCAAGTCGACGATCGACGGACCGGCTGTTCGACCAAGGACATGGTTTTGCAGCAATTTAGTACATTTCAAAACATTTTTCGTGGTTAGCACCGCCTTTCGTATGGTTAACGCCGCCCGAGGGGATTTCATGTTCGCGTAAGTCGCGAGCAATCAGGGGTTTTCAAAACTCGGATTATACAGCCGACGCGGGTATTGTCGCCGGTCTCGGTACGGAGCGGTGCCGGTCGCGCCGGATCAGACGGTTGAGCAATCCGAGATAGGCCGGGAGACACACCGTCGCGAGGTCATAGCGCTCGACCGCGGTGCGGCGGGCGCCGGCGCGTACCCGCTCCTGGCGGTCGGGATGCCGCAGCGCCTCGCCGACCCGGTCGGCGATCGCATCGGTGTCGAAGAAATCGACGAGATGGCCGTTCTCGCCGTCGCGCACGACCTCCTCGACCGGCGGGGTGCGCGAGGCGACGATGCAGCAGCCCGCCGCCATCGCTTCGAGCATTCCCCACGACAGGACGAACGGGTAGGTCAGGTAGACATGGGCCGAGGAAATCCGCAGCATCGCAAGGTATTGCGGATAGGGCAGCCGGCCCAGGAAATGCACCCGGCTCAGGTCGAGCGTGCCGCCGAGTTCGGCGAGGAGCTGTTCCCTCCAGCTCGGCGCACGGGTCGGGCGCCGGCCGTAGCTGACGCCGTTCTCGCCGACGACGAGCACGCGCGCGGTCGGGTGCCGCTCCAAAATCCGCGGCAGCGAGCGCATCATGATGTGGAACCCGCGATAGGGTTCGAGATTGCGTGCGCTGTAGGTGACGATCGGGTCCTGGCGCGATAGCGACAACCCCCCCGACAGCCACAACCGGGTGCTGGGCTCGGGATGCACCAGCTCGGTATCGATGCCCTCGTGGACGACGCTGATCTCGCGCTGGAAGCGCTCGGGGTAGAGGCTGCGCTGAAACTCGGTCGGGGTCTGCCCCCAATCGACGGTTTCGAGGCCGAGCAGGTTGATCGCGTTGCGGGTGCGGTTGCGCAGCCTGTCGGTTTCGCTCGGCAGAAACTCGGGATCGAAATCGAGGTCACTGCCGGTAGTGCGGTAGAAGAACTCGAAGTAGCCGAGCAGCGGCACGTCGGGCCAGCAATCCTTGATATAGAGGATCTCGCCCCAACCGTTGTGGCCGACGACAAGGTCGGGCACAAAACCGTCCCGCTTGAGCTCGGTGCAGATCCGGGCGACCGCGATGCCGTTCTCGACCGCGGCCTCGAACTCGCGCACGAAGGGATGCGTGCTGGCATGATGCCGCGGCGGGGCGTAGACGATCTTGCGCACCCTGTCGAGCTCGCGCTCGCGCTGCTGGGTGATGAACACCACCGCATCGCCGAGCGCGGCGAGGTGTCGCGCAACGTGCACGAATTGTGCGGGAAAATTCTGGTGGATGAAGAGCCAGTTCATCGAGCGGGCGGCAGGGCCGGCTTAGGCGGCCGGTTTGATGGCCCGCGCCCATAGCGCAAAGCCGTCGCGGCGGGTGGTCACGTCGGCGAAACCGGCCTTGACCAGCTGTTCGCGCAGGGTGCGGGCGGTAAACCCGGTCTTGTGCGCCATGTGCGGGTTGCCATGGGCAATCGAGGGGGTATGGCCGTAGATCATGTCGAGCGGGGTGATCGGACCGCTCGGCGACCGATAAGCTTCGTTTTCAAGGGCATCGGCGACGATCAGCTCGGCAATCGCCTGCAGGTCCGGCAGGGTCAGCAGCACGAATCCGTCCTCGCGCAGCACCCGCAGGAATTCGCCGAGCGCGACCGGCACCTCGTGTCGGTGCAGATGCTCCAGATTGTGCGACGACCAGATCGCATCGATCGAGGCCGTGGCGATCGGGCTCATATCGGTCATCGAGCACAGAATGTCCGGATTGACCTCGGGGTTGATGTCGAGGCGAAGTTCGCGCCATTCGCTCGTATGGAAAGACGACGGCAGCCCGTGGCTCGACCGATAGCCGCAGCCGACGTTGAGAACGACGCGCGACGGCCACCCGGGCCCGTCATGCGCGGTCGGGCTGTCGGCATCGCCGATCGGGGGCGCGACTGCGGTGGCCGGAACGCCCCTCACGCCGCGGTCCCCGCGTCGCTGCCGGGGAGGGACGCTTCCGTCGGCGGTGGCTGCGATCTCATACCATCACTCCTTAACAAAGCCGCCGCCGGCCCGCTACCGGTTATCGCTCCCCTTGCCGCCGAGCGGACGATGCGACTGATCGATGAATATTCAGTATCGAGCGCAATCCGGTTTCCGCGGCGCAAGCGTGTCTCGCTTGACGGTTCGCCTCCTCGTATTACATGTGAGCTTTCCCGGTGGGCCTTGCCACCGGCATTTCAGCTTTCCGTGACGGGATGGGCCAGCCCTCTGACGGTATGACATGGCACGGCACGACGATCCTTTGCCTGCGCAAGGGCGGCGAGGTCGTGGTTGCCGGCGACGGCCAGGTGTCGATGGGGCAGACCATCGTCAAGTCCAACGCCCGCAAGCTGCGCCGGCTGGGCGGCGGCTCGGTGATCGCGGGTTTTGCCGGCGCGACCGCCGACGCGATCGCCCTTTTCGAGCGGCTCGAAGCCAAGCTTGAGCAGCATTCGGGTCAGCTCGCTCGCGCCTGCGTCGAGCTGACCAAGGACTGGCGCACCGACCGCTACCTGCGCCGGCTGGAAGCGATGATGGCGGTGGCGGACAAGGACGTGTCGTTGATCTTGAGCGGCACCGGCGACGTGCTCGAACCCGAGGACGGGATCATCGGCATCGGCTCGGGTGGCGGCTATGCGCTGGCCGCGGCGCGGGCGCTGGTCGGCATCGATGGGCTCGACGCCGAGGCCGTCGCCCGCCGGGCGATGGCGATCGCCGCCGATATCTGCGTCTATACCAACGACAAGATCACTCTGGAAAAGCTGACGAGTTGAAGCCGCAATCCATGTCGCCGCTCAGAAAATACCCGTCACTGCGAGGAGCCCGCGGAGCGACGCGGCAATCTCCCGTGGTCTTGGCCCTCTACAGGACGAGATGGCGTCGCTGCGCTCGCAATGGCGGACGTTAGCAGCATGAATTCGTTCAGCCCGCGCGAGATCGTCTCCGAGCTCGACCGCTTTATCGTCGGTCAGCACGACGCCAAGCGCGCCGTCGCCATCGCTTTGCGCAACCGCTGGCGGCGCCAGCAGCTGACCGCCGAATTGCGCGAGGAGGTGCTGCCGAAGAACATCCTGATGATCGGTCCCACCGGCTGCGGCAAGACCGAGATCGCCCGCCGCCTGGCGCGGCTCGCCCAGGCGCCGTTTCTCAAGGTCGAGGCGACCAAATTCACCGAGGTCGGCTATGTCGGCCGCGATGTCGAACAGATCGCCCGCGACCTGGTCGAGATCGCCATCTCGATGACCCGCGAACGGCTGCGCAAGGAGGTTGCGCCCAAGGCTGAGCTCGCCGCCGAGGAACGCGTGCTCGATGCTCTCGTCGGCGTCAACGCCAGCGCCGAGACGCGGCAGAAATTCCGCAAGATGCTGCGCGAAGGCGTGCTCGACGACCGCGAGATCGAGATCACGGTACAGGAAAGCGCGGCGCCGCAAATGCCCACCTTCGAGATCCCCGGCATGCCCGGCGCGCAGATGGGAATGCTCAATCTCGGCGATATCTTCGGAAAGGCCTTCGGCCAGCGGCCGTCATCGCGCAAGATTGCCGTCGCCGACAGCTACCGCGTGCTGCTCGCCGAGGAAAGCGACAAGCTGCTCGACCAGGATTCGGTGGTGCGCGAGGCGATCGCCGCGGTCGAGCAGAACGGCATCGTCTTTCTCGACGAGATCGACAAGATTTGCGGCCGCAGTGAGCGCGGCGGCGGGATCGGGGCCGCCGATGTCAGCCGCGAGGGGGTCCAGCGCGACCTGCTGCCGCTGATCGAGGGCACCACGGTCGCGACCAAGCACGGGCCGGTCAAAACCGACCATATCCTGTTCATCGCCTCGGGCGCGTTCCATCTGTCGAAGCCGTCCGACCTGCTGCCCGAGCTGCAAGGCCGGCTGCCGATCCGGGTCGAACTGAAGGGGCTCGACCGCGACGACCTCTGCCGCATCCTGACCGAGCCGCAGGCGAGCCTCGTCACCCAATACAAGGCGTTGTTGCAGACCGAAGGGGTCGAGCTCGTATTCCGCCCCGACGCGATCGAGGAGATCGCCCGCCTCGCCGAGGCGATCAACAGCACGATCGAGAATATCGGCGCGCGGCGGCTGCACACGATCCTCGAACGGCTGCTCGAGGAGGTCAGCTTCACCGCCTCCGACCAGCCCGTCGGCACCGCCGTCGTCATCGACGCCGCCTATGTCAGCGAGCGGGTCGGCAGTCTCGCCAAGGACAGCGACCTGTCGCGGTTTATTCTTTAACCGCGGCCTGTAACCACGGCCCATAATTGCGGCCCAATAATTGCGGCATTTTATCACCGGCCGCGGCTGTCGTGCGCCCGCCGGCTGGTTTGCGGTGTTCCCGCACAGGTAGAATTATCGACGGCGACGGAACCGATTCCGTGGTCTGGGGATTTGCTTTAGATCTGGGGGTTTGCTTTAGAATCGTAAGCCACCACCGGGGCCCGGCCAATGGACATCCGCAAAATATCTGTCAGCGCCTTCTCCGACCAGCGGCCCGGCACTTCGGGCTTGCGCAAGAAGGTCGCGGTATTCCAGACGCCCGGTTATGTCGAAGCCTTTGTCCAGTCGCTGTTCGATGCGCTGCCCGAGGCGGTCGGCAGCGGCGTTGCCGGAAAGACCCTGGTGCTCGGCGGCGATGGCCGCTTTTTCAATGACCGGGTGACGCAGACGATCATCCGCATGGCGGCGGCAAACGGGGTGGCCCGCCTTCTCGTCGGCCGCGACGGGCTGCTGTCGACGCCGGCGGTGAGCGCGATCATCCGCGAGCACAAGGCCTTTGGCGGCATCGTGTTGTCGGCGAGCCACAACCCCGGCGGCCCGGATGGCGATTTCGGCATCAAATACAACGTCGCCAACGGCGGCCCGGCGCCGGAGCGGGTGACCGAGGCGATATTCCGCCGCTCGCAAGGGATCGCCGCCTATCGCATCGCCGAAGGCGCGGATTTGCCGCTCGACCGCATCGGGTCGACCCGGCTCGGCGCGACGGAAGTGGCGGTCATCGACCCGGTTGCCGATTATGCGGCGTTGATGGAGCGGATATTCGACTTCGACCGGCTGCGCCGCCTCTTTCGCGGCGGGTTCCGCTTGCGCTTCGACGCGATGCACGCAGTCACCGGACCCTACGCCCGCGAAATTTTCGAGCACCGGCTCGGCGCACCTGCCGGCACCGCGGTCAATGCCCGCCCGCTTGCCGATTTCGGCGGGCATCATCCGGACCCGAACCCGATCCATGCCGCCGATCTGATCGCCGCGCTCGCCGCTGCCGATGCGCCCGATTTCGGTGCCGCCTCGGATGGCGACGGCGACCGCAACATGGTGGTCGCCCGCGCCGGTGGAACGGGAGGGGGCGCGATCGGCCCGAGCGACAGCCTGGCGATCCTCGCCGCCAATGCCCGGCTGGTCCCGTGGTTCAAGGACGGCCTGCCCGGGGTGGCGCGCTCGATGCCGACCAGCCGCGCGGTGGACCGCGTCGCCGCGGCGCTCGGCATCGCATGCTTCGAGACGCCGACGGGGTGGAAGTATTTCGGCAATCTGCTCGATGCCGGGCGGATCGCGCTATGCGGCGAGGAGAGCGCCGGCACCAGCTCCAACCATATCCGCGAAAAGGACGGGGTGTGGGCGGTGCTGTTCTGGCTCAACATCCTCGCGGTGCGGGGCGAGCCGGCGGCGGCGGTCGTCGCCGACCACTGGGCGCGCTACGGCCGCGATTTCTACATGCGGCACGATTATGAAAACATCGAGACCGAGCGCGCTAACCGGCTGATCGACGGGCTACGCCGCCGCATCGCCGAGCTGCCCGGTCGGCGTTTCGGCGATTTCGAAATTTCCGCCTGCGACGATTTCGCCTATACCGATCCGGTCGACGGATCGATCAGCGCGCATCAGGGCGTTCGCATCGATTTCACCGATGGCGCACGGGTGGTCTACCGCCTGTCGGGAACCGGCACGGAGGGCGCGACGTTGCGGGTCTATCTGGAACGCTTCGAGCCTGACCCGGCCCGCCACGCACGTCCCGCGGGCGCCGCCTTGGCGCCGCTTGCGGCGGCCGCGGCGGCAGTTGCCGACATCGGCGGGATCACGGGCCGAACTGCGCCCAGTGTTGTTGTCTGAACGCCGGGGCCGAACCTGGTCGAGGAGAAGGAGCCCATGCTGTCTGCCGATCGCTCACAGGAACGGATCGCCCGGCGCGCCATCGCGCTGGTTCTGGCCGGCGGCCGCGGCAGCCGGCTAAAGCAGCTGACCGACAGGCGCGCCAAGCCGGCGGTGTTTTTCGGCGGCAAGTTCCGCATCATCGATTTCGCGATGTCGAACTGCCTCAACTCCGGCATTCGCCGGATCGGCGTCTTGACCCAGTACAAGGCGCATAGCCTGCTGCGCCATCTGCAGATGGGCTGGTCGTTTCTGCGCCCGGAGATGAACGAATTCCTTGACCTGCTGCCGGCGCAACAGCGGCTCGACGAGGCGACCTGGTATCGCGGCACTGCCGACGCGGTCTATCAGAACTTCGACATTTTCCGCGCCGCGCGGCCGGATTACTTCGTCGTGCTGGCCGGTGACCACATCTACAAGATGGACTACTCGAACATGCTGTCGGACCATGTCGGCCGCGGCAGCGAGTGCACCGTCGCCTGCGTCGAAGTGCCGATCCAGCAGGCCAGCGAGTTCGGGGTGATGACCGTCGACGATTCGATGCGCATCACCGGCTTTCACGAAAAGCCGAAAAACCCGACGCCGATGATCGGCAAGCCCGATCGCGTGCTGGCGAGCATGGGCATCTATGTGTTTTCGGCCGATTTTCTCTATGCCGAGCTCGAACGCGATCTCGCCGATCCGACCTCCAGCCACGATTTCGGCAAGGACGTGATCCCCAATTTGGTCGGCCGCGGCCTCGCCGCAGCGCATTATTTCGAAGATAGCTGCGTCAAGACCACGCCCGACGCCGAGCCGTACTGGCGCGATGTCGGCACCATCGACGCCTACTGGGCCGCCAATCTCGATCTGGTGACGCCGGTGCCGTCGCTCGACATCTACGACCCGAACTGGCCGATCTGGACCTACCAGCAGCAATTGCCGCCGGCCAAGTTCGTCTTTGACGACGACGACCGGCGCGGCATGGCGGTGGATTCGATGATTTCGGGCGGTTGCATCATCTCGGGCGCGCACGTGTCGCGCTCGCTGCTGTTTTCAAGCTGCCGGGTGAACTCTCACGCCCGCACCCGCGATGCGGTAGTGCTGCCCGAGGTCGATATCGGCCGCTACGCCCGGCTCAACAACGTCGTTATCGACCGGGGGGTGCACATCCCGGAAGGCATGGTGATCGGCGAAGACCCCCGGGTCGACGCCCAGCGCTTCTACCTGAGCGAAGGCGGGATCGCCTTGGTGACGGCCGAAATGATTGCTGCGCTGGAATAGCGCCTCATAGCTCGCGGCGAGCCGACGCCCGCGGGTCGCAACGGCGATTTAGAAAATCCGCGCCGCCGTCGCCCGTTCGCGCAGAAAGACCCGGGCGTCACGTCCTGCCTGCCGCGCATCGCGCGCCGCGTCGACCGCATCGAGCAATGCCTGCTCCTTGTCGAGGTAGGCCCCGTAAGTGGTGTTGTCGAGCCTGACGATCCAGCGCATGTCGCGACCCTGACGACAAACGTGGAACTCGATCACGTCCATAAGCGGTAATCCTCCCGGGCGGCGCGCCTGCCCGTTATCTTGGCCGACAGTATCACCAAATGCGTCAACGGAATGAAGTCGAATTTCTTCTTAATTGTCGCAAAAAAGCGCAGATATAGGGCTTCGTGATCGTTAATTGGGCAAGTGTTGAGTCGGTGCGGCACTAAGCCACGGAAATTCCTTGCCCCGCCATCCGCCAGCGACGAGTCTTCGCGTTTATCCTGTAGGGCGAGTTTTCCGGCGGAGCAGAGCCGTGACCAGCGATATCGAAGCGAACAAGGCGGCAGCCGTCGCGCGCGCGGGGGCTCTGGCGGCAGCCGCCGCCGGCGAATCGGCGGCGGCGTCCGGCTTTGTCGCGGCGTTCTACGAGCACGCTCCGCCGGCCGATATCGCGGCCCGCGAACCAGAGGATCTGTGCGGCGGTGCGCTGGCGCTGTGGCGGTTCGGGGCGCGGCGGCACGCCGGCGAAACGCGCATTCGGGTCTATAACCCGACCCTGGGCGCGGACGGCTGGCATTCGCCGCATACCATCGTCGAGATCGTCAACGACGACATGCCGTTTCTCGTCGATTCGGTGACCGCGGCGATCAACGACCGCGGCAGCATCGTGCGGCTCGTCATCCACCCCGTCGTCAATGTCGTGCGCGATGGCGAAGGGCATGCGGTCGCGCTCGCCCCCGCCGGCCTGCGCGAGTCGTGGATGCAGA
>DASQGR010000272.1:0-7308 GCA_035632515.1 Allostellaceae bacterium | reverse complement strand
GAGTACCTGCGCGGGCGGGTCGCCGGCGACGCGGCGGGGCGGCGGCAATTGTACGATCGCTTTGTTGCCTCGCAGCTCATGGTGCAGGTCGATCCCTGGGCCCAGCGGGCCGGCGGCGCCGAGGCCCACGAATACCGGGTCATGGCCGAGGTCGGTTGAGATGTCCGCCGAGGACTGGATCGAGATCGGCCGTCTCGACGACATTCCGCGCCGCGGCGCCCGGCGGGTCAGGGGAACGCGCCCCGGGCCGCCGATCGCGGTGTTTCGCACGGCCGACGATGAGGTCTTTGCGCTGGTCGATCGCTGTCCGCATCGCGCCGGACCGCTGTCGGAGGGCATCGTGCAGGGCTGCGCCGTCGCCTGTCCGCTGCACGGCTGGGTCATCCAGCTCGAGAGCGGCAGCGCCGAAGCCCCGGACGAAGGCAGCGTCGCAACCATCGCGGTCAAGACCGCGGATGGCCGGATATGGCTTTCCGCCTCGGCTCTCGAAGCTGTCGCCGCAGCGGATTGCGAGGCGGCGTGACCGGCGCAACCAGCGCAACGGGGCCGATAAGAACCACCTGCCCTTATTGCGGTGTCGGCTGCGGGATTCGGGTCGAACCGGACGGGACGGTCGCGGGCGATCCCGACCACCCCGCCAATCGCGGCCGGCTGTGCTCGAAGGGCGCCGCGCTCGGCGAGACGCTCACCGCCGCGGGCCGCCTGCTGCAGCCGCAAATCGGCGGCCGAACCGCAAGCTGGGACGAGGCCCTCGACCTGGTCGCCGAGCGTTTCGCCCGCACCATCGCCGCCGACGGGCCGGACGCGGTCGCCTTCTATGTCTCGGGCCAATTCCTCACCGAGGATTACTACGTCGCCAACAAGCTGATGAAAGGGTTTATCGGCAGCGCCAATATCGACACCAACTCGCGGCTGTGCATGGCCTCCTCGGTCGCCGGCCACAACCGGGCGTTCGGCGAGGATGTCGTGCCCGGCTGCTATGACGATATCGAGGCCGCCGATCTGGTCGTGCTGGTCGGCAGCAACACGGCCTGGTGCCATCCGGTCCTGTACCAGCGCCTCGCGGCGGCGAAAGAGGCGCGCGGCACCCGCGTCGTCGTCATCGATCCGCGGCGGACCGCCACCTGCGGCATCGCCGATCTTCACCTGGCGTTGCGCCCGGGCTCCGACGTCGCGCTTTTTGCCGGTCTGCTGCTGCATCTCGTCGAGTGCGGGGTTGAGGACGACGGATGGATCGCCGATCGCGCGACCGGCTTCGCTGCGGCCATCGCGGCCGCCCGGCGGTCGGCGCCGAACCTGGCCGAAACCGCCGCCGCCACCGATCTGCCACCGGCCGATATCGCCCGCTTCTACGACTGGTTCGCTGCGACCGAATGCACCGTGACCCTCTATTCGCAAGGGGTGAACCAATCCTCGGCGGGGACCGACAAGGTCAACGCGATCATCAACTGCCACCTCGCGACCGGGCGGATCGGCCGGCCAGGGATGGGACCGCTGTCGCTGACCGGCCAGCCCAACGCGATGGGCGGGCGCGAGGTCGGCGGTCTCGCGAACCAATTGGCCGCCCATATGGGCTTTGCCGACCCTGCCGACATCGACCGCGTGCGCCGCTTCTGGAACGCCCCGCGAATCGCGACCCGGCCGGGCCTCAAGGCCGTCGATCTGTTCGACCGGATCCTCGATGGTGGCGTCAAGGCGCTGTGGATTCTGGGCACCAACCCGGCGGCGAGCATGCCGCGCGCCGACCGGGTGCGCCAGGCGCTCGCCGCCTGCCCGTTTGTCGTGGTAAGCGATTGCTGGCCAACCGACACGACGCGCCTTGCCAATGTCGTTCTCCCGGCGGCCGGATGGGGGGAAAAGGACGGCACCGTCACCAATTCGGAGCGCCGCATCTCCCGCCAGCGACGGTTTCGACAGCCGCCCGGCGAAGCGCGGCCGGATTGGTGGATGCTGAGCGAGATCGCCCGCCGCATGGGGTGGGGCGCCGGGTTTCCCTATCGCACCCCGGCCGACATCTTCCGCGAGCATGCGGCGCTCTCGGCTTTCGAGAACGACGGGCAGCGCCGGTTCGACATCGGCGGGCTGGCGAGGCTGAGCGATCACGAATACGAGCGGCTCGAACCGGTGCAATGGCCGCTGCCGGATGCGGTTTCCGCGCCGGGCGGAACGCAGCGCCTGTTCCGGGATGGAGCGGGTTTCTCCACCGATGACGGGAAGGCGCGGTTCGTCCCGACACCGTATCGCCCGGTCGCCGAGCCTGCGGACCTGGAACACCCGCTGGTCCTCAATACCGGCCGGGTCCGAGACCAGTGGCATACGATGACGCGAACCGGCCGGGTGCCGCGCCTGATGACGCATACCGGCGAGCCGCTGCTCGACGTCCATCCCGCGGATGCCGAGGCGCTCGGCCTGGCCGAGGGCGGCCTCGCCCGGGTCGAGAGCCGTCATGGAACGACCGTCATGCCGGTCAGGCTGTCGGCCGATCAGCGCCGCGGCGAGGTGTTTGCGCCGATGCACTGGACCGATCGTTTCACCTCCGCCGGACCCATTGCCCAGGTCGTCGGCGCGTCAAGCGACCCGGTATCCGGCCAGCCCGAATTGAAGGCGACGCCGGTGCGCGTGGAGCCGGTCGCCGCGTTATGGCGCGGCCTGCTGCTGCGCCGGACCGAATTTCTGCCGTCCGGCCCCTATTATTGGGCCCGCGCGCCGCTCACCGGCGGCCAGGCGTTCACTCTCGCCGGCTGGCAACCCTTGCCCAGCGGACGCGGGACCGAGGCCTGGATAACCGAGCTGCTGGATGCGCCGGACGATGCCGATCTGGTCATTTACGCCGATCCCGGACGCGGCACGTTCCGCTATGTGAGCCTGGTCGGCGGACGCCTCGACGCCTGCCTGTTTCTCGCCCGCGACCGGGCCGGGTTGCCAAAGCGAGACGTCTTGGCGGCCGCCTTGGGAACGGCGGTCGAGCTTGCCGCGCGCCTCGGGCTGCTCGCCGGGCGGAGCGGGGCGGATGGGGCGATCGGCGACGGCGGACGGACGGTCTGCGCCTGCTTCGCGGTTGGGCTGTCCGCGCTGCACGACGCGATTGCCGAGCGTCGGCTGACCAGCGTCGCCGAGATCGGCGCGGCGCTGCGGGCCGGAACCAATTGCGGCTCCTGCATTCCCGAGCTCAAGTCGATCCTGCGCGCTGCGCAAACCGGCGAAAACAAAGCCGCCTGACTGGGGTCCCTGCGCCTGCCGTGCCGGCATCCCGCGGGGTCGGCGGTCCTATGCGTCTTCGCAAAACCCCTCGCGGGCACTATCGTGTGGCGAAACAACGGCAGGATGAGCTCTCCCCAACCCCTGCCCCCGTGGAGGATCCGCTGATGATCTACGAAGTCCGCACCTATACCCTGCGCACCGGAACCGTGCCCGAATTCGAGGAGCGCTACGCCAAGCGCCTTCCCGCCCGGCTCAAGCACTCCCAGCTCGGCGCCTTCTGGCACACCGATTTCGGCCCGCTCAACCAGGTCGTCCACGTCTACCCCTACGACGATCTGAACCAGCGCGCGGCGGTGCGCGCCGCGCTGGCGAAAGACCCCGAGCGGAACGCGCTTCCGGGCGGCCAGGACCTGATCGTCGCGCAGGAGGCCGAGATCATGATCCCGGCCCCGTTCATGCGCCCGCTCGGCAGCCGCGATTACGGCACCGGCAATGTTTACGAGATGCGCACCTACACCTATGCCCCCGGCGACCTGCCCAAGGTGCTGGAGGCATGGGCCAAGGCCGTCCCCGCGCGCGAGGAGCTTTCGCCCCTGGCGGCCTGCTGGACGAGCGAGCTCGGCGGGCTCAACAAGTTCGTCCACACCTGGGTGTACAAGGACCTCGCCGAGCGCGATCGCGTGCGCGCGGCATCTCGCGCGCCCGGGCGCAACTGGCCGCCGCAAAGCGGGGTGCGGCCGATCCGGCAGGAAAACAAGCTGCTGATCCCGGCGTCCTTCTCGCCGGTGCGGTAGCCAGCTCCGCTCGGCCTGAGAAAGGGCCGCCGGACGCGACGACGCGGCAGGGGGGCGGCTTGGTCGACTTCGCCCCCTCGCCGCAGCGGCGAACGGCAAAACCGGGTTTGACCGAATGGCCGGTCGGAGGCCCGGGAGGAGAAGCTCAAGCGCGCATGCCGACCGTAAGCCGCCCCCTCCTCGTCATCGACGGCGACTCGTTCGCGCACCGGGCCTACCATGCCCTGCCCAAATCGATCCGCCGCATCGGCAATCGCGGCGGCGGCGCCATCGTCGGCTTCGCCAACTTTCTCCTGCGGCTTTTCGAGAGCGAGCGCCCGCGCGCCGTGCTGGTGGGATGGGACACGCTCGGGGCGCCGACCTATCGGCAAACCCTGTTCCCTGCCTATCAGGGCGGACGGCAGTTCGACGACGAACTGGTCGATCAACTCGAGGTACTGCCGGAATTTGTCGCCGCCTGCGGCTTTGCCAATGCAAAGGCCGCCGGCTACGAAGCCGACGACTTCCTTGCCGCCGCCGCCGCGGCGGAGGAGCGGCGCGGAGGACACGCCCTCGTCGCCAGCGGCGATCGTGATGCGTTTCAGCTCGCTTCTGCCTGCACCACCGTCCTCCATCCGGTCCGGGCCGGCGAGATGGCGCGGATCGGCCCGGCGGAAGTCCGCGAGAGATATGGCGTGGAGCCCGCGCAGGTGCCGGATTTTATCGCGCTTCGCGGCGATCCGTCGGACAAGCTGCCGGGCGCCAGGGGTGTGGGTGCGAAAGGAGCGGCAGCTTTATTGCGGCGATACGCAACCCTGGAGGAAATGCTCGCGGACGGGCGTTTCCCGGCCGAGGCCGACGAACTTCGGCTTTACCGTCGAATCGCGGCCATGGACGCTACCGCCCCGCTACCCGTGCTCGACGAACAGGTGCCGAGCTGGGACAGGGCGGCAACGCTCGCCCGGACATGGGAGCTGAACCGCCTCGCGAAACGGCTGGAGGAACTCCCGGCGGCGGCGGCGTAAATTGCATTGCGGCGACAGGCGGGAGCAGCCGGGGTCAGCGGACGAGATCGATCACCCGGCGCAGCCGCGGATCCTCCGCCGTCCCCAGCCATTCGAACAGAACCATCTCCGTCGTGACGATTTCGGCGCCGTTCCGCTCCATGCGCCGGATCGCCGTCTCCTTGCTTTCGGCGCGGCGCGAGCCGACTGCGTCGCGCACGAGATAGACGCGTCGGCCCGCGCCGAGCAGACCCAACACGCTTTGCAGCACGCAGACATGCGCTTCGCATCCCGAGACGACGAGGTCGCCCCGCTCCGGCAGCTCGTCGAGGAAGCCGGGCATGCGGCAGGCGTCGAACGTCATCTTGTGGGCCAGGCCGGCGATGTCGGAGCGAAGCTCAGGCACCGTGCTGCCGAGGCCCTCCGCATTCTGCTCGGTAAACAGGATCGGCACTCCCAGCATTTCCGCCGCATCGATCAGGCGGCGCGCATTGGCCGTCACCGAGGCGCCGTCCTCGATCGCCGGCATCAGCCGCGATTGAAAGTCGACGACCAGCAAGGCCGAGGTATCGCGATCGAGTATTGGCATAAGTCTCAATCCTTTACAAAGCGACGGCCCCGCCCAGGCGGTATCCCCATCGCGACTGCCGCATCACCAGAAAGCCGACCAGCATCAGGTTGACGAGGTTGAACAGCACGCCCGAGCCGAAAGCCGGGGCGTAGAAACCGAAATGATCGTAGAGCGCGCCGGCGAACCAGCTGCCGAACGCCATCCCGCTCATCGCGGTGAACAGCACCAAAGGCACCCGCCACGACGCCTCGGCCGACGGAAACAGGTCGCGGATCGCCACCACATAAGCCGGAATGATCCCGGAGAACCCGAAGCCGTAGGCGGCCGCGATAAAAAACAGTCCCGCCTCGTTCTGGGTCAGCAGGAATGCGCCGATCGAGACCGCCTGACAGGCCGACCCGGCGAGCACGGTCTTCAGCCCGCCGTAGCGGTCGGCGAAAGCGCCCCAGAATTGGCGCGAGAAAAACGCGCAGCCGAGCAGCACCGACAGCATCATCGCGCCCGTCGCCGCGCCGATGCCGATATCGCCGCAGAAGGCGACCAGATGCGCCTGCGGGATCGCCATCGGGACGCAACAGCAGATTCCGGCGACGCAAAGGATTGCCTGCACGAGATTTGGAGGCAGCCCGAGCACGCGCGCCCGACGACTATGCACCGCGCCATGCGGAACCCCGGCGAGCCCGGGAATGGGGGCCGGCCGCAGAAACAGAAAGGCTACCGGCAGCGTCCCCAGCAGCACGATCCCGGCAAAGGCCAGATAGGCGACGCGCCATCCGGGGCCGGCAATGAGCCGCTCGAACAGAGCGGGCCAAACCACGCCGGCGACATACTGTCCTGACGAAATCAACGCGATCGCAGTGCCGCGCCGGCGGTCGAACCAGCGGCTGACATAGATCAGCAGCGGCGGGTAGATCGCGCCCATCCCGAAGAACCCGATCAGCACACCCTGGCCGACATAGAGGGCCCAAATCTGCCCGGTCGACGACAGCGCCAGCCCCAGCGCCACCATCACCGTGCCCATCAGCACGCTGTTGCGGATGCCGATCCGGTCGGCGAGCCAGCCCATGGCGATGCCGCCCGAGCCCGTCCCGATCCAGGTCAACGCTCCGGCAAGCGCCATGACCGAGCGCGGCACGCCGAGATCGAGTTCCATCGCCCGCAGCCCGACGACGATCAGCAACGTCGAGCCATAAGTCACCGAAAGGATCGCCAGCGTCACGCCCGCGGCAACCCATGAGGCCCGGCTTTCGATCGAACGCGGCCGGAAGCCCGCCAGGGAACGGCCGGAATCGTCGGGCATTTTTTTGCGAACTCCGCGGAATGACAGACCGGTGGCAATGCGCCGATGATGGGCGGTTGCCGCGACCGGCGCTACCGCCGACAGGCTATGCCAGCCATGTCCGAAGATGTATCCTGCCTATTCCTTTTAGCCCGGCCCGATTACACCCCTGTGTCGGGGCGACGCGTCGCGAACGGGATCAGCCATGGACGGTCTTATCGCTGCACGAATCCTGCACGTTCTCGCGATAGTCGTCTGGATCGGCGGCGTGGCGCTGGTCACCACGGTGGCGTTGCCGGCGATCCGGCGGGGCGAACTCGGCGCCGACCGCCTGCGCGCGTTCCAGGCGATCGAGCGCCGCTTTGTCTGGCAGGCGCGGACCGCGATTGTCGTCGTCGGCGCGACCGGCTTTTACATGGTGGCGCAGGCCGATCTCTGGGACCGGTTCCGGGCGGCCGCGTTCTGGTGGATCCACGCGAT
>DASQGR010000271.1:0-8548 GCA_035632515.1 Allostellaceae bacterium | reverse complement strand
CATCGGCGAGCCGATAATAGCGGCGGAACGAAGCGTCGCCCGCGAGCATCGCCGGCGACACGGTCGCCCAGCCCTGCGTAGCGAGAAAACCGGCGACCGCCCGCTCGCGCTCCCGCACCACCTCATGCCTCCGCGGCGATGCCGGCAAGCCGGCTCGCCCACTCGGCATCGGCGGTCAGCGTGGCGCGGCGGGCATTTGGCCCCGGGCCGAAATCGAGCGCGATCGCCAGCCGATGCGCCGGCAGCAAGGGACCCAACCGTTCCGGCCATTCGATCAGCGAGATGCCCTCGCGAAACGCGTCTTCGATGCCGAGCTCCCAGGCTTCTTCGGGATGGCGCAGCCGGTAGAGATCGAAATGCCAGATCGCGCCGCCGGGCAGTTCGTACAGCTGGACCAGGGTAAAGGTTGGGCTCGGCACCTCGCCGGCGCCGCCGCGGGCGCGGATAAAGGCGCGGGCAAAGCTGGTCTTGCCCGCACCGAGGTCGCCGCTCAGCCCGATCACGTCGCCCGGCCGCGCAACCGCCGCAAGACGCGCGGCAAACGCAGCAGTACCGGCTTCATCGGGTAGATCGACAATGCTCATCGCTGCGGCCTTGTATCCCCGGCGGCGAGTCGGCGACAAGCGCGGAAATGCGTTAGTCTGCGACGATGGAAACCATCACGCACAATACCGATGTCGCGATCATCGGTGCCGGGCCGATCGGCCTTTTTGCGGTGTTCGAGTGCGGCATGCTGGAGATGCGCTGCCATGTGTTCGACGCGCTCGACGCGCCTGGCGGCCAATGCATGGCGCTTTATCCGGAAAAGCCGATCTACGACATTCCCGGCTACCCCCGAATCGATGCCGCGACATTGGTCGAGCGGCTGGTCGAGCAGGCTGCGCCGTTCGCGCCGACCTACCATCTGGGTCAGGCGGTGACCGGGCTCGACGCCGCCGCGGGCGGATTTGTCGTGACCACGGCGGCGGGGATGCAGGTGGCGGCCCGCGCGGTGGTAATTGCCGCCGGCGCCGGCGCGTTCGGGCCGAATCGCCCGCCGCTCGCCGGCATCGAGGCGTTCGAGGGCAGCAGCGTTTTTTATCTGGTGCGGCGTCGCGAGGATTTCCGCGGCAGGCGCGTCGTCATCGCCGGCGGTGGCGATTCGGCGGTTGACTGGGCCCTGTCGCTGGCCGAGCTGGCCGAGCGGGTCATGGTCGTGCATCGTCGCGCCAAGTTCCGCGCCGCGCCGCAATCGCTGACCCGGCTGGAGCAGCTTGCCGCAACCGGTCGCGTCGAGTTGGTGACCCCCTTTCAGCTGGCTCGGCTCGAAGGGGCGGGCGGGCGGTTGGCGGCCGTGGTCGTCGCCGATCTGGCCGGTCGCGAGCGGCGACTCGACGCCGATTTCCTGCTGCCGTTTTTTGGCCTCGCGACCGATCTCGGGCCGCTGGCGCGCTGGGGCCTCGCCTTTGACGATCATCGCATTACCGTGGATCCGGCGAGTTGTGCGACCTCGCGGGCGGGCATCTTTGCCATTGGCGACATCACCGCCTATCCGGGAAAGCTCAAGCTGATTCTCTCGGGTTTTGCCGAGGCCGCCGCCGCAGCCCATGCGATCCATCCGCTGGTCCATCCCGGCGAGGCCCTGCATTTCGAGTACTCGACGACCAAGGGCGTACCGGGGGGCTGATCGAATCGCCGCCGCTTCCGGGAAGCGACGGAAGCAATCAGTGCATGGGCTGGGTGCTCGCCGGCTCCAGCGGGTCCGATCCCGCGGCTTCCCGATTTCCGGCCGGCAGGATGCAGCGCACCGCGGTGCCGCGATCGGGGCTCGAATCGATCACCACCCGGCCGCCATGCAGCTCGACCAGACTTTTCACCAGCGACAGGCCGAGCCCCGCGCCGCTCTGGTACAGCTGTGGGTCGCCGCGCTCGAACTTGTCGAAGACGCGCGCCTGGTCGGCGGCCGGGATGCCGATCCCGGTATCGGTCACGGCCAGCACCAGATCGTCGGCGTCGCGCTTGGCTTCGAGACGGATCGAGCCGCCGGCCGGGGTGAACTTGATCGCGTTCGAGATCAGGTTGAACAGCGCCTGCTTCAGCCGCCGCTCGTCGGCGTCGATCGTGCCGATATTGGTCGGGCAGTGCAGCGACAGCTCGAGGTTCTGGTTGCGCGCTCGCTCATGAGTGAGCGTCTGCACCGCCTGCAGCAGCGTGCGGACATCGACCCGCGCTGTCTCCAGCGTCATGTACCCGGCCTCGATCGTGGCCAGGTCGAGGATGTCGTTGATGAGCGACAGCAGCCGGTTCGAGCTGTCGAGGATGCCGCGGCTGTAATCGAGCTGGCGCGGCGTCAGCGTGCCGAAATACTCGTTGGCGAGGATTTCGGCGAAACCGATGATCGCGTTGAGCGGGGTGCGCAGCTCGTAGGACACGTTGGCGATGAATTCGCTCTTGAGCCGCCCGGCGGTTTCGAGCGCCTCGTTGCGCTCGCGCAGGGCGCGCTCCACCCGTATCGTGTCGGTCACATCCTGATAGCTCAGCAGTACGTTGCCGTCGGGCAGGGGCACCGCCGCGAGCTGAAGCACCGTGCCGTCGCGCCGGTTGAGCCGATCGCTGAGTAAGGCGCCGGCCGAGATGCCGGCGATGATCTTTTCCTTGAGCGCCGGCCAGTCGCCGCCGTCGTCGTAGAAGGCGCGCGTTTTCTCGATGATTTCGCTGATGTGCGGCTCGCCCCCGAGATCGGCCTCGCTGAGACCCCAGATCTTGCGGTAGGCGGGATTGTGGAGCTTCAGCCGCCCGTCGCTGCCGAACACGGCAATGCTCTCGAACAGATTGTCGAGCGATTCGCGCTGCACCTCGATCAAGGTGTTGTAGGAGCGCTCCAGAGCCAACCGGTCGGTGACGTCTTCGTAAACGAAGATCAGCCCGCCCAGGGGATGCGGCGAGACCGACAGGCTCAGGGTACGGTCGTCGGGCAGGTGCAGCAATTCCTGCACCGGCTCGATCAGCGAGGTGAACATCGCCAGTTGCTGGCGCTTGAACGCGCGGAAATCGGCGAATTCGGGGATGCGGCGGCGCTCGCGCAGCCGTTCGAGCAGCTGGTCGAGCGAAGGTCCGGCGGCAAGCCAGTCCGTCTCGATGCCCCATAATCTGGCAAATGCCGAATTGAAGAATTTGAGCTGCTGGTCGGGACCGTAAATGGCCACCGCGGCGTGGATGCTTTCGAGCACCTCGCCATGCGCATTGATGTGGCGCGACAGCTCGGCCTCGGCATTTTCGAAATCGGTGCGATCGATGGCAAAGCCGATCGTTCCGCCTTCGCGGTCGGTGGTCTCGGTAACCTCGATGAGTCGCCGCGAGCCGCCGATGACGAGGTGGTGCGCTTCGGTGCGGATCGCCCCGGCCGCGGCGGCACGGGCCAGCTCCAGCGCCTTGTCGCGCCCGCTTTCCGGCGCCAGCTCGCGGCCCTCGGCAAGTGCCGCCTCGCGCGTCGTGTCGAGGGCGGCGGCATAGGCGGCGTTGCAATCGATGAGAACGAGGTCGCGGTCGCGCCGCCACACCGGCAGCGGTATCGCCTCGATCATCGCCCGCACCGATGCGGCCGTGGCCAGCGCCGTCGCCCGGGCCACTTCGGCAGCCCGAATCTCGCCGACATCGGTGAGCCACAGCACCGCGTCGCCGCCGGCGCTGCGGCGGCCATCGATCGCGTAGGCGCCGCCGTCGCGCAGCGTCACGACATCGGCGAAAGCGGTTCCGAGCGAACGGAGCACGCCGACCGAGGCCGCGATGCGGACGGCGCCGTCCGGGTCGACCCGGGTTAGGAACTCGGCAAACGACAATCCGGCGGCGCCGAGCATCCGTTCGTCGCCGCTATCGCCGCGCCAGGCAAAGCCCATCACCGGCGCCGTCGCCAGGATTGCCGCCAGGTCGTCCCGGCTGCGCTCGGCTGCATTGCGCCGCTGCTCGGCCTCGCTCAACCGGGAGCGAGCGTACAGCGTCAACCCGCCCATCGCGATCACGGCGGCGAGACAAATTACGGCAGCGAGCACGATCACGATTTGCCGCCTCTCGACCGCCCCGACCGGACTCTCCGGCGGCCTTTCTCCAGCTTAATCAATCGGATGCGGAGTATCCGGTCGTTTCAACAAACGCAAGGCGATGTCGTCGGTCTTTATAATGCCGCTCGTTCAGAAATTCAACTTTTGGTTAATACCGATAATGTTCCGGCTTGTACGGGCCGGTGTTTTCGAGGCCGAGATATTGCGCCTGGGCCGCGGTAAGCTTGGTCAGGCGGGCGCCGAGCTTGTCGAGGTGCAACGCGGCCACCTTCTCGTCGAGATGTTTCGGCAGCACGTAGACTTTGTTCTGGTACTTGCCGTGATTCGTCCACAGCTCGATTTGCGCCAATACCTGATTGGTGAACGAGGCGCTCATCACAAAGCTCGGGTGGCCGGTGGCGCAGCCGAGGTTGACCAGCCGCCCCTGGGCCAGAACGATCAGGCGCTTGCCGTCGGGGAAAACGACCTCGTCGACCTGCGGCTTGACCTCTTCCCAGACGTAGTTGCGCAGCGCGCCGACCTGGATCTCGCTGTCGAAATGGCCAATGTTGCAGACGATCGCCCGATCGTGCATCTGGCGCATGTGATCGAGGGTGATGACGTCGATGTTGCCGGTGGCGGTGACGAAGATGTCGCCGATCGGCGCCGCCTCGTCCATCGTCACCACCTGATATCCCTCCATCGCGGCCTGCAGGGCGCAGATCGGGTCGATCTCGGTCACCATCACCCGTGCGCCCTGGCTCCGCAGGCTCGCCGCCGAGCCCTTGCCGACATCGCCGAAGCCGGCGACGACGGCGATCTTGCCGGCAAGCATCACGTCGGTCGCCCGCTTGATGCCGTCGACGAGGCTTTCACGCACGCCGTAGAGATTGTCGAACTTGGACTTGGTGACGCTGTCGTTGACGTTGAACGCCGGCACCTTGAGCGTGCCGGCGCGCATCATCTCATAGAGGCGGTGCACCCCGGTGGTGGTCTCCTCCGAGATGCCGCGGATGGCCGGCAGGAGGTCGGGATGGCTGTCGTGGATGATCTTGGTCGCATCGCCGCCATCGTCGAGCACCATGTTGGGCTTCCAGCCGCCGGGACCGGCCAGGGTCTGCTCGATGCACCACTCGTATTCCTCCTCGGTTTCGCCTTTCCAGGCAAAGACCGGGATGCCGCGGGCGGCGATCGCCGCAGCGGCATGGTCCTGGGTGGAGAAGATGTTGCACGAGCTCCAGCGCACGCTGGCGCCGAGATGTACCAGCGTCTCGATCAGGACGGCGGTCTGGATCGTCATGTGCAGGCAGCCTACGATGCGCGCGCCGGCCAGCGGCTGCGACGCCCCGAATTCGTCGCGCAGCGCCATCAGCCCCGGCATCTCCGTCTCGGCGATGGCGATCTCTCGTCGGCCCCAATCGGCGAGAGCGATGTCTGCGACCTTGTAATCGGTGAACTCAGGCATGCGGGTATCTCTCCTGATGGCGCGTCGTCAGATCAATTCAAAATATAAAGATATCTTTAAGTCGTCAAGATTTCTGCGCGTTATGCCGGGCTGCACCAACGTCTTGCGGTTCTTCGCGAGAGGGGCTCGCGGCTCCCCCGGATGACCTGGGATTTTGCTGGGGTTGAGGAAACCGGTCGTGATGAAAAGCGTCCATCGGTGCGTCCTGGCGGATGCGCCAGGGCTTGTCACACGCCGGCCATCGCGTTGAAATCGTCGAGCAGCGCGGCGATGCGGCCGGTGTCGGACTGGTCCATGATCGCTTCGGCGCGTCGCGTGGCGGCAACCATGTCGAGGCTGCGGATGCGGTGCTTCACGCGCGGCAGGCTGCCCGGCGACATCGACAACTCGCGCAGGCCGAGGCCGAGGAGCAGCGCCGCGTAGCGCGGCTCGCCGGCCATCTCGCCGCAAATACCGACCGGAATATCGCGCCGCGCGGCCGCCTCGACCGCGAACTGGATCAGCCGCAGCACCCCCGGATGCAGCGGATTGTACAGGTGGGCGACCTGCTCGTCGCTGCGGTCGACCGCCAGTGTGTACTGGATCAGGTCGTTGGTGCCGATGGCGAAGAAATCCGCCTCGCTGGCCAGCGCATCGGCGGCGAGGGCGGCAGCCGGCACTTCGATCATCACTCCCAGCGGCGGGGTTATCTCGGCAAAGGCGACGCCGCGGCGACGCAGCCGGCGGCTCACCTGCTCGATGATCTCGCGAGTGCGGCGGATTTCGCCGGCGCTCGAAATCATCGGCAGCATGATGCGAACCGGCCCCTCGCGCGCCGCCCGCAGCATCGCCGCGAGCTGGGTGTCGAACAGCCGCCGCTCCTTGAGCGACAACCGGATCGCCCTGAGGCCCAGCGCCGGGTTGGTCGAGTCCATCGCTGCGCTCGCCAGCGTTTCGGGCAGCTTGTCGCCGCCGACATCGAGGGTGCGCAGCGTCACCGTCCGACCACCCATGCCCCGCACCAGCCCGGCATAGAATTCATACTGCTCGTCCTCGCCCGGCAGGTCGTCGCGGTTGAGGAACAGGAATTCTGTGCGCACCAGGCCCAGCCCGGCGGCGCCGTTGGCCAGCGCCTGGTCGAGTTCGACCGGCAGTTCGAGATTGGCGTCGAGGCGGATTTCGACGCCGTCGCGGGTCGTCGCCGGCAGGCGGCGCAGCCGCGTCAGGCTGCGGCGCTCGCGGCTGAGATCCTCCTGGCGCTGGCGATAGGCGGCAAGGGTGTCCGGCTCGGGGTCGAGAATGACCGTGCCGTCCGTTCCGTCGACGATCACGGTGGCGTCGGGGTGGGCGCGGTCGATCAGCGCCGGCACCCCCATGACCGCCGGCAGGCCAAGGGCGCGGGCCATGATCGCGGTATGGCTGTCGGGCCCGCCGAATTCGGCTGCGAACCCGCCGATGCGGCGCGGATCCATCAGCGCCGTATCCGCCGGGGTGACCTCCTCGGCGAGCACGATCGCGCCGCCGCTCAAGGCGGAGTAGGTGACATAGGGCTTCTTGATCAGGTTGCGGATCAGGCGGGCGCCGACCACCCTGATATCGTCGACACGGGCCGCAAGATACCCGTCGCGCATTGCGGCAAATGCCTTGGCGATGGTCTCGATCTCGAGCTCGACGGCACGCTCGGCGTTGATTCTCGCATGGGCGATGCGCTGGTGGACGCCGCGTACCAGGCGCGAATTGGCCAGCATCGCGAGATGCGCGTCGAGCAGGTAGCCGATTTCGTCGCCGGCGGAGCCGGGCAGCGCAGCGGCGCGCGCCTTCAGCTTGCGGAGCTGCTTTTGTGCATGGGCAACCGCCTCGGTAAAGCGGACCCGCTCGGCGGCGACGGCGGTCTCGGCGATCTCGGTTTCGCCGACGACAAGCGGCCCGCCCTCGCCGATATAGGCGGCACCGATGGCGATCCCGGCCGAGACACCGATACCCGACAGTCGCCGTTCGCCGCGATTTTCTTGAAGCGGCCTGGCGCCGCCCGCCTTTTCCCCGCCCGTCTTTTCCCCGCCAGGCTTTTCACCGCCGGGCTTTTCGATGGCGGTCTGCTCGATACCGAGTCTGTCTTCAGTCCTCATCAAACTTGCATTCGACCAGGCGCGCCAGCGTTTCAACCGCTGAGTCGGCGTCCGGGCCGGCGGCAGAGATTTTTAGCGCGGCACCCGATGCCGCCGCCAGCATCATCAGCCCCATGATCGATCGGCCGGAGACGCAGGTGCCGTTCTTGCGCACCCATATCTCCGCCTCGAAGCGGTGCGCCGTCTTGACGAACAGGGCGGCGGCGCGCGCGTGCAAGCCGCGCTGGTTGCAGATCGTGACGAGACGCCGGGCCGTCGCCGCCGCGTCCGCCCCCTCCGCAGGACAGGTGCCGGGCGGGGGCGAGCCGGGCGCGTCGAGGGTCATCGTTGCGCGTCCGCGAGCAGCTGCGAGGCGACGTTGATGTATTTGCGGCCCGCCTCCTGCGCGCCGAGGACCGCCCGCTCCAGGGTTTCGGTCTGGCGCAGGCTGGCGAGCTTGATCAGCATCGGCAGATTGATGCCGGCGATGACCTCGATCTTGGCCCGGTCCATGACCGATATCGCCAGGTTGGACGGGGTGCCGCCGAACATGTCGGTCAACAGAACCGCGCCATCGCCACTGTCCACCGTGCCGATCGAGACGAGGATTTCCTGGCGGCGCTGCTCCATATCGTCCTCGGGGCCGATGCAGATCGCGGTCATCTGGGTCTGTGGGCCGACGACATGTTCGAGCGCGGAAACAAACTCCGCGGCGAGCCGGCCATGCGTGACCAGAACGACGCCGATCACCGGTGCGCCTCCGTGAGGCGGCGGACGATGCGGTGGGGCTGGGGCGCGAAGTCCCAGCAACAGGGGCTCGGTATCGAGATGCTCAAATCAGGGTTTCGATCACACGAAAATCGCGGTCACTCGGGGGTAGAGACCATTCGGTGTTCGATCCGCATGCCGCAAAGGGTCGAAACGGCCTGCGGGTGGGGTCTGGGTGAATCCTATACCGCTGTCCGAGGCGTTCGTCATCACGC
>DASQGR010000270.1:0-7816 GCA_035632515.1 Allostellaceae bacterium | reverse complement strand
TCGAACTGCCGAACATCAAGGCCGAGACGGTTTTCCTGCGCGAGCTGCTCGATTCGCCGGCCTATGAGAAGCATACCGGCCGGCTGGCGCTGGCGCTCGGCAAGGATATCGGCGGCGAGGCCGTGGTCGCCGATCTGGCGCGGATGCCGCACCTGCTGATTGCCGGCACCACCGGCTCGGGCAAGTCGGTCGGGATCAACACCATGATCCTGTCGATCCTCTACCGGATGCCGCCCGATCGCTGCAAATTCATCATGGTCGATCCGAAAATGCTGGAGCTGTCGGTCTATGACGGCATCCCGCACCTGCTGGCGCCGGTGGTCACCGATCCGCGCAAGGCGGTGCTCGCGCTCAAATGGACCGTGCGCGAGATGGAAAGCCGCTATCAGAAGATGTCGAAGCTCGGGGTGCGCAGCATCGAGGGCTACAACGCGCGGATCGCCGAGGCCCGCGACAAGGGCGAAACGCTGGTGCGCAAGGTGCAGACCGGGTTCGACCCCGAAAGCGGCGAGCCGATCATCGAGGAGCAGCCGTTCGACCTCAACGAACTGCCCTTGATCGTCGTCATCGTCGACGAGATGGCCGATCTGATGCTGGTCGCCGGCAAGGATATCGAGGCGTCGGTGCAACGCCTGGCGCAGATGGCCCGCGCCGCCGGCATCCACATCATCATGGCGACGCAGCGGCCGTCGGTCGATGTCATCACCGGCACGATCAAGGCCAATTTCCCGACCCGGATCAGCTTTCAGGTAACCTCGAAGATCGACAGCCGGACGATCCTCGGCGAGGGCGGCGCCGAGCAGCTTCTGGGCCGCGGCGACATGCTCTACATGGCCGGCGGCGGCCGGGTGACCCGGGTGCACGGCCCGTTTGTTTCGGACGAGGAGGTCGAGCGCGTCGTCTCGGCGCTGAAATCCCGGGCCGAACCTGATTACATCGAAGAGATTACCGAGGATTCGAGCGAGGGGAGCGGCGAATTCGGCAGCGGCGACGACGAGGGTGGCAGCGGGGACCAGCTCTACGATCAGGCGGTCGCGCTGGTCTGCCGCGAACGCAAGGCGTCGACCAGCTTTGTCCAGCGCCATTTGCAGATCGGCTACAACCGCGCCGCGCGAATCATCGAACGGATGGAGACCGAAGGGGTGGTCGGCGCCGCCAATCATGTCGGCAAGCGCGAGGTGCTGGCCCCGACACGGTGAGCGCGACAAAAATGCAGTTCTGGCCACGGATTGCCGCCATTGAAGCGCCGCAAATCGAGGGTCATTTCCCCCGCATCAGCCGCCGAATAGGCGGCAGCGGCAAAGGTGGGCACCGAGATGGCGTGGTTCTGGCAATTTTGTTGCGCTGCGATGGCGTCGGTTCTGCTGTTTACCGCCCCGCCAGCCGCGCTCGCCGCCGCGCCGCCGCCGGCAACGCTGAACCAGCAGGATTCGGCCGAGCTGCAGCGAATCGCCGCCTATCTCAACGGCATCCGCACGATGACCGCGAAATTTCACCAGGCAGTGGCAAACGGCGGCAGCGCCACCGGCTATGTCTGGGTGTCGCGGCCGGGAAAGATGCGGTTCCAGTACGATCCGCCCAACGAACTGCTGCTGCTCGCCGACATGTTCTATGTCTATTCCTGGGACCCCGAGCTCAAGCAGATGCAGAAAGTCGGCCTCCGGTCGACGCCGGCTTGGTTCTTGCTCCGCGACCCGATCAGCTTTACGGACGGCGTGGTGGTCACGCGTTTCGAGCATAGCGGGAATGTCATTCGGGTCTCCATCGTTCAGGCTGCCGAGCCGGATCAGGGGTCGCTGACAATGGAATTTACGGAAAATCCACTGGTTTTGCGGCAATGGACGGTGGTCGACCAGAAAGGCAAGGCGACGACCGTGGTGCTCTCCGAGCTTCAGTTCGGTATGGCGCTCGATCCCAAGCTGTTCCAATATCAAGATCCGTATAGTCGCTGAAAAATGGTCATCGAGAACAACACGTTGAGCCGCTCCTGATGTCCCTCCTTACACCGCTGGTGGCTATTCCTACTTGTTTTCGTGAGATCAACGAACGCGTCATGTACACCGCCGTCGTGCGCTACCCGCATGCGGTGGTCGACGCGGCGGGATGCTTGCCGATGCTGATCCCGGCGATCGGCGACAAGCTCGATCTCGACGCCCTGCTCGACACCATCGACGGGTTGCTGCTGACCGGCAGCCCCTCCAATGTCGAGCCCTATCATTATAACGGGCCGCCGAGCCGCGAAGGCACGTTGCACGACCCCGACCGCGACGCGACGACACTGCCGCTGATCCGCGAGGCGGTTCGCCGCGACCTGCCGGTGCTGGCCATCTGCCGCGGCATCCAGGAGCTCAACGTCGCGCTGGGCGGCACCTTGCACCAGCGCATCCAGGAGATGCCGGGCGGAAAGGTTCATCGTCTGGGGCCGGGCCCGAAGACCATGGACGAGCGCTATGGCCCGTGCCACCCGGTGCATCTGGCGCCGGACGGGTTTTTCGCCGAACTCGCCGGCACCACCGAGATCATGGTCAATTCGCTGCATGGCCAGGGGATCGACCAGCCAGCGCCCTCGCTCAAGGTCGAGGCGCTGGCGCCTGACGGGCTGGTCGAGGCGGTCAGTCTGCCCGGTGCGCGCTTTGTCGTCGGGGTGCAGTGGCATCCCGAATACAAGCCGCTCACCAACCCGATTTCGCGCGCCCTGTTTGCCGCTTTCGGCGACGCCTGCCGCGCCGCGCGGTCCGGAAGCAGCGCGAAACGGCGCGCGGCGTAGTCAACACTTTCCCATCCGTTCGGTTCCCGGAACAAGCATGCGTTTTCCGCCATATGCGCATGCATGAATTGCATTATGGCCCGGTTCAGACGATCCCCACCTTCTGACTCAGAAGCGGAGAGGACCCTAAAATCCTCTTAAATTCCGGCCCCGTTTCCCCTGCGGGGTCGGATCTCCCCAAGCGCTTCTGACAAGCTGGCGCCCGGTCTTCCCCCCAGACCGGGCGCTGTTTGTTTGGGTGCATCGAGGTTACAGGCGCTCAGCGAAAAGGCGCCCAGGCGACAATCCAGCGATTGCACGCCACCGGAGCGCCGTGGTCTATTCGCCGCCTTTCATCTGCAAGTTGATGGGCCCGCGGGATGCGCCTCGTCACATGGAACATCAATTCGGTGCGGCTGCGGGCCGACAATGTCTGCCGCCTGCTGCACGAGGTGCAGCCCGACATCCTCTGCCTGCAGGAGACCAAGACCCCCGACGAACTGTTCCCGCGCGAGCCGTTCGAATCGCTCGGCTACGCGCATATTCACATGCATGGCATGAAGGGCTACAACGGCGTCGCAATCCTGGCGAAATCGCCGTTCCCCAGCATGGCGACGCGGGCCTGGTGCGAACGCAACGACTGCCGCCACGCGACCGTCGAACTGCCCGGCGGCATTGAGCTGCACAACATCTACGTGCCGGCCGGCGGCGACATCCCCGACCCCGAGGTCAACCCGAAATTCGCCCATAAGCTGCAATTTCTTGACGAGCTGACCGCCTGGTTCGCCGGCGAGACCGCGGCCAAGCCCGGCCGCAAGATGATCGCGGTCGGCGATCTCAACATCGCGCCGCTGGAAACCGACGTGTGGTCGCATAAGCAGTTGTTGACCGTGGTCAGCCATACCCCGGTCGAGGTCGAGCGTCTCGGCAGGCTGCGGCAGGCCGGCGGGTTTGTCGATGCGGTGCGCCATTTCGTCCCGCCCGAGGAGAGGCTCTACACGTGGTGGAGCTATCGCAACCGCGACTGGTCGGCCTCCGACCGCGGTCGGCGCCTCGACCATATCTGGGTGACGCCGCCGCTCGTCGGCGCCCTTGCCGGCGCGCGCGTCTACCGTGAGATACGCGACTGGGACAAGGCATCGGACCATGTTCCGGTGATGGTCGATTTCGCTTTGTGACCCCGGCAGGGCCGGTTACGCGCTCCATGAACCCGCCGCATCGCCGAAGCGCGCGAGTGTTGCTTCGCTCCTGCCCTATGTACGCCGCTATGTACGCCGGTAGAGATGATAGCGGCCGAGGGCGACGCCCTCCGGCAACGGCAGCGGCGCCAGTTCCGGGCAATCCATAACCGGGTCGCTCACCAGCACACCGCCGACGCAAAGCAGCGGCACCACAAGCGGCATCAGCGCGGCCGCCAGCGCTTGGTTCGCCGCCGCGTCGCCGGTGCCGACGTCGAGATGGGCGAGCGTCACCCTGCCGGCGAACCGGTCGCGCGCCGCCGGCAGGGTCTCGCGCAGGTCGCCGAGCAGCAGCCGGTCGGCCGGCGGAACACAGTCGGGATGCGCCGCGACCTTGCGCTCGCAGACATAGATGTCGCGGTCGGGGAACAGCTCGCGCAGATGATCGTAGGTGCGGCCATTGCCGAGGCCGAGTTCCAGCACCATGCCGTCGATGCCGGCGATCAGCTCGGCGGCGCGGTTGAGACAGGCGCGTTGCGCCTCGAGCCGGCGGATAAAGCTGTCGAGCCGGCTCACGCGGCCGACGCCGTCCCGCTCTGCTCGCGCAACTTGCGCACCTCGGCCATCGCGGTGCGCAGCTGGTTGTTGGTCGCCTCCACCCGGTGCGCCAACTCCTGCATGATCGACACCGCCATGTTGGGGAATTCGCGCACCATGCGCATGAACGGGTCCTTGGCGATGCGCAGGGCGACGAGCCGCCCTTTCGCGCGCACCGTGGCGTTGCGCGGCGTATTGCACAATATCGCCATCTCGCCAACGATTTCGTTGGCCCCGAGTGTGGCGACGGTGACCGGCCCCGCCGGGCCTTCGAGCACGATGTCCGCTTCGCCGTCGAGGATCAGATAGGCCGCATCGCCCGGATCACCCTGGCGGCAGACGACCTTGCCGTCGTCGAAGCCGACCCGTTCGCTCATAAAAGCGAGAAGTTTCAATTTCGCCGGCTCGATCTCGGCAAAGAACGGAACCCGGCGAAGCACCTCGAATTCCTGCTGCAGGCTCACGTGTTTCCTCCCTGGGTCACGGCGCTTTGCGCGTCCTTTATTCCGCCGCCATCAATAGGCTGGTCAGCGAATCCTTGCGGTCGAGTTCGGCGAAGCGGCCCTGTTCCTGCAACTTGCCGCCGCTCATCACCAGCACTCGGTCAAAATGTCGGGCGAGGCTGGCGCGGTGCAAGACCCAGACGAGGCAGCGACCGGCAAACTCGTGGTGCAACCCGTCCATGACCTTGGTCTGCGCCTGCCCGTCGAGCGCCGCGGTCGCTTCGTTGAGGATCATCAAATCGGGCCGCTTCAGCACGGCGCGGGCGATCGCCGCGCGCTGGCGCTGGCCCAGGGACAGGCGCGAGCCGGCCGTGCCGACATTGTAGTCGAGCCCGACATCGATCACCTCGGGGCGCAACCCGAGCCCGTCGAGCACTTCGCCGAGCACCGCCGGTACCCGCACCAGCGCATCCGCCTCGCCATAGGCGATCTTGCCGAACAGGATGTTGTCCTGCAGCGAGGCGGCGGCGTTGTATTCCTCGTCATCGAAGAAGGCGACCTGGCCGCTGAGATCGGCCGGCAGGTCGCCGCGGAACGTCCGCCGCGCCTCGAGCAGGCGCTCCTGCATGTTCGCGTCGAGAACGTCGAGGCGATGGCGCGCCGCGATCAGCTTGAACGGCAGCGACAACAGCTTCTGGCGCTGCTCGCCGGACAGCGACTTGACGTCATTGTTGTCGATCGCGCCGAGGATGGCCTTGAACTCGGGCAGGTCGCTGGCGCTGATAAAGCTGTACTGCTCGAAGAACTCATGGTCCGGCGGCAGATCGGCGAAGATCTCGGTCATCGTCGCCGCGACCTCGCGACCGGCCTCGACCAGATCGTCGGTCAGCCCGACCTTGTCGAGCACCTGCTGGACGTAATGATTTTCGGCCAATGCCTCGAGCTCGAAGGCGGGGCCGATCGGCGTGCCGAACAGCAGGTTTTCGGCGACCGTGGCGTTGCTGTTGTAACGGTCGAGGGAATACCTCTCGACCAGGTTGGTGATGCCGTCGGCGCGAAGTCGCTGCGCCAGCGCCGTACGCGCCTCGAGCAGACGCGCGGCCAGCTCCGGCTGCACCGCCGGATCGACACGGCCGCGCAGCCCGAAGCCATAGACATCTTCCTCAAAGCCGAGCTCGGCCAGAACCTGCGCGATGCGGAGCGACAAGCCGCGGCTATCGGCAACCCCGGCGCCATCGTAATCGATCCAATCGGCCTCGATGTCGAAATCGATGTTGCCGGCGCGCCGCGCCTCGTCGAGCTGGCGGCCGCGCCGCCGCGCGGTGGCCTCGTCATACTCGGGCGGGCGCACCGGATGGTGGCGAAGACCAAGCAGCAGGTTGTCGCGCAGCGTGTCGGCGAACAAATGCGGGGTGGCGCTGACGTAGCCGATGCGCCGGCCGACCACCGCCAGAGGCAGCTCGGCGAGATCGACCCCGCCGATCGTGATGCGCCCGCCCGAGGGCTGCAGCAGGCGCGCCAGCAACAGCGCCAGCTCGTCCTTGCCGCTGCCGCTTTGGCCGATGATCGCGACATGCTCGTCGAGCGCCAGCGCAAAGCTGACCGCATCGACGATCCGGGTCTTGTCGTCGCCGGCCAGCGACAGATTGGCCACCGCCAATTCCCCGGTGAAGTGCGGCACCACCTCCGGTTCGGCCAGCAGCAGGGTGGCATCGACCATGTTCGCCGGCTGGAACTGCTCGACAATCTGGTCGTAGGTGATCCGCGAGTTTTCCTTGTTCTGATAATAGTCGAGCAGCTCCTTCCACGGTGAGGCCAGATCCTTGTACGCGGCAAGCACCGCGACCAGCGCGCCGAACGACAAATTGCCTTTGATCACCAGGTAGCCGCCGATCGAATAGAAGAAGAACGGGGTCAGCTGGCCGATGAAATTGTTGAGGAATTTGACGAAGAACTTCCGCCGGTAGATCTCATAGCGGATGTCATAGATCGTCCCGAGAATGTGGGCAAAGTTGCTCAGATGCAGCTTGACCGTGTCGTTGGCCTGGATCTCGGCGATTCCGGCGGCCGATTCCTGCACCCGGTCCGCGACGACGCGAACGGTGCGCACCCGTCGCTTGCCGAGCTGGTTCACCACGCGCTGCAGCCGCGGGATGAGGTAGCCTTGGATCGGATACAGCGCCACCGCGGCGGCGCCGAGCATCGGGTCCTGCACGAACATGAACACGATGATCGTCAGCAGCTGGCCGCCCTGGAACACCGGCAGCACGAACGCATCGCCGATAAACCCGCCGAGCTGCTCGCATTCGGTCGTGATCATCGGGATGATCTGTGCCGACGAGGTTTTCTGGAAATAATTGGTCGGGAACCGCAGCAGCCGCAGGTACAGCGAATAGCGAAAACGCCGCAACATCCGCTCGCCGAGCTGACCTTTCAACGTGTTTATGTAGTATTTGAAGCCGCCGTTAATGAACACCAATGCAAGAAAGACCGCGCAGAGCGTCATCAGATAGGGGATCTGATTGAACTCCACGCCGAAAATATCCTGCGGAAATTTCTTGCCGCCGATCGCGTGGTTGACGATCGTTTTCGGCAGGTCGAGCGAATAGTAGAGGAAGGGGAACGACGCCAGGGTCAGGATCAGCAGCAGGATCTGCTGCTTGAGGCTGTGCCGCAGGATGAAGCGGTAGACCGACGGTTCGAGGCTTTCCTCGATGTCCGGGACCGGCTTCGGCGGCAATTCCATCGTGGCGGGCGAGGCTGCGGCATTTGCAGCCGGGGTGGGGTCGGCCGCGTTTGCGACCGGCGCGGCAACCGCCGCTAACCCCTTCATCACCACGCCTCTTTCAAAA
>DASQGR010000269.1:0-4021 GCA_035632515.1 Allostellaceae bacterium | reverse complement strand
GACGATAGGCCACGGCCTGTTTGGAGAGATCATCGTAGATGATCAGCGCATGCATGCCGTTGTCGCGGAACCATTCGCCGATGGCGCAGCCCGAGAAGGGAGAGAGGAACTGCAGCGGTGCGGGATCCGACGCCGTCGCCGCGACCGCGTCCGAGCCGGCGCCGCTGCAGTTCCTGGCGCCGTACGCCGGCTGCGCCATGGGCGAGTTCTTCCGCGACAACGGCATGCATGCGCTGATCATCTACGATGATCTCTCGAAGCAGGCGGTCGCCTATCGTCAGATGTCGCTGCTGCTGCGCCGGCCGCCCGGCCGCGAAGCCTATCCGAGCGACGTCTTCTATTTGCATAGCCGGCTGCTCGAGCGCGCCGCCAAGATGAACGATCAGCACGGCGCCGGCTCGCTGACCGCGTTGCCGATCATCGAGACCCAGGCCGGCGACGTGTCGGCCTACATTCCGACCAACGTGATCTCGATCACCGACGGCCAGATCTTCCTCGAGACCGAGCTGTTCTATCGCGGCATCCGCCCGGCGATCAATGTCGGCCTGTCGGTCAGCCGGGTCGGCTCGGCGGCGCAGATCCGGGCGATGAAGCAGGTCGCCGGCCGCATCAAACTCGAGCTCGCGCAATACCGCGAGATGGCCGCGTTTTCGCAATTCGCCTCAGACCTCGATGCTGAGCGAATTGCGCGCCGACAAGGCCGATCTGCTCGCCGCGATCCGCAACGAAGGCGCGATTTCCGATGCGTCGGAAAAGGCGCTGACCGAATTCCTCGACAATTTCGCCAAGACCTTTGCGTAACCGCCAATGGCCAGCCTAAAGGATCTCCGGGTCCGCATCCGCAGCGTCAGGTCGACCCAGAAGATCACCTCGGCGATGAAAATGGTGGCGGCTTCGCGCCTGCGCCGTGCCCAGGAGCAGGCCGAAGCGGCCCGCCCCTATGCCGAGCGCATGGAGCGGGTGCTGGCGTCGCTGGCGGCGCGGATGTCGGGGCTGTCGGGCGGCCCGAAGCTGCTTGCCGGCACCGGCAGGGACCAGACCCACCTGCTGGTCGTCGCCACCTCGGACCGTGGGCTTGCCGGCGGCTTCAACGCGACGATCCTGCGCGAGGCGCGGCGGCAGATCCGCGCGCTCCTCGGCGCCGGAAAGACGGTCAAGATCCTCACCATCGGCCGCAAAGGCCGCGACGGGCTGCGCCGCGACCACGCCCGCCTGATCCATGACAGCCTCACCGAGATCGGCCGCCGCCGGCTGTCGTTCGACGACGCGCGCGACATCGCCCTGCGCATCCTGGCGATGTTCGACGCGGGCGAATTCGATACCTGCTCGATCATCTTCAACCGCTTCCGCTCGGCGATCACCCAGATCGTCACGGTCCAGCAGCTGATCCCGTTCGCGCAGCCCGGCGCGGCCGACGCCCCGGCCCCCGAAGGCGGCGCGATCTACGAGTTCGAGCCGGACGAGGAGGAAATCCTCGCCGAGCTGTTGCCGCGCAATCTTGGGGTGCAGATCTATACCGCGCTCCTCGAAAACGCGGCGAGCGAGCAGGGTGCGCGGATGACCGCGATGGACAACGCCACCCGCAATGCCGGCGAGATGATCGACCGGCTGACCATCAACTACAACCGCACCCGCCAGGCCGCCATCACCAAGGAGCTGATCGAGATCATCTCCGGGGCCGAGGCGCTCTAACACCAGGGATCATCCGAACATGGCCACCAATATCGTCGGCACGATCACCCAGGTTATCGGCGCGGTCGTCGACGTGCGCTTCGAGGGCGAATTGCCCGCGATCCTCTCGGCGCTGCATGTCGACAATGCCGGCCGCACCCTCACCCTCGAAGTGGCGCAGCATCTGGGCGAAAATACCGTGCGCACGGTGGCGATGGATACCACCGACGGCCTCGTCCGCGGCGCCCAGGTGGTCGATACCGGCGCGCCGATCAGCGTGCCGGTCGGGCCCGAGACGCTGGGCCGGATTCTCAACGTCATCGGCGAGCCGGTCGACGAGCGCGGCCCGATCCCGACCACGCGCCGCTCGCCGATCCACCGGCCGGCGCCGGAATTCGTCGAGCAATCGACCGAGGCGGAGATCCTCATAACCGGGATCAAGGTCGTCGATCTGCTGGCGCCTTATGCCAAAGGCGGCAAGGTCGGCCTGTTCGGCGGCGCCGGGGTCGGCAAGACCGTCATCATCATGGAATTGATCAACAACATCGCCAAGGCACATGGCGGCTACTCGGTGTTCGCCGGGGTGGGCGAGCGCACCCGCGAGGGCAACGACCTCTATCACGAGATGATGGAATCCGGCGTCATCGTGCCCGACGGACCCGGGTCGAAAGCGGCTCTCGTCTATGGCCAGATGAACGAGCCGCCCGGCGCCCGCGCCCGGGTCGGCCTCTCGGGCCTCACCCTCGCCGAGTATTTCCGCGACGAGGAAGGCCAGGACGTGCTGTTCTTTGTCGACAACATCTTCCGTTTCACCCAGGCCGGTTCGGAAGTGTCGGCGCTGCTCGGCCGCATCCCATCCGCGGTCGGCTATCAGCCGACGCTGGCGACCGATATGGGGGCGCTGCAGGAGCGCATCACCACGACCAAGAAGGGCTCGATCACCTCGGTGCAGGCGATCTATGTTCCCGCCGACGATCTGACCGACCCGGCGCCGGCGACCTCGTTCGCCCATCTCGATGCGACCACGGTGCTGTCGCGGCAGATCGCCGAGCTCGGCATCTACCCGGCGGTCGACCCGCTCGATTCGACCTCGCGCATGCTCGACCCGCGCGTCGTCGGCGACGAGCACTACACCGTCGCCCGCGACGTGCAGCGGGTGTTGCAGACCTACAAGTCGCTGCAGGACATCATCGCCATCCTCGGCATGGACGAGCTGTCCGAGGAGGACAGGCAGACCGTCGCCCGGGCGCGCAAAATCCAGCGCTTCCTGTCGCAGCCCTTCCACGTCGCCGAGGTGTTCACCGGTTCGCCGGGGGTGTTCGTCAACCTCGAAGACACGATCAAGGGCTTCAAGGGGATTGTCGCCGGCGAGCATGACGACATGCCGGAAAGCGCCTTCTACATGGTCGGGACGATCGACGAGGCGATCGAAAAAGCCCGCAAGATGGCGAGCGAGGCGTAAGGGGGTTCAGCCTATGGCCGATCGCGTCCAGTTCGAGCTGGTGACGCCGGAGCGCCTGGTCATTTCGACCGAGGTCGAGATGGTGGTGGTGCCGGGTACCGAGGGCAATTTCGGCGTCCTGCCCGGTCATTCGCCGCTGATCTCGACGATCCGCCCCGGCATGATCGAGATCTACGAGAACCGCGTCGTTACCGAGCGGATATTCATCGTCAGCGGCATCGCCGAAGTGACCCCCGAGCGCTGCACCGTGCTGGCCGAAGAGGCGATGGCCCCGGGCGATCTCAATCGCGCCGAAACCGAGGCGGAACTGCAAACGATCGAAGGCAATCTGCCGAGCCTGCGCGACCAGGTCGGACACGCCAGCGGGCCCGACCGCGACCGCCTCGCCGCCGAACTGCGCCTGCTCGAGCACCAACAGGCGGTCGCCCGCGCCAAGCTCCAGGCCCTCTCCGCCGATACCGCGCATTAGCAATACGATCATCATTGCGAGAAGCGGCAACGCGGCGATCTCCGCGAGAGAGTCGGGACGAAAGAAGATTGCGCCACATCCCTCGCGACGACGACGAGCGCAGTTCAGCGGTGTATAATCAGCCGGGTACACGACGCCGGAGGCCTTATGGGCTCGTGGACGCTCGACGATATTCCGTGGCATCGCTTCGATCCGACCCGGCTCGATCCTGAAATCACCCGCATCGTCAAGGCGGCGAGCCTTGTCGAATACAATGGCGGCGCCTACGCCCATCACCTCTGCCGAGTGTTCGCCGGCGACGTCTTTCAAGACAGCGCGCGGCGGTGGGGCGCCGAGGAGATCCAACACGGCGAGGCGCTGGCGCGCTGGGCCCGGCTAGCCGATCCGGATTTCGATTTCACCGCAGCCTTCGCCCGGTT
>DASQGR010000268.1:0-24148 GCA_035632515.1 Allostellaceae bacterium | reverse complement strand
TGACCGACGCCTATTCCTGGCAGTGGCTGTTTCTCGTCAACATCGTGCCCGGCGTTTTCGTCGCCGTGACGGTGTGGTGTCTGATCGACATCGACAAGCCCAACCCGTCGCTGCTGCGCGGCTTCGATTTTCCCGGCCTGGTGCTGATGGCGCTGTTTCTCGGCTGCCTCGAATACACCCTCGAAGAAGGCCCGCGCTGGGATTGGTTCGCGGACGGCTCGATCTGCGCTGCGGCGATCGTCTCCGGCATCGCGAGCGTACTGTTCCTGTGGCGGGTCTGTCCTATCGCCAGCCGATCGTCGACCTGCGGGCCTACCGCATCCGCAATTTTGCGATTGGGTCTTTCTACACCTTTGTCGTCGGCATCGGACTTTACGGCGGAACCTACGTGATCCCGCTGTTTCTCGCCCAGGTGCGTGGTTTCAGCGCGTTGCAGATCGGCATGATCGTGGTCGTCACCGGCGTGGCCCAGCTCTGCATCTCGCCGTTTTCGACGATTTTGGCGCGGAAGCTCGACCTGCGCCTGTTGCTGGCGTTCGGCATGTTCCTGTTCATGGTTTCGATGTACCTGACCGCCACGCTCACCAACCAGACGGCGTTTTGGGAACTGCTCGTGCCGCAGGTGCTGCGCGGCGTCGCGCTGATGTTCTGCTTCCTGCCCGCCAATCTGATCGCGCTCGGCAGCCTTCCCGCCGACCTGCTGAAAGGTGCCGCCGGGCTCTACAATTTGATGCGCAACCTCGGCGGTGCTATCGGCCTGGCGCTGCTCGGCACGGTCATGAACGAGCGGGTGCATTTCCACTGGAACCGGCTGATCGAAAACGTCAATCCGGCCCGGCCGGCGGTGCAGCATTTTCTCGATACGCAGACCGCCCGGTTCGAGCCGCATATCACCGGCGACCCTGGCCGCGCCGCGGTCAAAATGCTCGCCGGCATCGTCCAGCGCGAGGCGGTGGTGCTGACCTACAACGACATCATGCTGATGATCGGCGCGATATTCCTTGTCGGCCTGTTGCTGATCCCGATCTTGAAGCGGCCGAGCGGCTCGCCGCTGTCGCGCTAGATCCCGCGGTTACGCCGAGCCGGGGCCGGCGCGACGGTGCAGCCAGTCCTCGACCAGCCGCCGGGCGATCGAATCGAGCCGCGGCAGACGAAAGCTGTTGTCCTCGGCGTGGGCGAGGATCCAGTCGCGCTCGAACCATTGCGCGTCTTCCAGCTCGCCGTAGTCGACCGCGATCTCGCTCGAGGCCGCCTCGGCATGGAAGCCGAGCATGATGTTGGCCGGAAACGGCCACGGCTGCGACGAGTGGTAGGCGACGGCGCCGACCTCGATCGCGGTTTCCTCGCGGACCTCGCGGGCGACGGCGTCTTCAAGGCTTTCGCCCGGCTCGACGAACCCGGCGAGGGTCGAATACATCCCCGGCGGAAAATTCTTGTTGCGGCCGAGCAGCGCTCGCTCGCCGTCGCTGACCAGCATGATCACCGCGGGGTCGGTGCGTGGAAAATGCATCGCCTTGCACGCCTCGCTGGTGCAGCGGCGCATGTGGCCGGCCTCCTCGCTCAAGGTCGGTGCGCCGCAGAGGCCGCAGAAGCGGTGGCGCGAGTGCCAGAACAACATCGCCCGGGCGAAGGCGAGCAGCGCCCCCTCGTGGCGGGCGAGCCGGCCGGCGAGCTGGCGCAGATCGGCAAACCGGGCCCCCTCGGCCGGGATGCCGCTCGCCGCCAGGGCCGGCGAGGCCAGCGCATCGAGCGGCGCCTCGATCCCCGAGAGATCCACGGCGAAATGCGCCCGCTCATCGATCACGCCGAGAAATACCAGGCGGCCGTGGGCCAGATGGTCGTCATGGCCGCCGCTCTCACCGAGCAGCAGCAACACATGGTCGGCGGTCAGCACGATCGCTCGCGGATCGCTGTCCGCGATATCGGTAACGAGGTTCTGACTGCGCCAGACCGGCACGAAATGCGAGGCGAGATCGGCCGCGCGCTCGCGAATCCATTCGGGCTCGCGGCGCTTGAGGCCGGCGCGCTCGAACCCCGGGTGGGCGTAATAATTGGCAGGTCGCATCCCGGAAGACTGGCATAGGCGGCAGCGCGGCGGCAAGCTGCTCGGCGGCGATGGATAAAGGTTCTGCCTCAACTAATGCGTTGGCGCGCGAACCGACGTAAAAAAGCGAAGCCATGCAGATCACCGCCACCGCACTCCCCGAAGTCAAGCTGATCCAGCCGGTCCGTCACGGCGATGCGCGCGGGTTCTTCTCCGAAATCTTCCGCGCCGACCTGTTGACCCGGCACGGCATCGATGCGGGTTTCGTCCAGGAGAATCATTCGCTGTCGGCGGTTCCGGGGGTGGTGCGCGGCCTGCATTTCCAGATCGCGCCGATGGCCCAGGCAAAGCTGCTGCGGGTCGTGGCCGGCGCGATCCTCGACGTCGCGGTCGACATCCGCCGGGGCTCGCCGAATTACGGCAGGCATGTCGCGGTGGTGCTGAGCGCGGCCGAAGGCCACCAGCTTTACGTGCCGGAGGGCTTTGCCCACGGTTTCTGCACGCTCGAGCCGAACAGCGAGCTCGTCTACAAGGTCAACCGCTACTATTCGCCCGAGCACGATCGCGGGCTGTTGTGGAACGATCCGGCGCTCGCCATCGACTGGCGGCTCGGCGGCAGGGAGCCGGTGCTGTCGGAAAAGGACCGCTACCATCCGACGCTCGCCGACCTGCCCCGGTTTTTCGACTATTAGAGCTCGTCGCGCTCGGTAAGGCGGCTATCGTGTTGGCAATGGGAAAAGCGAGGCGAACATGAACGACAGCGTGCGGCCCGAAGACGATCTCGGCCTTGCCGGCAAGGTGGCGATTGTCACCGGCGGCGGCGCCCCCGACGACGGCATCGGCAACGGGCGGGCGGCGGCGATGCTGCTGGCGCGCTCCGGCGCCAAGGTGCTGGTCGTCGACATCGCGCGCGAGGCCGCCGAGCAGACCGTTGCGATGATCGCCGCCGACGGCGGCACGGCCCTCGCCCATGTCGCCGACGTCTCCGACGAAGCCCAGTGCAAGGCCCTGGTCGATGCTGCGGTGAGGGCGTTCGGCCGGCTCGACCTGCTCGACAACAATGTCGGCATCGGCGGGCGCGGCAGCGTCGTCGACACCCCGATCGATCTGTGGCGCAAGATCATGCAGATCAATGTCGACAGCATGTTCTACGTGTCGCGCTATGCGATCCCGGCGATGATCGAGACCGCGGGCGGCGGGGCAATCGTCAACGTGTCGTCGATCTCGGCGCTGCGCCCGCGCGGCCTCACCGCCTATTCGACCTCGAAGGGTGCGGTGATCGCGCTGACCCGGGCAATGGCGGTCGATCACGGGCCGCAGAACATCCGCGTGAATTGCGTCGCGCCGGGGCCGATCTACACGCCGCGCATGTACACGGGGCAGATGACCCCGGCCGGGCGCGAGGCCAGGCGTAAGGCGTCGGTGCTGGGGCTCGAGGGGCTCGGCTGGGACATCGGTCACGCCGTGCGTTTCCTGCTCTCGGCGCAGGCGCGCTACATCACCGGGCAGACGCTCGTGGTCGATGGCGGCGCCAGCCTGGTCGGGCCGTCGCGCACGCCGGGGACGTGACGCGGCCCCGATGCGGCCGGCCGCGCTCGCCGCCCTTGTCCTGGGCCTGATCGCCCTCGCTGCGCCGGGCCAGGCCGAGGAGGATGAACTCGCCAGGCTGCTGGCGCAGTCTGACCGGCTTTACAATACCGGCCAGTACGCCGACGCCGTCCCGGTGACCGAGCGCATCGTCGCGCTCACCCGCGAGCGCTATGGCGAGGCGGACCCGCGCTACGCGGCCGCGCTCAATGGCCTGGCGACATTCTTGCAATTCACCGGCGCGCTCGACCGGGCCGAGAAATTGCTGCGGCAGTCGCTGGCGATCGACCTGGCGGCGCTCGGCCCCGACCATCCCGATGTCGCGACCCGGCGGGGCAATCTGGCGCTGGTCCTGCTCGACGAAGACAACCCCGTCGAGGCGGCAGGGCTGCTGCATCAGGCGCTTGTTGCCGTGGAGCAGCAGAAGACGCCGCCGGAAAACCAAGGTGCGACCCTGTCGAATTTTGCCGCGGCGCTGGAGCGGCTGAACCGGCCGAAGGAGGCGGAGCGGCTCTATCGCGCCGCGATCGCCGCGCTCGAACCGCAACAGGGCGAGGGGCGCGCCCGCCTCGCGATCGCCCTCGGCAATCTCGGCATCCTCTACAAGTCAGAGCACCGCCTCGACGAGGCGCAGCCGCTGCTGGAGCAGGCGGTGGCGATCCTCGAAGCCCTCTCGACCCCCGATCACCCGCATCCGCGGCTGGCGACGGCGCTCAACAATCTCGGGACCTTGCGCGAGGACAAGCAGGATTTCGCCGGTGCCGAGCTGCTTTATCAGCGTGCGCTCGACCTTGATCGTGCGATGTTCGGCCCCGACAGCCCGCGGCTGGCGACCCGGCTCGCCAACCTCGGCGGCATGTACGTCACGGAAAACCGCCTCGACGATGCCGACAAGGCGCTCAAGGCGGCAATGCGCATCGACCGCGCTGCCTATGGCGACGATCACCCAAAGGTCGCGCAGCTATGTCTCGCCTTCGCCCGGCTGTTTACGGCGCAGAAACAATGGGAGGCCGCCCACGCGCTCATCAGCCGGGCCGCCGACATCATGATCGCGGCCGACCGGCGGCGCAGCGTGACCAGCGGCCGGATCGCCGCCGGGCGCGACATACCCGACGTGTCGCTGAGCCAGATCGTCTACGCGACGTTCCTGCAGGTCAGCGGCGAGTGGCCGTGGAGCGACACCAGCCAGTTTGCCAAGCTCGGCGGCCCCGCCTTCGATGTCGCCCAGCGCCTGGTGGCGCCGGCAGCCGCGGCGGCGATCCTGCGCATGGCCCGCCGCTATGCCGCGGGCGATCCGGCCCTCGCGGACAAGGTGCGGCAACAGGAAGACCTGACCGACCGGTGGAACATCGCCGAGACCCGGATCATCGGCCAACTCGCATTGCCCGCACCGCAGATCGACCATGCGGCGGTGACCGCTCAGCGCGAGGCGCAGACTCGGATCGAGCAGCAGCTCAAATCGCTCGATGCGCAGGTGGAGACAAACGCGCAGGGCTATGCCGCGCTGTCCGGCGCCCGGGTCCTGACTATCGCCCGCGTGCAGCAGCTGTTGGCCGATGACGAAGCGCTGGTTTATTTCGCCGATGACGGCGTGCACATTCACGCCTTCTTTATCACCCGGGAAAAGGCGGCATGGTCGCCGCTCGCTTACACGTCGGCGACGATCGCCGGAGATGTCCAGGCGCTGCGTTGCGGACTTGACGGCACCGCCTGGCTCGACGCCCGCGCCGACCGCTGCCAGCAGCTTTTGCAGATCAACTACACCGACGACGATTTCCGCCGCAACGAGGAGCTGCCATTCGATCTTGGGCGCGCGCACCAGCTCTACGAGGCGCTGTTCGGGACCTTGGGATCGCTGATCGCCAGCAAGCGCCTGATCGTGGTGCCGACCGGCGCGTTGGCGACATTGCCATTCCAGGTTCTCGTCACCGAGGCGCCGGACCAGGCGCTGACCGGAGACGAGCGCTACCGCAAGGCCGCCTGGCTGGTCAAACGCCAGGCGGTGACGGTTCTACCCTCGGTCGCCAGCCTCGAAGCGCTGCGCTCCGTCGTGCCGAAAAATCGCGCGAAGGAGCCGTTCATCGGGATCGGCAATCCGCTGCTCGACGGGCCCCAGGACGGCATCCCGGATGCCGAGCGCCGGCAGATCGAGGCCACCGCGGCACTGGCGCGCTCAGAGGCGGCCTGTCCGGCGGTTGCGCCGGTGTTGCGCCAGCAAATGGCCGCGTTGACGGCGCCTGCGATCGCCCGCGGCGGGATGCCGGGCGACGCCTCGGTGCTTGATCTGCCCGCCTTGCCGGAGACCGCCGACGAATTGTGCGCGATCGCCAAGGATCTCGGGGTCGGCGACGACGATGTCCTGCTCGGCGCCCGCGCGACCAAGCGAGCGGTTCTCGAATTGAGCGAATCGGGCCGGCTCGACGCCTTTGCGGTCGTCCATTTCGCCACGCATGGGCTGGTCTCCGGCGAGCTGCAAGGGCTGGCCGAGCCGGCCTTGGCACTGACCCCGGCGGACCCGGCGGACCCGAACGACAACGGCCTTCTGACCGCCTCGGATGTCGCCGGCCTCCGGCTCGACGCCGATTGGGTCGTGCTGTCGTCATGCAATACCGCGGCTGGCTCGGCCGATGATAACGAGGCGTTTTCCGGGCTGGCGCGCGCCTTTTTCTTTGCCGGCGCGCGGGCGCTGATGGTGTCGCACTGGCAGGTCTATTCGGAGGCGGCGGTCGAGCTGACCACCGGCGCCTACAAGGCGCTGCGGGCCGAACCGGCGATCGGTCGCGCCGAGGCGTTGCGGCGGTCGATGCTGGCGGTGCTCGCCCAGGGCGGCGTCAAGTCCCGTCCGGCCCATTGGGCGCCGTTCGTCGTCGTCGGCGACGGCGGATAGCCTTACAAATGCCACGCATAGGCTCAGGGCCTCGCCTTGCGGGCGAGCCGCGAACGACAGCAGAGGAACCAGGCGAATGAACCTCTTCGACCTCGGCGGCCGGGTGGCGGTGGTCACCGGCGGCAATGGCGGGATCGGGCTCGGCATGGCGCGCGGCCTTGCCGGAGCGGGCGCGACGGTGGTCGTTGCTGCGCGCAACCCGGAGAAATCCGCGGCGGCGGTCAATGAGCTCGCAGGCCTGGGCGTCGAGAGCGCCTTTGTCGCGCTCGACGTCGCCCGGCCGGAATCGTGCCGGGCGATGGTGGCGGCAGTGCTCGACCGTTTCGGCCGGCTCGACATCGTCGTCAACAACGCCGGCATGTCGATCAGGAAGCCGCCCGAAACCTACGAGGATGCCGAGTGGCTCCAGGTGCTCGACACCAACCTCACGGGCGCTTTCATCTGCTGCCAGGCCGCGTATCCGGCGATGAAGCGCCAGGGTGGCGGCAAGATCATCAATATCGGCTCGATGATGTCGATCTTTGGAGGCGCCTACGCCGCGCCGTATTCCACCAGCAAAGGCGGGCTGGTGCAGCTGACCAAGTCGCTCGCCACCGCCTGGGCCAAGGACAACATCCAGGTCAACGCGGTCTTGCCCGGCTGGATCGACACCGAGCTGACCCGGGCTGCCCGCGACCAGGTCGAGGGGCTCAACCAGCGGGTGCTGAACCGAACCCCGGCCGGCCGCTGGGGGGTACCTGCCGACCTCTCCGGCGTCGCCGTGTTTCTTGCCAGCGCCGCCTCCGATTTCGTCACCGGCGCGGCAATCCCGGTCGACGGGGGGTATGCCTCGGAATTCTAAAGAGCGGCCGCCATCCTAGCGCCATCCTAATTGCGCGCCACTTGCATGTGGGCGCGATCGGGCTTGCTCCACACGCCGCTATAGCTGGCCGGAGAGCCGACGACCCGCATGCGGGCAAAACACGCCTCACGCTCGCTGGCGAGGAAACGCACGAACTCGAGGCTGTTCTGCTGGCAGATCTTCAGCGCCTCGCGCTTGCGGATATCCTGCGGATAGGTGCCGAGATAGCGTTCGCCCAGTTCGTGCGGGAAGCTGGCGGCTGTGGCGATCAGCAAGGCGGCGCCGCCCAGCAGGAGCTTGTTGGTCAACATGGTCATCGTCGTCTCGCAAAACGGGGCCCCGGTCGAATCGCCGGTTCCAATCCTGTCTCAAACGACGTGCCAGCCGGGTCGGATAGATAAAATTGAGGATTTCCGCGCTTGGATACAGTTAAGCGCTATAAAGCATATTGCAATTATTGCAAATTGCGACGGTCTTTGCATGGCAAAGGCTGCGGGGCCTCACAGCCCCAGATAGAACTTCCGCACCAGTTCGTTGTTGTTGAGCTCATCGGCGTTGCGGCCTTCGAAGGCGATCTGGCCGTGGACGATGACGTAGCCGCGGTCGGCGATGCGCACCGCCTGGTTGAAGTTCTGTTCCGCCATCAACACGGTGAGCTGAAAGCGCTCCTTCAATTCCTTGATCTTGTCGATGGTGCGGCTGACGAGGATCGGCGCCAGCCCGACCGAAGGCTCGTCGATCAGCAGGATGCGCGGCGCCGACATCAGCGCCCGCGCCAGCGCCAGCATCTGCTGCTCGCCGCCGGACATGCTGCCGGCCATCTGGCGCCGCCGCTCCTGCAGCACCGGAAAGGTCGCATAGGACGAATCGAGGTTGCGCTGCAACTCGCCGCGCGCCTTGCGGCGGAAAGCGCCAAGCAGCAGGTTTTCCTCGACGCTCAGCTTGGGGAAAAGCCGGCGACCCTCGGGCACCAGCCCGATGCCGAGGTCGACGATCTCCTCGGTGGTGCGGCCGATAAGATCGAATTTCTCGCCGTCGATCTCGGCGACGATGCTGCCCGAGGACGGCCGCAGCATCCCCATGATGCATTTCATCAGGGTGCTTTTGCCGTTGCCGTTGGTGCCGAGCAGCGCCACCGTTTCGGCCGGCGACACCGACAGCGATACGTTCTCGATCACCCGCACCGAGCCGTAGCCTGCGTTGATGCCGGAAAGGGTGAGGCTACTCGCCAAGATAGGCCTTCTCCACTTCGGGGTTGCGGATCGCCTCCTGCGGCAGGCCGTCGGCGATCTTGTGGCCGGCGACCAGCACGACCAGCCGGGTCGAAAAACTCATCACCGCGCTCATGATGTGCTCGATCAGGACGATGGTGATGCCCTGTTCGTTGAGCCGCAACAGTACCGCCAGAATTTCCTCGATCTCGGAATGCGACAGGCCGGCCATCGCCTCGTCGGCGAACAGCAGCGTCGGCTGCGTCGCAACCGCGCGGGCGAGCTCCAGCTTGCGCATCTCGACCTGGGTCAGGTCGCGCGGCCGCCGTCGCGCCTTGTCGGCAAGGTTGACGTGGCCCAGCAATTCGTGGCAGCGCTCGGCGATCGCCGCGTCGGTCATATGATGCCCGGGTCGGGCGTTGACCGTGTAGAGCAGCGGGATGCGGATGTTGTCGAGAAGGTTCATCGAGTGAAACGGCTTCGGCAGCTGAAAGCTGCGGGCGAGGCCGAGCCGGGTGCGCTCATGCGCGATGAGGCCGTCGAGCGGCTTGCCGTCGAAGACGATCGTGCCGACCTCGTTCTGCAAGGTGCCGCAGAGGCAATTGACCAGCGTCGACTTGCCCGAGCCGTTGGGGCCAATGAGGCCCAGCCGCTCGCCTTTGGCGATCACCAGGTCGATGCCCTCGAGCGCGCCAAACCCGCCGAAGCGCTTGCCGAGGCCGTTGACCGCAAGCAGCGTGTCGGCCATCACGCTTCCCCCGTCGTCATGCTTCCCCCGTCCTCATGCTTCCCTCTGGCGGCGCCACGACTGCACTAGGCCGACGATACCGTTCGGCGCGATGATGACGAAGAGGATCAGCAGCACCCCGACGATCAGCAGGTTGAGCGCCGATGAAATCGTCACCGTCGCCAGCTGCTGGATCGTGCCGAGCAGGATCGAGCCGATCACCGGGCCGATCCAGCTGGTCATGCCGCCGATCACCGGCATCGCCACGCTGTTGACCGCATAGGAGAGGTTGAAGCTCGACGCCGGGTCGAGATAGGTCACGTAATAGGGCAGGGGCGCCCCGGCCATGCCCATCAGCGCGCCCGACAGCGCCGTCGAAACCAGCTTGAGGCGCAATGTCGGCACGCCGCTCGCCTCGGCCGCCAGCTCGTCGTCGCGGATCGCGGCAAAGCCGAGCCCGAGGCGGGAGCGCTCGATTGAGCGGGCGATCCCGACGGATACGACGCAGAGCACCGTCATCAGCGAAAAGAGGTACTGGATGTAGCTGCCGATCACCGGCGCCTGCGCCGGGCGGATGATGTAGATGCCGCGCGAGCCGCCGACAAAGTCCCAGTTGACGATCAGGGTCTGGGCGACGATCGACAGGGCCAGCGTGGCGATGGCGAAGAACACCCCGCGCAGCCGCAGGGTAAGGTAGCCGGTGCCGAGGCCGACCAGCCCGGAAACCACGCCGCCGACCAGGATCATTACCGGCAGCGGCACTTGCGGCACTTTCCACTGGAAAGTCGCGAGCAGCAGCGCCGGCAATTTGTGCAGTACCGCAGAGCTGTAGGCGCCCATGGCGAAAAACGCGCCGGTGCCGAAATTGGTGTAGCCGGTATAGCCGCCGAGGATGTTCCACGCCGTCGACAGCACGATGTATTCGAGAACGACGTAGCCGGCGAAGTAGTAGTACTCGTTGGCGATCAGCGCTCGCGACAGCACGATGAAGGCAAGGCCGACGAGGATCAGGATCGTCCAGAAGACGCTGTTGCGCATCGCTAGCGCCCGAGCAATCCGGCCGGACGCACTGCCAGCGTCACCAGCAGCAGGCCGAACGCCACCGCTGGCGCCCAGGACGGACCGTAGAAGGTCGCGGTGATGCTCTCGACGATGCCGAGCAGGAACGAGGCGATCAGCATGCCGGGCATGCTGGTCATGCCGCCCAGGACGCAGATCGCAAAGATGCGGCCGATGTAATCGCGCCCGATCGACGGCTCGACCGGCTGGATGATGATCAGGAACGAGCCGGCGACCGCACAGGTCGCGATCGAGATGCCGAAGGCGATCTGCTTGATCCGGGTCGGGCTCGCCGCCATCAGCTGCAGCGCCAGGCCGTCCTGCGACACCGCCAGGATCGCGCGGCCGATAAAGCTGCGGCTGAGGTAGAGCTGCAGCAACCCGACCATCACCAGCGAGAAGACGCAAGGCAGCAGCATCCTGAGGGGCAGGTCGATAATGCCAAGGTGCAGGCTGGGTCCGATATAGCTCGCTTCGACGAAGCGGTAATCGACCCCGAACGCCAGCACCAGCGACACTTCGCCGACGAACAACAGGCCGAAGAAAAAGGCGAGACCTTGGATCGCCTGCTCGCCGCGTCGCTCGAACGCGTAATAATAAAGCCGGTAGACCGCCATCCCCAGCAGATAGAACGCCGGCGTCATGACGACGCCGGTGACGATCGGGTCGAGCCCGAAATAAAGGTTCGTCATATAGGCGGCGTAGGAGCCGAGGAGGATGAACGCCGGCTGCGAGATGTTGGCGATGTCGAGCATGCCGAACGAGATCGTTACGCCGACGCTGACCGCCGCATAGAAGCCGCCGAGCAGGATGCCGGCGACGATGGCGTTGATGAACAGATCGACCATCGGGAGATCGCCGGCGCTAGCGTCGGCCGTGCGGGCACAGCTCAAGGGGCGGCGCGAACTCTTCGCGCGCAGGCACTCGCATCATGCCACTTCCCCCTCAAGATGCTTCTTCGGCGGTGCCGAAAAAGCACCTCCGCCCCATTAGACCAGCATCGGCGCCTTCTGTTAAGCGCAAGAATTGTCCGCGGCGCGACGATGGTCGCGCCGCGCGGGAGCGGCGGCTCCGGCCGGGCGGCGAGATCAGGCGTCTTGCGGTTCCGGCGTCTTGGTCTGGGCGCGGAGGGCGGCGATGGCGGCCCCCTCGGGTCCGGTCAGCGCGTACTGCGCCTCTTTCTTGATCTGCTCGGCTTCCACGGTCAGCGGGTGTTTGGCGCCGAACATCGTGCGCAGATTTTCGTACGCTATTTCGCTCTCTGCCAGAGCCTCGGCGTAGCGGCCGTTGGCCTGGAGGACGCGGGCCAGCCTGAAGCGAGCCTGCGATGTGGCCGGATGATCGGCGCCGAATTCGCTGATCCAGCGGGAAAGCACCCGCTCGCAGAACGGCAGGGTCGTCCGGGCGCCGTTCTGCTGTTCCAGCAGCTCGTAGAGCTGCAACGGGGTCAGGATCCCCATGGCAATCATGTGGGCGCCGATATGGCCCCCGTGTTGCCGCTGGCGTTGCAAAGCGGCCTCGACCTCGGCGGGCGTTGCCAGCCCGCGCGCAATGAGCATTTCGCCAAGAAGCACGCCTACCCCCTAATCTACGGCGTGGGCGCTGGCTGTTTGCAGCGGCGCCGACGCAGTTTGCCGGGCTGCGCCGTGACGGGCGGCCATCGGAAAATATTAACGACAAACCTTAAACCGTCCTTAATGCCGCTCCCGGGCCGCGATTGGCGGCGAGGAAGGGGTTTCCGGCCGGCGAATTGTGTATGCTCACGCCGCCTTCGCCACAGGCCAAGAACAGGAAGCGATCGGCAAACGGGGTGGATGGGTTGTTCGAGCCGCGCTACGAGGATCATCGGCTGCTGACCGGCAGCGGGCGCTTCCTCGACGACGAGACCGCCGACGGCGCAGCTTGGGGCGTCTTCGTGCGCTCGCCGCATGCTTTTGCCGATATCCGCAACATCCGGACGCAGGCGGCGCGGGCTTGTCGCGGCGTGCTGGCGGTGCTGACCGCCGCCGATCTCGACGCCGCCGGCATCGGCAACGTGACCACGGCCGCGCCGGTGCCCAACACGCCGATGATCGTGCCGCACCGGCCCTCGCTCGCCGGGAGCGTCGTGCGCCATGTCGGCGATGCGGTGGCGCTCGTCGTCGCCGACAGCGAGGCGGCGGCGCGCGACGCTGCGGAGCTGGTCGAGGTCGACTACGCCCCGCGCGAGGCCGTGACCGACCTCGCTCGCGCCGCCTTGCCCGGCGCACCGCAGCTTTGGCCGGAAGCGCCGGACAACGTTGCGATCGACTGGCACCCCTATCCGGCAAATCCGGAAGGGCGCGTCGAGCTCGATCGCATCTTTGCCGGGGCCGCGCATGTCGCGCGGGTGCGCCTTGTCAACCAGCGCGTCGTCATGGCGCCGCTGGAGCCGCGCGGCGCGCTGGCGGTCTACGACCCTACGAGCGGGCGCCACACCCTGCACGTCGCCTCGCAAAGCGCCTTTGTCATGCGGCAGCACCTCGCCCGCACGATGGGCGTGGAGATCGGGAAGATCCGGGTATTGAGCGGCGATGTCGGCGGCGCGTTCGGCATGCGCACCTCGGGCTATCCCGAGTATCCGGCGCTGATGCTCGCGGCGCAGCGCCTCGGCCGGGCGGTGCGCTGGCGCTCGACCCGCCAAGAGGGGTTCCTGTCCGACAATCAGGCGCGCGACACGGTGATCGAGGCGGCGCTGGCGCTCGACGCCGACGGGCGGTTCCTGGCGCTCGATTTCGACGTGCTGGCGAGTCTGGGCGCCTATCAGACCTCGCATGGCGCGTTCATCGCCACGGTGAATTTCGCCCGCTGTCTGCCGTGCATGTACGATATCGGGAAAATCGGGCTGCGCATCCGCTGTCTCTTCACCAACACGGTGCCGACCGGACCCTATCGCGGCGCCGGGCGCCCGGAGGCGAACTATGCGCTGGAGCGGCTGGTGGACGAGGCGGCGCGGGTCACCGGCATCGACCGCATCGCCCTCCGCCGCCGCAACCTGATCGGCGCCGGGCGCATGCCCTACAAGACCGCTGTCGGCACCACCTATGACAGCGGCGATTTCCCCGCATTGCTCGACGCCGCGCTATCCCGCGCCGACGTCGCCGGCTTCGCCGCCCGCAAGGTGCGGTCGGAGGCGGCGGGAAGGCGTCGCGGTCTTGGCGTCTCGTGCTTTCTGGAGATCGCCGGCGGCCAGCCGGGCGAGGGGGCCGCGATCGATTTCCCCGGCGGCAGCAAGCTCCTCCTGGCGATCGGCGTGCAGGCGAGCGGGCAGGGGCACCGCACGGTCTATCGTCGGCTCGTCGCCGAGCGGCTCGGCATCCCGGTCGACCAGGTCGATTTCACCAACGGGGACAGCGATAGCGAGGTGCCGAGCGCCGGCGCGGTCGCCTCGCGCTCGACGATGTCGGTCGGCGGCGCGGTTGCCGCCGCGATCGATGCGGTGATCGAGAAGGGCCGCCGCGTCGCCGCGCATGTGCTCGAAGCCGCCGAGGCCGATATCGTCTATCGCAACGGCGTGTTCGAGATCGCCGGCACCGACCGCAACATCGCCTTGTTCGAGCTGGCCGAGCGCGCCGCCCTGATGGCCCGCGACGGGCTCGGCGAACGGCTCGACACCCGCAGCACCTACGACGCGACCCCGTCCTTTCCCAACGGCGTCCACATCGCCGAGGTGGAGATCGACCCGGATAGCGGGCACATCACGCTCGCCGCCTATGTCTGCGTCGACGATTGCGGCCGGGTGCTGCAGCCGGTGCTGGTCGAGGGTCAGGTGCAGGGCGGGGTCGCGCAGGGGGTCGGCCAGGCGCTGCTCGAATGGGGCAATTACGACGACGACAGCGGGCAGTTGGTCGCCGGCTCGTTCATGGATTACGCGATGCCGCGCGCCGACGACCTGCCCGACATCGTCAGCGACATGCACCCGGTGCCGTGCACCACCAACCCGCTTGGGGTCAAAGGCGTCGGCGAAGCCGGCACCACCGCCTCGCTGGCCGCGGTGATGAACGCGGTCGCCGACGCGCTGCCGCCGGGCGCGACGATCGACATGCCGGCAACGCCGGAGCGGGTGTGGCGGGCGCTGCATGGTGTTAAGTGAGACCAAGATTTTACCTCGTCGTTTCCGGGTAGCGGCGTGACTAAGAGGGACAACAAGGAGGAAACCTAGATGCTGTTCACCTGCCTGCCGCCCGGCGCGGCGATCCCCGGCCGTTTCCCCGGGCCGGCGCATGCCCGCGGCAAATGGTTCTCGGTCGATATCCATTGCCACACGCTGTGCGAGCCGGCGCGCGACAAGGTGCGGGCGGCAAACCTGCCCAGTCCGCGCCACCGCCATGACAGCCCGGCGACTGCCGCCACCACCGCCGAGCACCAGGCGCGGGTGCTGCCGCAGCTGATCTCGCTGGAGCGGCGGCTCGCCGATATGGACCAGATGGGGATCGACGTGCAGGCGGTCTCGCCCTCGCCCGACCAGACCTATTACGGGCTGCCGGCCGACCTCGCGATCGAGGCGACCCGCATGGTCAACGACAACATCGCCGACATCTGCGGCAAGCATCCCGACCGCTTTGCCGGCCTCGGCACGGTGCCGTTCCAGGCGCCCGAACTGGCGGTGGCCGAGCTCGAGCGGCTGCACAAATCATTGGGCCTGCGCGGCATCGAGATTGCCGGCAGCGTCCAGGGCGAAGACCTCTCGGCCGAGAAATTCCGCCCGGTCTTCGCCAAATGCGAGGAATTGGGCCTCGTCCTGTTCATGCACCCGACCGGGTTTACCGAGACCAGCCGCATGGGGCCGTGGCATCTCGGCAATTTGATCGGCAATCCGCTCGAGTCGACGGTGGCGGTGCATCATCTGATCTTTGGCGGCGTGCTCGACCAGCTCCCTGGCCTCAAGCTGGTGATCGCCCATGGCGGCGGGTTTCTGCCGGCCTATTCCGGCCGCATCGACCACGCCGCGGCGGCCCGCCCCGACACCTGCGAATGCATCCACCACGACCCGACCTGGTATCTGAAGCGGCTTTATTTCGACACGATGGTGTTCAGCCACCACCAGCTCGAATACCTGGTCGAGACGTGGGGCGCCGACCACATCCTGATGGGCACCGACTACCCGTTTGACATGGGCGAGGTCGACCCGATCGGCTTTGTCGAAGGCGCCGGCAAATTGAGCGACGGCGACCGCAAGGCGATCCTTGGCGGCAATGCCGCACGGCTTCTCAACATCCCGATCAAGGTGCATTCATGAGCAATGTGACGCTGGCCCAGGCCTCGATCATCGTCGACAAGGCGCTCGACAAGGGCCGCGAACTCAAATTGCACCCGCTGACCGTGGTGGTGCTAGACGCCGGCGGCCATCTGGTGGCGATGAAGCGCGAGGACAAATCCGGCATCCTGCGCACCGAGATTGCCACCGGCAAAGCCTGGGGCACCCTCGGCATGGGGTTTGGCGGCCGCGAATTCGCCCGCCGCGCCGCTGCCGGCGGGGTGTTTCTCCAGGCGCTGATGGCAGCCTCGGACGGGCGCGTCGTGCCGGCGCCGGGCGGCGTGCTGATCCGGGACGCCGCCGGCGACATCGTCGGCGCGGTCGGGATCAGCGGTGACACCTCCGAAAAGGACGAAGCTTGCGCCGTCGCCGGCATCGTCGCCGCGGGGCTGAAGGCGGACACTGGCGAATAGCGCCCGGTCTGCCCTGATTGTTCGACAGATATAAAAATCCGACAGATATAAAATATCGAATGGGAGGATTTCGGTGGAAGAACTGAAAGCGCTCATCGCGCTGGCCGCGCTGGCGCAGGGGACCCGGCTGCAGCTGTTTCGCCTGTTGGTGATACGGGGGCCGACGGGCATGTCGGCGGGCACCATCGCGGAGCACCTGGCAGTGCCGCCCTCGTCGCTGTCGTTTCATCTGCAGCAGCTGACCCACGCCGGTCTGGTGAGCCAGCGGCGGCTCGGCCGGCAGGTGATCTATTCGGCCGAATATGGTGTGATGACGGCGCTGCTCGCCTACCTCTCCGACAATTGCTACCGGCAGGGCGCCGCGCGCGCGCCGGCCTGCAACCCTGTCGCGTCAGGCATTGCCGCGGCGGCGAAGAGCGACGCGGCGTAACCCGCCAGGAGGTGCCCGGTGAAGGACAGCCAGATCAAGGAAATGGTGCGCGCCCGTTACGGCGGGATTGCCGCTTCCGTGGAGGCGGCGTCGTGTTGCGCCGCGACGCCGGTAAGCGCCGATGACAAGGCGCGGCGCCTCGGCTACTCCGAGGCGGAGCTTGCCGCGGTGCCCGCGGGCGCCAACCTTGGTCTCGGCTGCGGCAATCCGCAGGCGATCGCGGCAATGCAGCCGGGTGAAACCGTCATCGATCTCGGCAGCGGCGCCGGTTTCGATTGTTTTCTCGCAGCGCGGCAGGTCGGCGCCGCGGGCCGGGTCATCGGCGTCGACATGACCCACGAGATGCTGGCAAAAGCGCGCGCCAACGCCGCCACTATCAGCGCCGGCAACGTCGAGTTCAGGCTCGGCGAGCTCGAACATCTTCCGGTCGCCGACAACACCGCCGACGTCGCGATTTCGAATTGCGTGATCAACCTCGTTCCTGACAAGGCGCAGGTGTTCCGCGAGGCGTTCCGGGTGCTGAAGCCCGGCGGGCGGCTGGCGATATCGGATGTCATCAACGTCAAGCCGCTGCCGGCCGAACTGCGCGCCGACCCGACGCTGTTGTGCGGTTGCGTCGCCGGCGCGGCGCCGGCAACCGAGATCGAGGCCTGGCTTGCGGCGGCCGGCTTTGTCGATGTGCGGATCGCCGTCAAGTCCGAGAGCCGCGAGCCGATCAGCGAATGGGCACCGGGTCGCGGGATCGAGGACCATGTCGTCTCGGCGGTCATCGAAGCGCGCAAGCCCCGCCCGACGGAGGCCGGCGCGTCACCTCGTGCGCCGTCGTGCTGCGCCGGCTGAGCCGCGCGGCGGTTCGGGCTTTGCTGCTGCAGCGATTGTGAGCGGCTAACCGCGGCTGCAGGCCGCGCCGCCGAGGACGCAGAATTTGGCGCAATGCGGGTGGTTGAGCGGCACCGCGCCGGTCGCCCCGGCGAGGCTCGGCCCCAGATCCCACAGCTTGTCATAGGGCAGGAGGGTGCAGGCGACGACGTTCGGAGCCGCGGCGCCCTTGTGCTTCACCACCATGCGCGACGTCGCGCACATCACGCTGTCCGGCGATTTTTGCAGAATGTCCCAGCACGCAGTGGTGATCTCCGGCACATCGACCATCGGGTCCATCTCCGGAAAGACCATCAGCGCCACTGGGTCTTGGGCGTCGAGGGCGATGCCGTGCTCGGCGAACAGCCGGGCGAACCCTTGACGCAGCTCCGCCTCCGGCTCGCCCGACAAATAGCGGCTCGCGACATTGACCGAAAACCCGTTCGCGGCGAGCCAGTCGAGGCCGTCGAGGGTCGGCGTCCAGCTGCGCGGGCCGCGCTCCAGCTCGTGCACCGCCGCGCCGTAATGGTCGAGCGAGACGCGGATCGTCAGCCGGTCCCCGTAGCGGTCGCGCAAGGCAAGGAGCGCCGACTTCATCTTGTGCATCGGCTTCATCGCGTTGGTCAGCACGATGGTGTGAAAGCCGCGCACCAGCGCATCCTCGAGCATCGCCGGCAGCTCGCGGTTCAGGAACGGCTCACCGCCGGTAAATCCGATCAGCTCGGTGCCGAGCTGCAGCGAAGCGATCTCGTCCAGATAGCGGGATACCTCCGCAGCCGAGAGATAGGCGAGGCGGTCGTTCGTCGGCGACGATTCGATATAGCAGTTCTGGCAGGTCAGGTTGCAGATGCTGCCGGTGTTGAACCACAATGTTTCCAGCGCCTTCAGCGCCACCTGCGCCCGGGCTGCGCCGGTTGCGGTGACGAGCGGGTCGCGGAACTTGCGCGGGTCGAGGCGCGGCACGGCTCCGGCTGGCACTGTGGTCATCGGCGGCCTCGGTGAGCGGGCGCGGCGGCATTGCCGCCTGTGCAGGGGCGGCGGCATCGCCGCTTTAATTGTCATTGCCGGCAGGGCGAGGCAACCCCTCCCGCCTGGGCAATGACAGGGCCCGCTGCGGCAAATTATGCATTTCTTCACTCTGTCGCATGCAGACTCGGGCAATAGCCGGGGTTCGTTTGCCGCCGGCTGCGTCTTTGCCCGTTGGATTGACCATGCCGGCCGACGTCATCGCCGCCACCTCGGAGGTTCCGCCGCCGTCGCCGCGCGGCCGGCTGCGCCTCGCCGCGTCGCGGCCGGTGGCGCTGGGGCTCAAGCTTGCGATATCGGGGGCGCTGATCGCGCTGGTTTGCCGCCACGTCGACGCCGCCGCGATGGCCGAGCGGTTTGCCGGCCAGTCCGTGGTCTGGCTCGCCGCGGCAGGGCTGATCGGCGTGGTGCAGGTCGGCTTGCTCGGCCTGCGCTGGGAGCGGATCCTCGTCGGGTTGAACGCCGGAATCGGCACCCGCACCGTGCTGGCGGTGACCGCAATGGGCTCATTCTTCAACGCCTGGCTGCTCGGCCCGACCGGGGGCGACGTAACCCGGGCGATGCTGGCGCCGGCGCGCTCGCTCGGCCGGATGGGGATCGTTCATTCGGTGCTGTTCGAGCGGGTAGCGACGATGGCCGGGATGGGCATTGTCGTCGCGCCGCTGGTGGTTCTCGATGTCGGCCCGTTTGCGCGCAGCCTGCCGCTGCTCATCGCGCTCGCCGTGGTGCCGCTGCCGTTTCTCGGGATGGCTGTTGTCGGCTGGCTGGCGGAGGCTTGCGCCGGTCGCGGTGGCGCGGTCTTTGCCGGGCTGCGCGAGATTGCTGGCAATTGGCGCCGGCTGTGCCGGGCCTGGCCGCATTTTGCTGCAGCGATCGTCATCGCCGTGCTGGGACAGGCCGCAATCGCCGCCGAGGCGTGGGCGCTCGCCCAGGCCCAGCACCTCCCGGTGACGTTCCTCGATTTCCTGATGCTGATGCCGCCGGTGATGCTGGTGGCGGCGTTACCGGTCTCGGCCGGCGGCTGGGGCGTGCGCGAAGGCGCGATGGTCGCGGCGTTGGGCGCGGCCGGGGTTGCCGCAGGGCCGGCTATGCTGCTGTCGGTCGAACTTGGGCTGGTGGCGATGCTGGTTAGCCTCCCCGGCGGCGGCGTGTGGCTGCATCGCTGGTTCGCTCGCCAGCCGGCGCTGGCGCCGGCCCCGCGATAGGACGCCGCGATGGGCGCCACCCCCGAGACCTATTGGAATGAGGCCGGCGCGCTCGGCTACGGCGCGGCGATGTTCGCCAGCCGCGCCGTCGAGCAGCACGTCAACCGCCGGCTGTGGGACGTTGCGATCGCGATCGGGGGCGGACTGGGGCTCGACGCCGGCGCCCGCGTGCTCGACCTCGGATGCGGCGACGGCGCCTTCGCCAACCAGGTGCTGGCGGCGCATTTCGCCGCGGTTGACGGGCTCGACCTGTCACCCGCCGGCATCGGCCGCGCCGAGGCGAACGCGCCGCGCCCGCAGATCCGTTTTCGCCGGTGCGACATCGCCCGGCTCGATTTCGCCGAACTGCCGCGTTACGACGGCGCCTTCCTGATCGGCATCCTGCATCACATCAAGTCGGCGACCCCCGTCGTGCTGCGCGGATTGCGCGGCGTCACCGATCGGGTCGTTGTGCTCGAGCCGAACGGTAACCATGTGCTGCGCCGTCTGCTCGAACGGACCCCCGCCTACCGCGCCGCCGGCGAGGCCAGCTTCGGCCGGCACGCGCTTACCGCCCTGTTCGCGGCGGCCGGCTATCGTTGTGTCACCTGGCGACGGCTCAACCTGTTCCCGAATTTCACGCCGCTGCCACTGTTTCGGCTGCTGCGGCCGCTGGAGCCCGTGATCGAGGCGACGCCCATTCTGCGGGCGCTGTGCACGGTCGACATGTATGGGTTCCGCGCGGCGGACGAGCCAGGCTAGCGGCCGATGCTGGTCACCAATTTCCGGCTCAAATACCTGCTCTACCGGCTGGTGCTGGCGGGCTATCAGCTGCTTGACACCGGCCGGATGCACCCGGTGCGCGAGCGGGCGAAGCGGGCGCTGGCAGCCAGCGTCGATTACATCGACCGGCACATGGCCGAGGCGATCGGCTTCGAGACGCAGAAGGAATTGCTCGACTACGCGCTCGGCGAGGTCAAGCTCGCCGGGCAGTACCTCGAGTGCGGCGTCTATAACGGCGGCACGATCCGACACATCGCCCGTCGGCTGCCCGGCGCGACGATCCACGGCTTCGACAGTTTCGAGGGGCTGCCCGAGCCGTGGGCCGGTTTCACCCTCGGCCGCCGCGCCTTTTCGGTCGCCGGCCGGCTGCCGCGCGTGCCGCGGAACGTGGTGCTGCACAAAGGCTGGTTCCGCGACACGATCCCGCCCTGGCGCGAAGGCGTCGCCGGGCCGATCGCCTTTCTGCATATTGATTGCGACCTTTATTCATCGACCGTCGATATCCTCAGCGCCCTTGGCGAGCGGTTGCAGCCCGGGACGGTGATCGTCTTCGACGAATACTTCAACTATCCCGGCTGGGAACGACACGAGTACAAGGCATGGCAGGAATTCACCACGGCACGGCAAATCCGCTACGATTACCTGGGCTACGCCCGGCAGCAGGTGGCAGTGCGCATTCGCGCCATCGGCGCGCCGCCTCCGCCGGAAGCGCCGGACGGCGGTTCTGGGAGGCAGGCATCACCCTGAGCGCCGGCGCAGCGGCGGTCCACGACGCGCGCCAGCTCGTCGAGCCCTACGATGACGACCCGCTCGACCTGACCGTCTTCGTCTCCTGCTACAACGAGGCGGACTACATCGTTGACACGCTCGACACGGTGCGCAGAGCCGCTGCCGAAGTCGGCCTCGACTACGAGATCATCGTCATCGACGATGTATCGACCGACAATTCGCGCGAGCTGGTCGCCGACTACATCGCCGCGCATCCCGAAGACCGCATCCTGCTGCGTGCCAATCGCTGCAATAAGGGGCTGGCACAGAACTACCTCGATGCCGCCTTTCTCGGCCGCGGCAAGTATTACCGGCTGATCTGCGGCGACAACGCCGAGCCTTGCAATAGCATCGTCGAGGTGTTCCGCGCGATCGGCGAGGCCGACATCGTTGTTCCTTACTACACCTCAAGCGAGGGAAAGAGCGTCAAGCGCCAGCTCATTTCCGGCGCTTATACCGGGCTGGTCAATCTGATGACCGGCAACCGGCTGCATTATTATAACGGGCTGGCGGTGCATTTGCGGCAGAACGTCATCCGCTGGCATCCGAACACCCGCGGCTTCGGCTTCCAGGCCGACATCCTCTGCCTGCTGCTCGATCTCGGCTTTACCTACACCGAGGTGCCGGTGATTACCGTCGAGCAGCGCCGCGGCAAGTCGAATGCGCTGACCTTCCGCAACCTGATCTCGGTCGCCCACACCTTGAGCGAGATCGCCAACCGGCGGATTTCCAACCGGCTATACCGGCGAAAATAGGGGGGCGGAAATAGGGCCGGCGACGGTGCCGTTGCGGGTCGTCCCCGGCCGGCGGAAGGTTTCCGGCTTAGCGGGCGTTGTTGAGACGCCGCTCCCGCGCCGCGGCGTGGCGCTCGTTCTCGCTGGCAATGAATTTGGCCCGCTGGGTCGGGGTAAAGCCGTTTAACAGGCTAAGCGTTGCGGCCAGCGCGTCTTCCTGGAAGGCGCGGCGCCAGGCACTTGCCTCCTCGAACAGCTGCCGCACCCGCGCCTCGTCCGGTCGCGGTTTGCCGATTTCTATCCAGGCGGCATCGAGCACCGGCTCGACCCCCTTGCGCAAATGCTGGCTGCGCGCCAGCATCCCGGCAACGTAGGCGTCGTAGGCGACCCGCTGGTCCGCCGTCAGGTCGAGCGTTTCCGCCAGCCGGTGAAACCGCTCGCTTGCCGTCACCGGCGATTGCGGCGGGGTGAGCCGGCTCCACAAGGCACCGGCGACAAAGCACAAATTGAGCGCCACCGATACCGCCAGCGCCACGCCGACCAGTCTGCGCGGCGAGAATTTGCGCGCACTCCTCACGCCGGCGATGAGGGCGGTCATGTCTGCCAGCCCTCGGTGAAGTCACGCAACAGCGGCGGTGCGGGATCGAACAAGCTGCCCGTCGCCGCATCCTCGATGGTATGACCGAGCTGCGGCTCCAGCGGCGGCATCCCGCTGCCGAGGTCGAAGCCGAGCCAGCTGGCAACCGCAATTGCCGCCGCCAGGCTGCTCCATCTCCATGCCGCCGCGCCGTGCGGATGGCGGGAGCTCGGCTGGGGCCGCGGAAAGACGATGACCTGTCCGTATCCGCCCGGCCCGCCGGCCAGCCCCGTGTTGTCGATTGGCGCCAGGTTGTCGATCAGCCCGGGCTCGACGATCAGTGCAGCGGCGCGCGCGATGACCCGCCTGTCCGCCGGCGGGGCTGAAACGCTGCCAAGCGCTCGCGCGGCGGCGACATCGGTTGCGGCAGCGGGGTCGCGAGCAACCAGGGCGGCGATGCGCTTGTACGCAGCCTCATCGAGGCGTCTATCGGCAAAGCCGGCGAGATCGAGCAGCCGCTCGACCTCACCAAGATCGGCTGTGCTGGAGCTCATTTCACTCTGATGATCGCGCCGCCACCAAGCCCAGCCCGCCATTCTGGGCGGATTGGCGCTGCCGGTCCCCTTAGCTCGCATGGAGCCGCTCTCCTTCTCCCCCCGATTTTACGCCGACGCCTTCCCTGCCATCCCCGTAATCTACGGGTTCCCGGCTGGTTCCGGCGCCGTCAATCGACCTGCGCCTTGAAGTGGGCGCGCAATTTCAACATTGCCTTGTGATGGGCGCTACGCACGGTCTGCGGGTCGATGCCGAGCGTCTCGGCGATCTCGGTGACCTCCATCTCGCCATCGTAAAGCATCCCGAGGATCTCGCGCTGGCGTGGCGAAAGCAACGCGTTCGGCAGCTTGAGCTTGGGTGTCGGCTCGACCGCGTCGATCTTCAGCAGCGCCTCCGGCACGGTTTCGATCGGCACCGAATTCGGCCGCCGCCGGCGCAGCGCGTCGCGCGCCGTGCTGCGGGCGACGATGGTGATCCAGGTCGACAGCGAGGCCCGCGCCGAATCATAGGTGCGCAGCAGGCGGAATTCGTCTTTGCACAGCCGGACGAAGACTTCCTGGGCCAGATCCTCGATATCGCCGGAGTGCGGCGCGACGCCGCGCACGGCCGCGACGATCAGCGCGGCATAGCGGCGAACGAACACCGCCCAGCACCGCTTGTCGCCGGCCAGCAATGCGGCAAGCGGCTCGGTCTCGCTCGCGAAACCGCCTTCGTAATCGCGCGCTAGATGGCGATTGCGGACGGGCATGGCCGGGATGGCGGCACCGGGCGGCTCACGAGAGGCCCGCGAAGAAATCGTTGCCCTTGTCGTCGACGACGATAAAGGCGGGGAAGTCGACAACCTCGATGCGCCAGATCGCCTCCATCCCCAGTTCGGGGTATTCGAGCAGCTCGACCTTTTTGATGCAGTCCTGCGCGAGGCGCGCCGCGGGGCCGCCGATCGAGCCGAGATAGAACCCGCCATGCTTGCGGCAGGCTTCGCGCACTTCCATGCTGCGGTTGCCCTTGGCGAGGCTGATAAAGCTGCCGCCCGCGGCCATGAACGGGTCGAGATAGCTGTCCATGCGCCCGGCGGTGGTCGGTCCGAACGAGCCGGAGGCATAGCCTTCCGGCGTCTTGGCTGGGCCGGCGTAGTAGATCGGATGGTCCTTGACGTATTGCGGCAGCGGCTAGCCGCGGTCGAGCCGTT
>DASQGR010000267.1:0-8978 GCA_035632515.1 Allostellaceae bacterium | reverse complement strand
GCCACCGCGGACGTCGCGGCGGCCGGGCCGTCACTCACCCACCTAATTGCTGTATTTCGGCGAGGTGCAGTTGCCGCAGACCCAGGGGAAGGTCCAATCGGCGACCTTGCCCTTGTCCTCCGGCAGATACGGGCTCCAGGCGTCGGCCTTGATCGTGCCCTTGGTCTGCCAGACGATGTCGAACTGCCCGTTCGCCTGGATCTCGCCGATCATCACCGGCTTCGACAGGTGGTGGTTGGTGTTCATCACCTCGATGGGGCCGCTCGGCGCCTGCACCTTCTGGCCGTACATCGCCTGGCGCACCGCGTCGACGTCGGTGGTGCCGGCCTGCTGCACCGCCTGCGTCCACATCTTGAAGCCGATGTAGTGGGCCTCCATCGGGTCGTTGGTAACGCGCTTCGGGTTCTTGATGAAGTCGTGCCACTGCTTGATGAACGCGTCGTTGGTCGGATTCTTGACCGACTGGAAGTAGTTCCAGGCAGCGAGATGGCCGACCAGGTTCTTGGTGTCGATGCCGGCCAGTTCTTCTTCGCCGACGGAAAAGGCGATGACCGGGATGTCTTTTGCCTTGATCCCGGCATTGGACAATTCTTTATAGAAAGGCACATTGGCGTCGCCGTTGATGGTCGAGACCACGGCGGTCTTCTTTCCTTCCGTAGCGAATTTCTTGATAGCCGCGACCTCGGTCTGCCAGTCGGAGAACCCGAACGGCGTGTAGTTGATCTTGATGTCCTCGGCCGCGACCCCTTTCGACTTAAGGAATGCTTCGAGAATTTTGTTGGTGGTGCGCGGATAGACATAGTCGGTGCCTTCGAGCACCCAGCGCTTCACCGCGCCGCCTTCCTCGCTCATCAGGTATTCGACCGCGGGGATCGCCTGCTGGTTCGGCGCAGCGCCGGTATAGAAGACGTTGTTGGAGCTTTCCTCGCCCTCGTACTGCACCGGGTAGAACAACAAGCCGTTCAGCTCCTCGAACACGGGCAGGACCGATTTACGCGATACCGAGGTCCAGCAGCCGAACACCGCGGCGACCTTGTCCTTGGTGAGCAGTTCGCGCGCCTTTTCGGCGAAGAGCGGCCAGTTCGACGCCGGATCGACGACGACGGCCTCGACCTTCTTGCCAAGAAGGCCACCCCTCTTGTTGAGGTCGTCGACCATCATCAGGATGGTGTCCTTGAGCGTCGTCTCGCTGATCGCCATCGTGCCCGAGAGCGAATGCAGAACGCCGATCTTGATCGTCCCCTGGGTCTGCGCGCCCGCCGGTACGCCCGCCCCAATGACGGCCCCAACGAGGGTCAACGCCATCAGCGCCGCCCGGTATGTCCCCTTGATGAGCCTCATCTCTCCCTCTCGCTTCTGCTATGGCGTGGCGGCGGGGGCCGCTCACCGGGAGGTGGAGCAAGATCGAGGCCAAGATCCTGCGAGGTGTCTACCGCACTGCCTTTTCTGCATATTTCTTAATCACGCCTAATTTTTAGGCGAACCGATGCCAGTTTACTGAGCAGAAGGTGCCTGCTTTGGCCGGGACGCGGATTGCGACGGCAGGCTATGCTGGAACGCCGCAGCGGAGGCCCCGATGAACGACAGCGACGCCGTGCTCGCCGCCAATCTCGAATTCTACCGCGCCTTCACCACCCGCGACATCGACGCGATGGATGCATTATGGGCGCGGCAGGCGCCGGTCGCCTGCGTCCACCCCGGCTGGCCGCCGCTCGCCGACCGCAAGGCGGTGATGGAGAGCTGGCGGGCGATCCTCGCCAACCCCGATTCGCCGCGCATCGTCTGCTACGACGAGCGGGTGTTCATGTACGGGGACACCGCGCTGGTGGTATGCGAGGAGGAGCTCAACGGCGGCACCCTGATCGCCAGCAACTGGTTCGTGCGCGAAGACGGCGGGTGGCGCATCGCTCACCATCAGGCCGGCCAGCTTGTCGCCCGCCGGCCAACCGGTTCCCGCCGCGCGCCGTCGCGGCTGAATTGAGCCGTTCGGACGCGGTGTCGGCGTCATCGGGCGGATGCAAGCCGTTGTTCGGCGGCGATTGAGGCGCGATCGGCTTGGGCAAAGCCTCAATTGAGCCGGCGATAATCGCGGAAGCGGTTGCGCCGGGCGGCTTCGAGCGCCGCGCTTGCAGCGTCGTAAAGCTGTGACACTTCGGTGAGGCGGCCCGAGGTTTCGCCGTCCAGCCTGCCGTCCCAGCGTTCCGGGCGAAAGCGGCGCTGGAACGCCGCCAGCGGCGCGGCCTCGGCACCAGGTTCGACCTGATAGCCGATGCGCGCGAGGTCGGCGAGGGCGCGGGCGCGCTCGACGATGCCGACGCCGCGGCCCCGCCGACGCCGCAATTCCGCATTGGGCTCGGGCCACAACCCGATTCCGGCACGCGCCAGGCGCGGCCAGTCGAACAATTCGCCAGGATCGCTCTTGCGGGTCGGGGCGATGTCGGAATGGCCGACGATTCGGTGCGCCGGCACGCGGCGGCGCGCGATGATATCGCGGCACAGCGCCTCGACCGCCTGCATCTGCAACTCGGGAAAGCGGCGATAGCCCCATTCATGGCCGGGATTGACGATCTCGATGCCGATCGAGACGGTATTGAGCGCGGTCTCGCCGGCCCAATAGGACACCCCGGCGTGCCAGGCGCGGCGCTCTTCGGGCATCAGGCGCCACACCGCGCCGTCCTCGTCGACAACATAGTGCGAGCTGACCCGCGCCTCGGGATCGCACAGCCTGTCGAGCGCCGCCGCGGCGCTTTGCATCCCGGTGTAATGCAGCACCAGCATGTCGATGCGCGGCGGTCCGCCGATGGCCTCGCCGCGGCTGTCGTGGTTCGGAGAGGGACGGTCGCGGATCGCCGGCCCGCTCATGCCATCCCGCTCGTCTCGGTCATCATGAGCGGTAGGCTGCCGCCTTGGTGAGCCGGTCATGCGCGGCATTGATGCGCGCGATCCGCGCCGTGGCGAGCGCCAGGCATTCCGGCGGCAGGCCCTGCGACATCAGCCGGTCGGGGTGGTTGTCGCGCACCAGGCGGTGGTAGGCGACGCGAATTTCCTCGACCGAAGCGCCGGCGCCGACGCCGAGAATGGCGTGCGGGTCTTCGGCGAGCTCGGCCGGGGCGCCGGCATGGACGGCGCGAATGCGGGCATACTCGGCGGCGTCGAAGCCGAACAGGTGGGCGACCTCGCGCAGGTAGGCATCCTCGGCGGCGCAAACCTGGCCATCGGCCAGCGCGATGTGGAACAGCCCGCCGAGCAAATCTTCCAGCACCGCGCGGTCGTCGGCGAACAGGCGGGTGACCTGGCGGGCATAGCTCTCGAACCCGTGGGTGCTGCGCCGCGCCAGGTCGAAGATCGTGTGCATATGCGCCTCTTCCCCGGGGGTCACGCTGAACACATCATTGAAGGCGGCGACCTCGTCGCGGGTCACCTCGCCGTCGGCCTTTGCCATCTTGGCGCCGAGGGCGATGACCGCGATCGTGAAGGTGACGCGCCGGCGCGGATCGCCGTGGCCGTTATCGGCCGGCCGGCCCTCATGGTCGGTCGGGGTATGCCAATGCGGCAGGTGCTCGGCGACGCGCGCGAGGAGGTGACCCAACGGCCCGCCGAACGACAAATGGCGGGCCCCGACGAGAATACGAGTAACGACGCTCATAGCCTCCGTATACAGCGCTTTGCCGCGACGGTCGATCACGACGGTCGATCGCAGCGGTCGCTTCGGCCCGGGCCGAAGCGTTCCGTCTCGACCTCCGGGTGCCGGGTGCCGGCGGCGCCGTTACCGGCGGTTTAGCAGGTTCCCTGCCCTGCCCGCACAGCTTGGTGAGACCATTGCAATAGCCGGGACTTTGGCTAGTGTGCTGGCGCCTTCATGGAGTCGATCCGCATGCGTAAATGGGTGCCCACGCTGGTGCTGCTGGCGCTGCTCGCGCCGACCGCCGCCCTTCCCCAGGCGAAGAGCAGCAAGGGCGGCGTCTACGAGCAGCTCAATCTGTTTGGCGAGGCGTTCGAGCGGATCCGCCAGGATGCGGTCGAGCCGGTCGCCGATCGGCGGCTGGTCGAAACGGCGATTGCCGGGATGCTGTCGGGGCTCGATCCGCATTCGGTCTATCTGAGCGAGGAAGAATACAAGGCGCAGCAGGCGCAGGAGGCGCCATCGATCGGCAGCGCCGCGACGGCGTCGATCGGCCTGGTCGTCACCTTCGACGGCGGGCAGCTGAAGGTCGTCTCGCCGCGCGACGGCTCGCCCGCGGCGGCAGCCGGGATCAAGCCGGGTGAAGCGATCTTTGCGATCGACAAGGAGCCGGTCTTCGACTTGAGCCTCGCCGAGGTCGAGCAGCGGCTGCGCGGACCGGTCGACAGCGAGGTCACGCTGATGCTGCGGCGCGGCACCGGCGCCCCGACCGAGATCACGATGAAGCGGGCGGCCGGCAAGTTGACGACCGTGACCTCCCATGTCGAGGGCGGCAATATCGGTTATATCCGCCTCGCCGGGTTCGACGGCGCGACACAGGCGGCGCTGACCGCCGCGGTGCAGGATCTGCAGCAGAAGGCGAGCAAGAACCTGATCGGCTTTGTTCTCGACCTGCGCAACGACCCGGGCGGCGATTTCGACGTGGCAGTGGCGGCAGCCGACGCCTTTATCGACAAGGGCGACATCACCACCATCAAGGGCCGCAAGAGCGACAGCAGCAAAAAGATCGCCGCCACTCCCGGCGATCTCGCCAACGGGCTGCCGATCGTTGCGCTGGTCAATGGCGGAACCGCGCGCGAGGCCGAGTTGGTAGCCGCGGCCCTGCAGGAAAATCACCGCGCCATCCTGGTCGGCACCAAGACCTTTGGCGAAAGCTCGATCGAGACGCTGATCCCGCTGAACGGCAATGGCGCAATACGCCTGACCACCGCCCGCTTCTTGACGCCGAGCGGCAAGCCGATCCAGGGCAAGGGGCTCGACCCCGACCTGGTCGTCGGACCGCTGAAGCTGGAACGGCTGGCCCAGGGGCTCAGCCGGCGTGAGGCCGATCTGCGCGGTGCGCTGAAGAATACCGACCCGACGCCCGCGGCGAACGCACCGCCGGCGCCCGGCGCCGCGTCCGGCAGCACCCCGCCCAAGCCGGCGCCGCCGAACGCGAATGGGACGCCAGCCAAGCCCGATCCGAAAGAATCGGTCGCCACCGGCGATCTCGGCACCGCCACCGACGAGCAGCTGACCCAGGCGCTCGACGTGCTGCGCGGGCTGGCGCTGGTTACCGCCCGTAACGCGCGCTGAGCGCCGTCGGGTTCCGAGCCGCCGGATAGCGGCAATTTCTTCCGCCGTCTGTGCGCGGGCGATCCCGGCGTCGTCATGGGCGTGCACGTTTACCCAGCAGCGGCACCCGCCGGTGCCGAGGACCCTCAAGCGCATCGCCAGTTCCGCGCCGATGCCGTTCAGGCACTTGGCAATCGACGGGACCTCGCGCCCTCGCGGTCGTTATCTGTAAATTGCTCATGGGAGAACGAAAATGCGCATCCTCGTGCTGGGCGCCGGTGCGGTCGGCGGCTATTTCGGCGGACGGCTGGCCGAGGCCGACCGCGACGTCACCTTTCTCGTGCGGCCGGCCCGCGCCGCGCTGCTGGCCGAGCACGGGCTCAAGGTGACCAGTCAGCTCGGCGATTTCACCGTCAAACCGCAGCTGGTCACCGCCGATCGCCTCGGCGGCGGCTATGACCTCGTCATCCTGACCGCCAAGCATTACGACCTCGACCAGGCAATCGAGGCGATCCGTCCTGCGGTCGGCCCGCAGACGGCGGTGCTGCCGCTGCTCAACGGGCTGGTGCATCTCGACCGGCTCGAGGCGGTGTTCGGGGCCGAGGCCGTGCTCGGCGGCGTCGCCTTTGTCGGCGCTACCCTGCGGCCGGACGGCAGCATCAATCATCACAACCGGCTCTCCGGCATCGCCTTTGGCGAGCGCAAGGGCGGGGTCAGCGAGCGCGCCAAGGCGATCGCCGCCGAGTTCGAGAGCACCCCCGTCACCGCCCCCGCGAGCGAGAACGTGATGCTCGATATGTGGGAGAAATTCGTCATGATCACGACGATGGCCGGGATAAATTGCCTGATGCGCGGCAATATCGGCGAGATCGCGGCGACCGAGGACGGCGAGATGCTGGTGCGCCAACTTCTTGCCGAGAACCAGGCGGTAGCCGAGGCTGCCGGCTACTCGCCGCGCCCAGCGCACCGCGAAGGGGTCGGCAAGATGCTGACCGAAAAGGGCAGCATCAACAGCGCCTCGATGCGTTACGACCTCGACACCGGGTCGCGCACCGAGGCCGATTGGATCCTTGGCGATATGCGCCGCCGGGCGATCGCGCTCGGGGTGGCGACGCCGCTGTTGCGCGCCGCCTATGCGCATCTCCAGGTCTATGAAAACCGGCGGGCCGCGAAACACTGACCGTCCCGGCGCCTCCGCGTCTGGCGACGGGTGATTTCAGCGGGCGTTCGCCGGTGCGTTGAGCGGCCACAACGCGTCGCGCCAGCGCAGCGCGATCGCCGCCGTGAGCATGCTGCCGACCAGGCAATAAAGCGACACGGTCGCGGCGAAGCCGATCCGGTCGATCAGCGCACCCGCCGCCAGCAGCCCGGGCGGCACGCCGTAGATCGCCAGCATCCGCACCCCCATGACCCGGCCGCGATAGCGCTCGCCGGCGCTGTGCAGCAGCAGCACCGACATCGGCACCAGGCTGAGGCTTTGGGCGATGCCGGCCAGCACCAAGGCAGCCCGGGCGCTGCCCGGCCCCGGCATATGGGCAAACACCAGCAGCAGTGCGTACCAGGCAAGGGCGAAGACGATCATCATCCGCGCCGGGCGCAGCGAGCGGCCGGCGATGCTGACGGTCACCGAGCCGATCAGCGAGCCGAAGGCAAAGCTCGCCACCAGCAGGCCAAGCCCGGTTTGCCCGATGTGATAGACGTTGCGCGCGACATAGGGCAGCAGCCCGCTGGTGAAGGGAAACGCGGTCAGATTGACCAGCAGCGCCAACCAGACCGATGCGAGCGACACCGGGGTGTCCCAAACATAAGCGAGCCCGTCGATCAGGTCGCGCCACAAGGTTGGCTGCGCGCCGGCAACGCCGCGCCGGGCGCCGCCGACCCCCAGGGTCAGCAGAAACCCGCTTCCGTAGAACAGGCTGATCGCCAGATAGACCGGCCCCATGCCGAACAGGGCAAACAGCCCGGCGCCGGCGAGCGAACCGAAAATCCGCGCCGAATCCTGGGTCGTGCGCGACACCCCCATCGTCGCCATCAGCCGGTCCGGCGGCATCGTCTCGGCGACGAGGGCGTTGCGCATCGCCTGGTCCGACGGGCGCAGCAGGCCCGCCAACGTGGCGATGATGAACACCTGGAGCGGGTGCAGCAGGCCGGTGAAGGCCAGCGTCATCATCGTCAGCGCCAGCCCGGCATAGAGCAGCCGCATCGCGCAGAGAATGGTGCGATGGCCGAGCCGGTCGCCCGCCATCCCGAACAGCGGCGCGAGCAGCGTGCCGAGATACTGCAGCGCCCAGAACAGGCTCAACAGCAGCACCGATCCGGTCTCGACCAGGATGTACCAGCCGAGCACCAGGTTCTCCATCTCGATGCCCCAGGAGATCAGCAGGTCCGCCGGAAACTGAAAGCGAAAGCTGCGGACCTGAAACGGCGCGAGCAACGTCGAGCCGGATAGCCTGCCGATCATCGGCCGCTCTGCATGGCGTTCCTTCCCATGGCGATTGCTTGCGGCCGGCGAGCGGACCCGATGTGCCTAGGATTTCATCACGGGGATGCAAAGCATGCTTCCGCCGGCGACATCAACCGGCGATTTGTCTGCGAGGCCATTCGTGGCGATGCCGCCCGGCCCGGCGCTTCCCATCTATCGAGCCAAATCCCCCGGCGATGGAATCGGACCATGATCGAACTTAGACCCTACGACAGTCTCGGCGGCGCCAATCTCGGCTGGCTCGACACCCGCCATCATTTCTCGTTCGCCGACTACCGTGACCCCGAGCGGGTGCATTGGGGCAAGCTGCGCGTGTGGAACGACGACCTGATCGCCCCCGGCACCGGCTTCGACCCGCACCCGCACGCCGACATGGAGATCATCACCTATGTCCGCGAGGGCGCGATCACCCATCGGGACAGCCTCGGCAATACCGGGCGCACCGAGGCCGGCGACGTGCAGGTGATGAGCGCCGGCACCGGCATCCGCCACGCCGAATATAACCGCGAGCCCGGCCCGACCCGGCTGTTCCAGATCTGGATCATCCCCGACGCCAAGGGCGGTGCGCCGGCCTGGGGCACGCGGCCGTTCCCGAAAGGCGACCGCGCCGGGCGCTTCGTCACGCTGGCAAGCGGCATTGCGGGCGACGGCGACGCGCTGCCGATTCGCAGTTCGGCCCGGGTGCTCGGCGCGACATTGAAGGCCGGGCAGAGCGCCGAATACCGCCTCGGCGCCGGCCGCCACGCCTATCTCGTGCCGGCCGCGGGCAAGGTCGAGGTCAACGGCGTCGCTGCGGAAACCGGTGACGGGCTCGCGATCGAAGACGAGGCGGTACTGACCGTCACGGCAAAGGAAGACGCGGAAATCGTCATGGTGGACGCCGCTTGATCTCTTCCGTCATTCCAGAGCGGCGCGTAGCGCCGATAAATTCACGATGAGACAGCGAGACGGTGAGGTTGCGGCGGTTGGGCCTCTCACCGCCTCACTGTCTCTTTGTAAATCGATACGGCTTCGCCGCGCTTCCGGCGAGCGGCGGCAACGCGCTGCGAATCGATTGTGAAACCGGGAGCCGCTACTGCGCCACCCAGCCGCCGTCGATCGAATAGGCCGATCCGGTCATCGTCGACGCCGCGTCGCTGCACAGGAACACCGCAAGGCCCGCGATCTTTTCCGGCGTCGTGTATTGCAGCATCGGCTGCTTCTCGCGCAGCAGATCGTCGTGCGCCTGCTGGTAGGGAATGCCCTGGGCGGCGGCGCGCG
>DASQGR010000266.1:0-2675 GCA_035632515.1 Allostellaceae bacterium | reverse complement strand
CCGACGACATAGGCGCCAAAGCTTTCGATGACCCGCCCCGCCGCATCGGCGCCCTGGTAGCCATCGAGCAGAATGACCCGCGCGGCGGCGACGTTGAGCGACAGCCGCAGCAAGGTGGTCATCAACAGCAAGGTCGGAAACGCGGAAAAATCCGTCGGCTTGGTCGTATAGAGGGCCGCCAACAGGATCATCAGCCCAAAGCAGATGTTGAAGGTGAACAGGATGTCGAGGCCGAACGGCGGCAACGGCACCACCACCATCGCCAGGATGAGGACAAACCCGAGCGGGCCCGCCAGCGACGGCAGGTTGCGGCGCAGCGCGGCGATGTTGAAGCCGCTCGCCGCTGCCGGCGCCGCCGGGACGCTCACGACAACATCCCCGGCAGGCCGGTAAGGATCAGGACGGTGAAATCCTCAAGCTGGCGCAGCAGCCAGGGCCCCAGCACCGCGAGCAGCAGCGCCGTGGCGAAAAACTTGGGGACAAAGCTCAGGGTCGGCTCGTTGATCTGCGTCACCGCAAGGAACACCGCGACGACGACCCCGATCACCAGGATCACCCCGAGGATCGGGCCGGCGACGTAGAAGATCGTCAGCAGCGCGCCGTGAGCGGCCTGCGATACTTCCCCCATGTGTGACCCCGCCTCGTGCCTCTAACCCAGCCGCTTCACCCGCTCGGCCTGGCTGACGACCTCGACAAACCGCAAGCCCAGCCGCTCGGCATTGACCAGCACGACCTCGCCGCGCCCGATCAGCACGCCGTTGACGCGCACGTCGAGCGGCGTGCCCGGTCCGCGGTCGAGCTCGATGATCGAGCCGCGGCCGAGATTGACGACATCGCGGATCAGAACCTCGGTGCGGCCGAGTTCGACCGAGAGACACACCGGCACGTCGAACACCAGATCGAGGCGGCCCGGCGGGATCCCCGCGCCGACGCCGTTGCCGTTGCCGGTCGCCGGCACCGTGCCGGGCGCCTGCGGCTCCAGCGTCGCAAACGGCGATGCCTCCCCGGCACTTTCAGCGGCGGTCGTCGCCTCGGCCGGAGGATCGTCGATCATCGGCCGTTCCCCTTGCCGCTATCGGCCCACGCCCCGGCCGAGGGGTCTGGCGACGACGCCAGCCGCTCCTCGATCATGACCCCGATCTTGCGCCCGTGCCGGCCCCAGCGGCCGCGAAACAGCGGCACTCCGCCAGCCTCGACGATGAGGCTCTCGGGCCGATCCATCTCGAACACGTTGCCCGGCCGCAGCGCGACCAGGTCGCCGACGCTGATGTCGATCTTGCCGAGCTCGACATTGAGGGTGATCGCCGCCTGCTCAACCCCGCCCTTCAGCGCCTCGGCCCAGCGCAAATCCTGATCGGGCGCATCGGAGGCGAGACCCGACACCAGTTGCTCCTGCAGCGGCTCGACCGCGGCATAGGGAATGTACGTGGCGAAGGTGCCCTTGCCGTGCTCGACGGTGACATCGAAAGCGTTGACCAGGATGTGCTCGTCGGCGGCGGCGAAGGCGGCGAACTGCGGGTTGGTCTCGTGTCGCAGGATCTCGATCTCGATCTTGCCGAACGGCTCCCAGGCGAGGGCGAGCTGCTCCAGGGTGGTCTCGACGACGCGGCGCATCGATTTCAGCTCGAACGGGGTGAAATCGCGGTTGGCGACGTTGATCGGAAAGCGGCCGTTGCCGCCGAACCGCGTCTCGACGATCGCCACCACCAGCCCGGCGTCGATCATCAGCACGATTGTCCCTTGCAGCGGCTTCATATTGACCAGGGTCAGGTGGGTCGGCGTGTTGAGCCGCTCCATCAGCTCACGATGCTCGACAACCTCGATGCCGGCCGGGGCAACCACCACTGCGCGCCGCAAGTGCTGCAGCAGCGCGGCGCGCAGGTAGCGGGCGAACCGGTCGTTGATGCGCTGCAGCGTCGGCTCCAGCACCGCCAGCCGGTTGCGTCCGGGCCCGGAGCCGCCGATCAGGCTGAAGCCGGATCCCGATGCGGCCAGATCGACTGGGTCAGACATAGATGTTCAGCCCCGATGCGGAAGACCGGGGCGCCGCGGCACCCGCCCGCCCGAACCCCGGCGGCTCGGCAATATCGCGCGCCGGCAGCGGCACCGGCGGCGCCATGCCCTCCCGCCGCGCATTTGACGCATCGGCCCCGACCCATGCGCCGTTGAGGCTGTAGCCGGCGCTGCCGAGATCGGCATGAAGCTGGCCGATGGCCTGGCTGATCGCGACCTGCACCTGCGGCTGCGGCGACTCGAACCAGGCCTGGACGTCGCGCCCGCTGACCGCGACCCGCACCGTCAGATCGCCGAGGTCGGGCGGATGCAGCCGCATCACCATCTCGCGCGAATCGCCCGACACAAGCCTCACCAGCTGGCCCGAGACCTGATCGGCGACGCTGCCCGGTGCCTCGAGGGTCGGTCCCGTATTCGCGGCAACGGGGGGGTTCACCGCTGCCGCGGCCCCGCGATTGCCGTTCAGCGCGCCGACGATGCCCGGGTCGGCCGCAGCGAAAGCCTGGGCAAAGCGGCCGCGATCGTCGCCGCCGGTTCCGCCATTGCCGTTACCCGCGGCGACCGGCTGCATCTGCGCCAGGGCCGGCGCGCCCACCACGGCGGCGAGATTGAGGGGTTGCGCCGGCCTCGCCGCGGCGCCGGGCACATCAGGCATTACCGGG
>DASQGR010000265.1:0-6123 GCA_035632515.1 Allostellaceae bacterium | reverse complement strand
AGCATCAGATCGGCATGGTAGCGGAACAGCCCCGCTCCACCGGTCGGCGAGATGCCGAACGGGCTGTTGAAGGTCTGGCCGAAGATCGTCTTGGTCTGGTCGCGCCTTGACACGTCGACGAGGTAGCGCGGCAGCAATTGGTGCTTTTGAAAGGCGTTGGTGTTGGTTTCGAGGCCGCGCTCGTCCTCGAGCCCGCCCTCGATGAAGTCGAAAGCGATCTTCGGCAGGCGCCGTTTCGCCATCTGGTGCAGGTCTTCGATATTGACGACATCGTCGAGCTTCATGGCTTCGCTCCCCGGAATATTGAAGGCAGCATGAACTATCTGCGCGCATAGCGGCAATCCCCCCGCGCGCCGGTCAGGTATCGGCGACCGTCACGCCCAGGGTCCGCGCCGCCGCGGCCAGCGCGCGATCGAAGGTGACAAGGGTTGCGCCCATCCGTTGCGCCACCGCGATGTGGATCGCGTGGGGCGTTCTTAGCGGCAGATCAAACCGACGTAGATCGAGGCTGGCTTGGCAACGTGCCGGCAGTTTAGGCTCTGCGCAATCTCAGACCCCGCGCAATCGCACCTTGGAGAAATCGTGATGGACTACACCACGCTCGGCCGCACCGGGCTCGAGGTCAGCGTCGCCGGGCTCGGCTGCGGCGGGTTCAGCCGGCTGGGGCTCGGCACCGGCGGCAGCGAAGACGGCGCCATCGCGATCATCCACCAGGCGTTCGGGCTCGGGGTCAATCTGTTCGACACCGCCGCGGCCTACGGCACCGAGGCGGTGCTCGGCAAGGCGATCAAGGCGATACCGCGCGACCGGATCGTCGTCTGCACCAAGGCGCCGTTTTCATGGTCGAGCGGCCGCGCCGACCCGCAAGGCATCGTCGCCAGCCTCGACAATTCGCTGCGCCAGCTCGACACCGATTACATCGACGTCTATCAGCTCCACGGGGTGCCGCCGGCGACCTACGACCATGCGCTGGAGCACCTCGCCCCGGTGCTGCTGCGCGAGAAGGAGAAAGGCAAATTCCGCTTTCTCGGCATCACCGAGACCGCGCCCAACGACCTTCAGCACGACATGCTGCACCGCGCCGCCGCCGACGGGGTGTGGGACGTCGTCATGGTCGGGTTTTCGATGATGCACCAGAACGCGCGGATCCGGGTCTTTCCGCGCACCCGCGAGCACAAGGTCGGTACGCTCCTGATGTTCGCCGTGCGCAACATCTTCTCGCAGCCGGGCCGGCTCGCCGCGACGATGCGCGAGCTGGCGGCCCAGGCGCAGGTTTCGGCCGCGCTCGCCGACAGCGACGATCCGCTCGGCTTCCTCGTCCATGAGGGCGGCGCGAGCAGCGTCATCGATGCCGCCTATCGCTATGTCCGTCACGAGCCGGGGGTGAACACGGTGCTGTTCGGCACCGGCAGCCCGGCGCATCTCAAGACCAATATCGATTCGCTGTTGAAACCGCCGCTGCCCGAGGCGGACCGCCGCAAGCTCGAGGCATTGTTCGGCCATCTCGTCGGGGTCGGCCTAGACGCCCCGCACCTGTCGCCGCGACCGAAGAGCTAGGCGAGAGCCTTATCTGTTTAGATCGAGTCGCTTTGTGTACCGCCTTGGCCGGGCTTGACCCGGCCATCCACGCCTTTTCCTCGGACGTTCGCAAAAGGGAAGACGTGGACCCGCGGGTCAAGCCCGCGAGAGGGGAGCTGCTCCGAGGTTTCGATTTAAAAAGATCGTGCTCAAGGCTGCGGGGTTGCGCCTTCGCCGGCCGCCGTGAAGAAGCCGCCCGAACGACCGCGCCCGTCAGCTCCCCACGATGCCGCGGAAAACCTCACACGACCTTCGTGACCCCGGCCTCGGCCAGCGCGGCGATTTCGGTGGCGGAATAGCCGGCCTCCGCCAGTACCGAGGCGCTGTGCTCGCCGAGAGAGGCGACGAACTCCTGCGCCGCCGCGCGCGACCCCGACATCCGGAACGGCGGGTTCAGCGCCAGGAAGCGGCCGCCCTTGTCGTGAATCTCGGCGAGCGCGTTGCGATGGGCCAATTGCGGGTCCTCCATCGCCTCCTTGACCGTGCGGTAGGGCGATGACGGCACCCCGTTGCGCTCAAAGGCCGCCTGCACCTCGGCGGTCAGCAGCGTCTGCGACCACGCCTCGACCTCGTCCATCAGCGCGCCCCAATTGTTGCGGCGATCGACGTATTTCGCAAAGCGCGGGTCGGTGATCCAGTCGTTGCGGCCGGCCGCCGCCGCCAAATTCTGGAACGTCCGCTCGCTGGCGACCGAGAGGTTGACGTAGCCATCCCGCGTCGCGACCGGGCCGAAGATCGGCCGCCCCGGCGGCGGCACCTCGAACTGCGCGTTCTGCAGCTCGCTGAGGGTGAGGCTCAGCATGCTTTCGAGCATCGACACGTCGATCATCTGCCCGATGCCGGTCGCCTGGCGCTGCACCAACGCGCTGGCGATCGCGCCGAAGGCGTAGGTGCCGGTGAGCACGTCGGCGATGAAGATGCCGCAGAAATCCTGCCGCCGCGGTTCGAGCTGGTGCGCAATCTGCGCCATATCGTAGCCCGAGCTGGCATGGATCACCGGCGCATAGGCCGGCAGGCCCGCCGATGGCCCGGTCTGGCCGTAGCCCGAAATCCCACAGTAGACAAGCGCCGGATTGACCGGCTGCAGCTTTGCATAGTCGAGGCCGAAGCGGGCCATCACCCCGGGGCGGAAATTCTCGACCACGACATCGGCGGTCCTGACCAGCCGCCGCACCACCGCCACCGCCTCCGGCCGCTTGAGATCGAGGACGAGGCTTTTCTTGCCGGTGTTGAGCTGGCCGAACGAGGTGCTGGCGCCGTTCCGCAGCGGCAGGCGCGTGCGCATCATGTCGCCTTCGGGCGCCTCGATCTTGATCACCTCGGCGCCGAGATCGGCCATCAGCCGCGTGCAATGCGGCCCGGCGATCGTCGTCGTGAAGTCGAGCACGCGAACGCGATCCAAAGCGTTCGGCATCGGCCATTTCCCCCGTCATTGCGAGCGAAGCGAAGCAATCTCCTTCCGGCTACGCTCGATGGATCGAGATTGCTTCGTCGCTGCGCTCCTCGCAATGACGACGCGTTTCTAGACCACGCCCTTCTCATGCAGCGCGGCGATCGCTGCCTGGTCGTAGCCGAATTCGCGCAGCACCTCATCGGTATGCTGGCCCTGGTCGGGGGTCGGCTTGAGGCGCTCGGGCTGCGGGTAGGCGCTCATGTGGATCGGCTGGCCGACAATGTCGAAGGTGCCGAGCTTGGGGTGGTCGACCGGGCGGCGGATGCCGAGATGCTTGACCTGCGGGTCGGCGAAGGTCTGGTCGATCGTGTTGATCGGTCCGCATGGCACGCCGGCCTTGTTGAGCTCGTCGACCCAGAACTGGCTCGGCTTGCTGGCGACGACATCGTTGAGGTGGGCGATCAGCGCGGCACGGTTCTTGGCGCGCAGCGGCACGGTGGCGAAATCGGGGTTCGAGGCGAGGTCCTTGTCGCCCGACACCTCGCAGAATTTCTTCCACAGATTGTCGCCGGAGGCGGCGATGTTGATAAAGCCGTCCGCGGTCTTGAACATGCCGGTGCCGGGCGAGGTCGGGTGGAAATTGCCTTCCTGCTTCGCCACCTCGCCCTTCATCGTGTAGCGCGAGGCCTGGAAATCGAGCATGTAGATCTGCGCTTCCAAGAGCGAGGTATGCACCCACTGCCCCTCGCCGGTGCGCTCGCGCGCGAGCAGCGCCAGGGTGATGCCGTTGGCGAGCAGCAGACCGGCCGAGGTGTCGTTGATCGCGATGCCGACGCGGATCGGCCCCTGGCCCGGCAACCCGGTGATCGACATCAGCCCGCCCATGCCCTGGGCGATCTGGTCGACCCCGGGCCGGCCTTCATAGGGCCCATCCTGGCCGAACCCCGAAATGCTGCCGTAGACGATGCGCGGGTTGACCTTCTTTACCGCCTCGTAATCGACGCCGAGCCGATGCTTTACCGTCGATTTGAAATTCTCGACGACGACATCGGCCTTCTCGGCCATCTTCATGAAGATCGCGAGACCTTCCTTGGTCTTGAGATTGAGGGTGATCGAACGCTTGTTGCGGTGCAGGTTCTGGAAGTCCGGCCCGTCGCGGCGGCTGCCGGTGGCGTCGATCTGCGGGCCCGGCGCCTCGATCTTGATGACATTGGCGCCCCAATCGGCGAGCTGGCGCACCGCAGTGGGGCCGGCGCGATGGGCGGTCAGATCAAGGACGGTAAAACCGTTGAGCGGCAGCGACGTCATCTCGGCATCTCCCGGTTGGCGCGATTAACGGTATGCTAGATCAGTTTCCGCCGCGGCGGAACGAAGACGAGAGCCAGCCGATGCCCGACGCCGACCTGCTCGAAGCGGTGGAACTGGAGCGAACCGCCGACTGGCGCATCAGGAAGCTGGGCGAGAACCCGGCCGATGAGCAAAGCGCCGCCGCGGCCAAACTGCTGCAAAAGCTCGCCGACGAACTGCGCGCCCGGCGCGATACCCCGGCCTACAAGGAGTACCAGGCGATCTGCGGCTGGCTCGACGAATTCGACGGCATGGCCGAGCTTTCCGAATACGCGCATGATTACCGCGTGCGGATCGGAATCGACCGGTTTCCAGCCGATGGCGAGGAATACCTGCGCGTGTTGATCGGCTTTGCCAAGGACACGTTCGGCGCACCCTGACCTACCCGCCCGTTTGCGAAAGGCAACGCCCATGACCCGACATTTCGGCGCTCTCATCCCCTCGACCAACACCACCGTCGAGATCGAATACAGCCATCTGCTGCCCGCCGATATATGCCAGGCGCATTACGGGCGGGTGCTCAGCCAGAGCCACGGCGAGTCGCCCTTCTCCCCGCCGCTCGACGCCGATGTCGAGTACCAGGCGAAGCTGCTCGGCACCGCACGGGTCGAGATCATCGCGCTGATCCAGACCTCCGCCTGCCTGTTCGCCGACGATTACGACGAAACCACCTGCGCCCGGATCACCGGCGCGTCGGGGCTGCCGGCCATCACCTCGGCAATGGCGATCGGCGAGGCTATGCGAGCGCTGGGGGCACGGCATGTCGCGCTGGTGTCGCCCTACTCGGAGGAGGTCAACGCCCGCGCCCGGCACTATTTCGAGGGCAAGCACGGCCTCGAGATCGCCGCGCTCGAGGGGTTCGCCGCGACCGATTCCTACATGATCGGCAAGCTCGGCCCGGAGAACGCCCGCGACGCCTTCGCCCGCATCAACCGGCCGGAGATCGAGGCGTTTATCGTGCCCGGCGGCAATTTCCCGACCATGGCCTCGATCCCCGCCTGGGAGCGCGAGTTCAACAAGCCGGTGGTCACCACCAACCAGGCCGCAGTATGGGCAATGCTGCGCCGCCTCGGCAGCAAAGACCGCATCCCCGGCCTCGGCAAGCTCCTGGAGATGCCGGCTTAGCCGTCGGAGTCGCAGCAATCCTCAGCGGCGTCACGTCACCCCGCCGCCGCTGACCGCGATCATCTGGCCGGAAACGTAGGAACCTTCCTGCGAGCACAGCATGCCGCAGACCGAGGCGATTTCCTCGTTGCTGCCCTGGCGGCCGAGCGGGACGCGGGCGATCGCGGATGCCCGGCGCGGGCTCTTCAAATTCTCGCCGTCGGCGGCGATCGGCCCCGGCGAGATCGCGTTGACCGTCACCCCGTTGGGCCCGAATTCGCGGGCGAGCGCCTTGGTCAAGCCCCAGACCCCGTGCTTTGCCGCCGAGATATGCGCGCCGGCGGGATTGCCCATGATCGCGTTCAATCCGGTGAAGTTGACAATGCGACCCCAGCCTTGGGCGCACATGCCGGGCAGAAAAGCACGGGCGAACAGCATCGCCGCGTTGAGGTCGACATCGATGACCCGGTGCCAATCGGCGTCGCTGATCTCGAGAAACCCCTGATGCGGCCGGATCGCGGCGTTGTTGACGAGAATGTCGATGGTGCCGAACCGGGCCAGCGCTTCACCTGCAAGCCGCTTCGCCTCGTCGGCAGTGCCGACATCGCCCATCAGCACCACCGCCTCGACCCCGAGCGCCGAGACCTGCGCCGCGACGCGATCGCAATTCTCCCGATTGCTCGACCCGTTGACGACGATGT
>DASQGR010000264.1:0-25206 GCA_035632515.1 Allostellaceae bacterium | reverse complement strand
ACAACCGCGCAGCGGTGATCGGCATCAAGTCGCTGATGCTCAAGCAGATGAGCCAGAACCTCGAAGAGCAGTACGAGGCCGAGCGCCACTTCACCACCCATGTCGTGCGCGGCGCCCAGGCCGAGGACGCCTTCCCCGAATTTATCGCCCGCCACGGCCGGCCGCTAAGCTAGAGCACGATCTATTTAGCTCGAAGCCTCAAAGCAGTTCCCCTCCCGCGGGTCCACATCTTTAATTTACGAATGTCGGAGGAAAAGCCATGGATGGCCGGGTCGAGCCGGGCCAAGGCCGTACACAAAGCGATTCGGCCTAAACAGCTAAGGTTCTAGAGGAAACGGTTCTATCGCCGCGCTCGACGCGTAAGGCCCCTGAATTCTCGCTTTCGCGGGGATGACGGTAAGGGGCCCTCCGAAACCCGCGAACCCTCCGTTTCGCAGGGCGCACCTGGCTGACGCGGCTGGGTGTCGCTATTTCTTTTCCGGCTCCGGCGGCAGGATCGAGGCCGGCGCCGGGTAGGCGGTCGGCGACACAGGTACGGTGCGTTTCGGCAGCGTGTCGGCGCTGGGTGCGGTCGGCGGCGTGTTCCACCAGCCGCTTCCCAGCGCGACCAGCAGTTGCGCGGTGTCGATCAGCCGCTGCGTCTCGGCGCGGACGAGGCCGAGACGCGCCTGCTGCATCTGCCGCTCGGGATCGAGCAACTGCAGCAGCGTGGTGTTGCCGGCCGAGTAGCTGAGCCGGGCCAATTTCAGCGCCTGCTCGGTCGCAGCGAGGGCCGCGCGCTGCGTTTTCACCGCCTCGTCGTCGTGGGCCAGCGCATGCAGCAGGTCGGCGACCTGGCCGAATGACTGGATCACCGTCTGCCGGTAGGCCGCCCAGGCCGCGTCGAAGGCATGCTTGGCCGCGCGCTGCTGCGCTTCGAGGGCGCCGCCGTGGAAGATCGGCGCCGCCATCGCGGCACCGATATTGTAGGCGGTGTAGATCCCGGAGAAAAAATTGCTGAGGTGGGTGGCGCTCTGCAGCACGTTGGCATTGAGCGTGAAGTTTGGGTAGAGGTTCGCCGTAGCGACGCCGACATCTGCGGCGGCGGCATGGAGCTGCGCTTCGGCCGCAAGGATATCGGGGCGCTGCCGCACCAGTTCCGAGGGCAGGCTAAGCGGCACGACCGTGGGCAAGGTCAGGTCGCGGAGATCGAAATCGGGCGGGGACCAATCGGCCGGAATCCTGCCGACGTAGACCGTCAGCGCGTCCCGCGCGACGCTCAGCTGCTGGCGCAGCGGCGGCAACAGCGTGCGATCGTTGGCGAGTTGGCTTTCCGCGGTGGTCACGTCGACCATCGTTGCGGTGCCGCCGGCCTGCTGGGTCTTCACCAATCGGACGTTCTTCTCGTCGTCGGCAATAATGCCTTCGACCGTCTTGATCTGGGCGCGCAGCCCGGCGATCGTGACCGCCTGCGTGGTAATGTTGCCGGTGAGCGAGAGATAGGCGGCGGCGAGCTGGTAGTCGCTGACATCCGCGCGCGCCGACTGGCCCTCGACCTGCCGCTTGATGCCGCCGAAGACATCGAGCGCATAGCTGACCGAAGGGCCGATCGAATAGACGGTGACCGGCACCGGGACGCGATTGACCCCGCTCGGCTGGGCATTGAATTGCTGGCGAGCAAGCCCGGCCTGGAGGTCGACCTGCGGCAGCGTGGCACCGGCGGCAGCGACAACCTGCTCGCGCGCCTGCGCGAGCGTGGCCGTCGCCTGCGCGATGCTCGGGCTGTCGCTGATCCCCTGCTTGATGACCCGGTCGAGCGCGGGCGAATGGAACAACGTCCACCAATCGCTCTCGACCTTGGCGCCGAGCGCGACGCGTTGGGCCGAGCGCTGCTGGCCATCAGGCCCGTCGGGGTCGCCGGCGGCGATATAGCCCTTTTCCTCGGGCGCTGCGGGCGAAAGGAAATCAGGTCCCTGCTTGCAAGCCGCGAGCAAAACCGCCAGTGCCGCGAGCGCCCCCCAGGAACTCGCGGCCACCCCCCGGTGCCGCCCCCTCACCGTTTCGTCTCGGCCGCTCGCGCCGATCCGAAGAAACGGTCATAACCGCGTTCCAGCCACACCAGCCAAGGGCGCTTATGCTTGGTATCGACTTCCACCGTCACGCTGAGCCCGGCATGGAGGGGGATTTCCGGCCCGACATTATCGAGCGTCAGGCGCACCGGCAGGCGCTGTACCACCTTGACCCAGTTGCCGGTCGCGTTTTCCGGCGGCAGCAGCGAAAAGGTCAAACCGGTACCCGGGCTGAGGCTCGCTACCTTGGCGTGAAATTCGATCCCCGGATAGGTGTCGATCTCAACCGTCGCATCCTGGCCCGCCCGCATGTGGGTCAGCTCGGTTTCCTTGAAATTGGCTTCGACCCACAGCCGGTCCGAGATCAGCGAAAACACCGGGGTCGCGGCGGTGATGTAATCGCCGACCTGCAATTGCTCGACCTTGGTGACGATGCCGTTTTCCGGCGCCCGGATGACCGTGTCGTTAAGGTCGATCTGCTTGGCATCGACGACCGCCTGGGCGCGCTGCACCGAAGGGTGCTCGTCGATCGGGATGTCGGGATTGCCGCCGAGCTGGGCCAATACATTGCCGATATCGTGCCTGGTCGAGGCGACGCGCTGCCGCGCGACTTCAAGTGCGTTGCTCGCCTGGTCGAACTGCGCCTGCGACGCCACGCCGAGGCCCACCAGCTTTTTCTGGCGGTCATACTCGCGCTGCGCGTAGTCGAGCGTTTCCTGCGCCGACTTGTTGTCCGCGACCTTCAGCTGATAGGTCGCCTTCAGCGCCTCGACCTGCAGCTTGGCGACGCCGAGCTGGGCTTTGGCGTCGTTGACTTGCACCTGAAAAGCGTTGGGGTCGAGGCGGTACAGCACTTGGCCCTTGGTGACCCGCTGGTTCTCCTGAACCTCGATGGCCGCTACCCGGCCGCTGACATCGGCGCTGATCATCGTGCGCGCCGCCTGAACATAGGCGTCGTCGGTCGAGACATAGCGGCCGCTCGTCAGGTACCACCAGCTCGCCACCACGGCCACGACGATCGGGCCGGCCAGCATCAGCGGCAGGCGCACGCGCTGCCGCAACGGGCGGGTCGGGGCGGCGACCCGCCGGCCGCGGTCGCCGAAGACCCGGCGCAGGAGTGGGGTTGGGGCGTCCCCCTCGGTCGAGGTCGTCATCGCGACCCCCCGATCGCCGGTGCGGCCGCCGCCAGGCGCGATCGCAGTGGCGAAGCGCTGGCACTGCCCGACAGCCCGCGCGAGCGCTGCGGCGTCCGGTCGGCGAGCGCGCCGTGAACCCGGCGCAGCAGGTCGATCAGCTGGTCGGCCTCGTCCGGCGACAGCGCGGCGAGAATCTGGTCCTGGGTTTCGGTCGCGACATCCCAGATGCGGCTGAGCACCGGTCGTGCCTTGTCGGTCGGGAACAGCTTTCGTGCGCGGCGGTCGCGCGGGTCGGGTCGGCGCTCGATCCAGCCGGCCTCCTGCATCCGGTCGATCTGGCGAACCAGGGTCATCGGCCGGATCTCCAACAGATCGGCAAGACCGGCCTGGTTGATCCCTTCGTTGCGAGCGAGATAGCCCAGCGTGCGGCATTGCGCCCGGGTCAGCTCAAGCCGCCTCCCGTTGCGGTCGAAGCGACGGCCGTAAAGCCGGGCAACGTCGTGCACGAGAAACCCGAAACTGCGATCCAAATTCACCATAACGCCCCGAGATACCTCTCAATACTGATAATAAGGGAATAGTACGATTTTTCCAACCCGCCCATACCTAGCTACGATGGGGCAGGGTTTCGCGAATGTGATGGCTGGGGAAGGCCGAGCGCCGCGTGTTCGAGCCGGATGCGGCGCGCGAGAAGCACACCATTACACGCAGATGACAGGATCGCAACCGTGACCGCGCCGAACGCGAGCGGCAGCACCGCGATTTCGCCGGCCACGATCAGGTAATTGGGATGGCTGAGAAAACGATAGGGGCCGGCGCTGACCAGCGGCGCGCCGGGCAACGCGATCAGGCGGGTCGTCCAACGCCGGCCGAGGCTGGCGATCACCCATACCCGGCCAAGCTGCAGCGCCAGGAACAGCGCCAGCAACGGCCACTCCGGCGCGGTCGCCGGCGGCACCGTCGCGACCATCGCGACCAGCCAGGCGATATGCAGCGCGACAATCCATTTGTAGCCGGCCCGGTCGATTTCGATCGCCCCTCGCCGCAGGAGCCGCGCCGTATTGACGCGGGCCAGCACCAGCTCGCCGCCGCGCTGGAGCAGAACAGCGGCGATGACGACGCAAAACACCGTCATTGCTGCGCGAGCGCGACAAAGCCGGCGCTGAACCCCGGCCCAAGCGCCATCAGCAAGGCGTGGCCCCACGTCGCGTCCGAATCGCGCGCCGCGGCGAGAACGCGCTCGAGCACGAACATCACCGAGGCGGCCGACATGTTGCCGTATTGGGCGAGCGAACGCCGCGCCTCGACCAGCGCGCCCGGCGCCAGGCCGAGCACGGCTTCGTAGGCGTCGATCACCTTCGGGCCGCCGGGGTGACAGATGAAGCGGCCGATATCGCCGCGGGACAGCCCGTTGCGGTCGAGAAAATCGTCGACGGCGCCGCCCAGCCCGCCCGCCACCAGCCGCGGGATGTCGCGGGAGAAGATCGCCTTGAGCCCGTCGTCGGCAACCTCCCAACCCATGATGTCGAGGCTGTGCGGCCAGATATGCTCGCCGGCGGCGACAATGGCCGGTCCGACGGCATTGTCGTCGCACCGCAGGACCGCGGCGGCGGCGCCATCGCCAAACAGGGCCGTGGCGACGATGTTGCTGCGCGAGAAATCGTCGCGGCGACATTGCAGCGTGCACAACTCGACGACGACGAACACCACCGCCTTGCCGGGCATCGCCGTGGCGAGCGATGCGGCGCGGGCAAGGCCGAGCGCGCCGCCGGCGCAGCCCAGGCCGAAGATCGGCAGGCGCTGCACCGTCCGCGGCAATCCCATGCGTTCGATGAGCAGCGCGTCGAGGCTCGGGGTGGCGATGCCGGTGGTCGAAACCGTGACGATACTGCCGATCGCATCGCGGCCGATGCCGGCCGCATCGAGCGCGCGTCCGGCGGCGGCTTCGATCAGATCGAGCGCGGCGGCGAGATAGGCGCGGTTGCGCTCGGCCCAGCCATGTCTCGCCTCGAACCAGTCGAGCGGCATCGCCGCATAGCGGCAGCCGATGCCGCTATTGGCGAAGACCGGCAGCAGCCGGTCGAAATCGGGGGCCTGCGAGAACCACTTGCGGGCGCGCCGAACGATTTCGCCCTGGTCGAGCCGGTAGGGCGGTACGGCGGTCGCGATCGCGGCAAGGCGCGGGAGCGGTCGCATTGTTGTCCCCAAGATGCAGGAGGCATCGCCACAGGAATAACGCCACGATACCGAGTATTTTTTGCGTCGTCCGCATCACGACTTCGCGAGTGCCGCCGCGGGCCGCCGTCGCCTCACCCCGGGACCGGCGCGACCACCCCCGCGTCAAAGCCGAACAGCCACTGCATCGATTCAGGCGCCCGCTCCCGGGTGGCGGCCATGGCCGCGTCGCGCGCCTGCTGCTCGGGGCCGTCGCGCATGTGGTAGCGATGCTTGTTGGCGCGCGACATCTCCTGCAGCCGGGTGACGCGGGGCAGGCGCGACTGCTCGTAGCGGCGCAGGGTCGCCGCCGGATCGCGCCCGCTATCGGCGACCAGCAGCGCCGCGAGGGTCGCCCCGTCCTCGATCGCCTGCGCCGCGCCCTGCGCCATAAACGGGTACATCGGATGGCAGGCGTCGCCGAGCAGGGTGATGCGGCCGACCGACCAGCGCGGCAGCGGATCGCGGTCGAACAGCGCCCAGATAAAGCAGGTATCGGCCTCGCCGATGATCCGCCCGATCTGCGGATGCCAGCCGGCGAAGGCGGCAAGCGCGCGGTCGACGGTGGCGCGGTCGGTCCAGTCCTCGCGGTTCCAGGTGTCGTGCTCGGTCCAGCCAACGAAATTCAGGAGCCGCCCGCCCGATACGAAATAATGTACGAGATGGCCGCCGGGGCCGAGCCAGGACTGGTTTCCCCGCTCCAGCGCGAGATCGGCGATGCGCTCCGCCGGCACCAGGCCGCGATAGGCGACGCAGCCGGCGAATTGCGGCGCCTCGTCGCCGAACAGCGCGGCGCGCACGGTCGAATGGATGCCGTCGGCGCCGATCAGCACATCGACCCGGATGCGCGCCTCGTTGTCGAACCACGCCTCGGCGGTGTTGCCGCGGTCGGCAACGCCGGCAAGGCGATGGCCGAGATGGATGCGCTCCGGCGGCAAGCCCGCGGCAATGATCGCCTGCAGATCGGCGCGGTGGATCGTCAGATGCGGCGCGCCGTAAAGCTCGTCGCAGCGCGGGTTGAGCGGCGCGGTCTGCAACGTGCGGCCATCGTCCCAGCGCCGCTGGTGCATGCCGATCGGACGCACGGCGTCGCGGTCGAGCCCCTCGCCGAGGCCGAGCCGGTAGAGGATGCGCGCCGCGTTCGGCCCCATATTGATGCCGCCGCCGACCTCCCCCAGCGCCGGCGCCTGCTCGTAGACGCCGACATCGAACCCGGCGCGGTGGAGCGCCAGCGCCGCGGCGAGGCCGCCGATGCCGCCGCCGATCACCGCGATCTTGAGCGCCGAACCGGTCATTGCGGCGTCACTGAAAAGCCGCCCGCCGCCCCTGTCAACACCCCGGCAACACTCCGGCAACTCCCCGGCAACCCGATCCCGGCAACTCGATCGGGCTTTACCGCGCCGCCGCCGCTTGCGAGGCTGGCCGCATCCTCCGCCCGAACCAGGGAGACCGACTTGCCCATCCTTTACGAAAAGCGCGACGGGGTCGCCTATATCACCCTCAACAATCCTGCCAAGGCGAACATCCTCGACAAGGCGACCGCGGACGAAATCTCCCAGGCGTGGACCGACCTTTGGGAGGATCGCCAGGTTCGCTGCGCCATCCTCACCGGAGCCGGCGAGCGCCATTTCTGCGGCGGGCACAATCTGACCCCACGGCCGGACCTGACCGCCGAGGACCGCGAATATCTGCGCACCCAGCGCATCTTCTGGCCGCTCGCCGGCACCGTGAACGGCCAGAAGACCGGGGTCGACGGACGCATGGGCGACCACTACCCGCGGGTGTGGAAGCCGGTGATCGCCGCGGTCAACGGCTGGGCCGCCGGCGCCGGGCTCTATATCCTGTTGTCGTCGACCGATATCCGCGTCGCCAGCCGCGAGCATGCGCGCTTCAAATTCGCGCTGACCTCGCAGGGCTGGCTCGGCAACGGACCGGGTGCGAGCCTGCTGATCAAGCAGCTGCGCTATATCGATGCGATGAAGATGCTGCTGACCGACGACCCGGTCGATGCCGAGGAAGCGCTGCGCATCGGCCTTATCAACGAGGTGGTGCCGCACGCCGAACTGATGGAGCGGGCGGAGAAGATCGCCCGCCACATCTGCACGATGCCGCCGGTCGCGCTGCGCATGATGAAGGAGTTTGTCGTCCGCTTTGGCGACCTGCCGACCGACCAGGCCTGGCACATCCAGAACATCATCAACAATCTGCTGATCCAGGTGACGACCGATGGCGAAGAAGGCCGCCTCGCCTTCAACGCCAAGCGCCCGCCCAACTTCACCGGCACTCTGCGCCACCGCGGCGCGCCGTGGGACGAGCCGTCCGAGGAAGACGCCAAGCGGTTCGACGAGGCATACCGCAGCGGGGAGTTCTAGGCGCGGTGGTCACCCCCGCAACAGCAGGGATGACCACCATAAGCCCTACAGCGCCTCGGCGCCCGCCTTGGCGCAGTCTTCGTCCTCCTGCGAGGTGCCGCCGCCGACGCCGCAGGCGCCGATCAGCACGCCGTTGCGGAACAGCGGCACCGCGCCCTGGCCCATGATCATGTGACCGCCTTCGGCGGCGGCAATGCCGCGCGGGGTCGGCTGGTCGGCGCGCTCGGCCATGACGCCGCTCGGCCGGGCGAACGCCGCCGAGGCCACCGCCTTGCCCTGGCTGCCGTAGACGCCGGCAAAGAACGCGCCGTCCATGCGCTGAAAGGCAACCAGCCGGCCGCCGTCGTCGCACACCGCGGCGCAGACCTTGATGTTGAGGTCGGCGGCCTTTTTCAGGGCTGCCCGCAGCACGCGGTTGGCCTGGTTGAGGGTGATGCTGCTCATCGCGATTTTCTCCGTTGGTTGATCGGTTACCCCAGGGCGCCCGAGCGGTGCAGATCGGCGATTCGCTCGGGCGACAGATCGAGCATTTCGCGTAGCACCGCGTCGGTATCGGCGCCGAGCCCGGGTGCCGCGCCCGCAATCCGGCCAAAGCTGGCGCGCCACGGCAAGCCGGGCAGCACACCCCTGCCGTGCGCCTCCCAAAAGCCGCGGGCGCGCAGATGCGCGTCGTGCACGAGCCCTACCGAATCGGCGAGCGCCGCCGCCGGCACCTTCGCCTGCCGCAGCTCGGCGGCAGCGGCAGCGGCGTCGCGGCCGCGGGCCCATTCGGTCAGCGCCGCGTCGATCGCGCGCCGCCGCTCGCGCCGCGCGTTGAGGTCGAGTCCGGCCATCGCCGACAGCGCCGGCACCGCGCCGCACAGCGCGCGCCATTCGCCATCGCTGGTTGCGGCCACGCTCAACCAGTCGTCATCGCCGGCCGCCCGGTAGACGCCATGCGGGAAATCTCGGTCGGAATCGTTGCCGCGCGGCTGCGGCCTGCTGCCGAGCTGGGTCGCCAGCAGCGGGTCGGCCATCGTCCACAGCATCGCCTCGATCATCGAGAAATCGATCCGCGCGACCTCGCCCGCCCGCTGGCGATGCCAGATGGCGGCGGCGACGCCAAAGGCCAGCATCAGCCCGCACATCGGGTCGAGCCAGGCAAACCCGACCCGCGGCGCGATCTCGGGATGGCGGTTGAGCCCGGCAAACCCGGCATAGCATTGCAGCAACGTGCCGTAGGCGACGGCATGCGCTTCCGGCCCGCCGCGCCCGAGCCCCGAAGCCGAGACGTAAAGCAGGTTCGGATTGAGCGCCTGCAATTCGGCCGCGCCGAGCCCAAGCCGGTCCATCACCCCGGTGGCGAAATTTTCGAACACGACATCGGCTTTTGCCGCAAGGTCGCGGGCGATGGCGACCGCCTCCGGGTTTTTGAGATCGAGGACGATGCCCTTCTTGGCCTGGCCGAGCACGGTATGGAGCTCGCTGGTGCGGCCGGGATCGCCGCGGCCCGGCGCCTCGATCTTGATGACCTCCGCGCCCATTGCCGCGAGATAGCGCGTCGCGGTCGGTCCGGCGATGACCCAGCTGAAATCGAGCACGCGAACGCCGGCGAGCGGCATCGCGCCGCCGGGCTTGCCCCCGCTGCCGCCCTTGGCCAGGGCCAGGCCGAACGGCGGACCCGGCGCCTTGACGGCCGCACCGCCGACGGTCAGCTCGCGATAAAATCGGCGATGGGCGAGCTGCGGCGAGGCGAGCTGCTCCGCCGGCTCGCGCAAAGGAAAGCTCGGCACGTGCGCTTCCTGGGCCGCGTCGGCGATCCATTGCTTGTCGTGATGCCGGCTCCATTGCGACATCAGCGCGTGCAGCGCATCCCAATTGGCGACGCGGTCGGGCTTGGTCGCGAAACGCGGCTCGCCGCCCCACTCGGGCAAACCCATGACCTTCAGCCACGCCGCCCATTGCCGGTCCTCGCGCGGCGAGATCGCGGCATAGCCGTCCCGCGCCGGCAAAATCGTCACCGTCGCGCCGTTGCCGTCGCTGATCCTTTTGCGCGACCGCGCTTTGCCGCCGAGCCCGGCATTGGCCAGCTCGGTCATCGCCAGGGTCGCCAGCGCCTCCTCGATCGATATGTCGACGACGGCCGGCGTCCCCGCCTGTGCCGCATGGATACCGGCGCAGGCCGCCGCCAGCCCGCCGATGAACGCCGATTGCTCGCCGACCGGGCGGATCGGCGCCTCTGCCAGATCATCGACCTGCCCGGTCAGCAGCCGGGCGATGCCGCTGGCAAACAGCAGGGTCAGGTCGCTGGCCGGGTCGTCGGCGCGCGGCCCTTCCTGGCCGAACGGCGCGATCGTGACGATCGCCGCCTTGGTATTCATGCGCCGCAGGGAAGCGGCATCGCGGCCGCGCTCGCGCAGCGCCGCGGGGCCGCCCTCGACGACAATCAGGTCGGCCGCAGCGATAGCCGCATCGCCGCCCGCCACCTTGCCGTGATCGAGATAGGCGGAAAGCGGTGACGTCGACACTCCGCCAATCCGGTTGACTTCGGCGCCGACATCGGCAAAGAGGCGGCCGGCGACGGCAGCAGCGAGCCCCTCGCCGATCTGCGCCACCCGAAACCCGGTCATTAATGGCATTGCAACCAATATCCCTCGCATATGGCGCGAGCGTGGCGGAAGGCCTGTGAAAGCGCAATGCGCATCGCCGCCATGCACGCGGAATTTGGCAACCAAGGCCCACGTTACCGAGGTTGAACAGAAGACGCCGGTGAGAACCGAAACGATGCTGACCGCCCTGTGCCGCGCCGGCGTGGCCCTCGCCCTCCTTGTTCTCGTTGCCGCGGCCGCGCTGGCTGCCTCCGATGATCTCAAGGCGATCGAGACCGCGGGCACCGGTACCTTGACGATGTGTCGCAACTGGATCGCCTTTCGCAGCTGTCGCGACTACCAGAACATCGCCCTGCCCGCGCACATCGCCATCGGCGACACGGTCGAGCTCGAATTCGGCAGCAATCCAAAACAATACGATTTTCCGGTCGTGCGCATCCTGCGCAGCGACACCAAGTGCACGGTGCTGAGCCATGCCGGCGACAGCACCGAAAACGTCGAGAAGATCGAAGTCGCTTCCTGCCGCGCCTCGGCCGCGCCAAACTAGGCGCCGCGCCTTGCGGACGGGAGGACGGGAATGCTGGTGCTTTATTTCGCCCCGGGATCGAGCTCGATGGCGACGCATATCGCGCTGCATGAGGTCGGCGTGCCGTTCGAGCGCCGGCTCGTGTCTTTCGCCAGGAAGGAGCAGCACCTGCCCGGCTATCGTGAGGTCAACCCGGAGGGCAAGGTGCCGACCCTGGTGATCGACGGGCGGCCGCTGACCGAGGTCGCCGGCACGCTTTACTACCTGGCCAAGGCCTACCCCGACGCCAAGCTGTGGCCGCAGGGCGGGATCGTGGAAGAGGCCCATGCGGTGTCATGGATGTCGTTTATCGCCGCGACGGTGCATCCCGCCCGCCGCGCCGGCGAGGCACGCTGGCGCGAGGTTTTCGTGCTCTGCGAAGAGCGGCTGGCGGGGCGCGACTGGGCGGCCGGCGGCGCCTATTCGATCGCCGACATCCACCTGTTCCGCCTGTTCTGGCGCTTTGTCGACGCGCTCGGCCCCGACCGGGGGACTTATCCGGCCCTCTACCGCCACTACGACCGGATGATGGCCCGCCCCGCGGTCAAGAAGACGATCGAGATCGAAAACAACGCGGGCTACGAGTTTCCGCGGTAGCGCGCCGGCCGGGCCGGCGCTCCTCCACGCTGTGCCCTGGACCCCCGCCTTCGCAGGGGTGGCGACAAGGCATCGAACCTGTCGGCTTCGTTTTGGATCAGATTTTGATGCGCCCTGCGCCGCCGGAATGGCCCACGGGACCGGCTGTCCGGGTGGAGGCCGCGGAGGACGCTGCGTTACTGCGCCGTCACTTGTCCAGCCATACGTCTTCCATCCGCCAGCCGTTGTAGATGCTGTTCGACATCAGCTTGACGCCCTTGACCTCGGGCCGCCAGCAGGTCGCCTGGCGCATGTAGTAGAGGATCGGGCGGACCACCCGCTCGGTCAGCCGCTTGTCGATCGCCCACACCATCTGTTTGCGCTTTTGCAGATCGGTCTCCTCCGATTGCTGGTCGATCATCTTGTCGAGCTCGCGGTCGCAGGAGTGGATGTAGTTCCGGTTCGAATCGCAGATGTAGTTCTCGTAGAAATTCTGGTCAGGGTCGTCGAGGCCGCTGCCAAGCAGGCTCAGCGCCATGACAAAGTCCGAGCGGATCAGTTTCGGCAGCCACTGCGCGGTCTCGACCAGTTCGATCTCGCCGTCGATCCAGATGTTCTTCATCTGGTCGATCAGGATCGCCGCCGGGTCGCGGTAGATCGCCAGGTTGCGCGCCGAGATCTTGACGGCCAGGTGCTTGTCCGGCCCGTAACCGAGCTTTTTCATGATCTCCTGCGCCTCGGCGCGGCTCTTCGCGACGTCGGGCGCATAGCCGGGGAGGGTCTGCCGCATCTCGACCGGCATCGCCCATTGGCCTTCCGGCGCCGGCAGGGTCGCGGTGCCGATATCGCCCTGGCCCTCGCCAAGAATGTCGATCAAGGCCTTGCGATCCATGCTCATCGCTATTGCCTTGCGCAGCTCGAGATTATCGAACGGCGGCTTCAGCGTAATCGACAGATTGGGGGCGACATTGAGCGGCTCGGTCTCGCACACCGCGTCGGGCAGCGCCGCGTGCACGTCCTTCAGCATCGGGATCGTGACCTCGTAGGGAAAGGTCATGTCGAAATTGCCGGCGATGAAGGCGAGGATCGCGGTCGAGCGGTTGGGAATGATCGTCCATTCGATGCCGTCGAGATAAGGCAGGCCGGGCTTCCAGTAATCGGGGTTCTTGACCACCTTGATCGACTGGTTCGGCTTGAACTCGACAAACTTGAACGGGCCGGTGCCGATCGGGTGCTGGCGCATCGCGCCGGCGCCGACATGGCAGGGATAAACCGGGGTGAACCCCGAGGCGAGCAGCGCCAGGAACGAGGGTTGCCGCCGCTTGAGGTGGAACGTTGCCTGAAAGTCGCTGTCGGCGGTCACCTCGTCGAGGTTGAGCCACCACGCGGCGCGCGCGTTGAGGCGCAGCTTTTCCTGCGTCTTGCCTTGCAGCAAATCCCAGGTGCACTTGACGTCCTTGGCGGTGAACGGCTTTCCGTCATGCCATTTGACGCCCCGATGCAGCTTGAAGGTCAGCGCTTTGCCGTCATCGCTTAGCGTCCAGCTTTCGGCGAGGTCGGGGACGATGTCGTCGAGCCGGTTCTGCTTCTGCTTGGGATCGAAGACGACGAGGTTGTTGAAAACCCCCATCATGGGCGCCACCACCGAGATGGTGCCTTCCTCGTAGATCGACATGTTGGCTGGGCTGTCGCGGTGATAGACCCGCAGCGTGCCGCCCGGCTTCTGGGCCAGGGCAGGGCCGCTCGACGCGGCCGCAAAAATCGCCGCGACCAGCGCGGCGCGTACCAGATGGATCATCCGAGCCTTCCCCAATCGTCGCGTTCGTATTGCCGCGGCTTGCTCCTACCGCCGGGTGCCGCTAGCCATAGTAGTGATTTGGACGGATCGGTTCTTGAGCGATTTTGCAACCCTGTCAGACGCCTTCGCGAGCCGCGAGCTGTGGCAGATCATCGCGCTCTCGCTGTCGGTCAGCCTGTCGGCGACGGCGCTGGCGGCGCTGATGGGATTGCCGCTCGGCGCTGCATTGGCAATCTGGCGGTTTCCTGGGCGCGCGCCGATCGTCTTTGCCGCCAACGCCCTGTTCGGACTGCCGCCGGTGGTGGTCGGGCTGGCGCTCTACCTGCTGCTGTCGCATTCGGGGCCGTTCGGGTTTTTCGACCTGCTGTTCACGCCGGAGGCGATGGTGCTGGCGCAGACCGCGCTCGCCCTGCCGATCGTCACCGCGCTTGCCCATCGCGCCGCAGCCGAGCGCTGGTCCGAATACGGCGACGCGCTGATGGATCTCGGCGCCAGCAGGCCGCGCGCGGTGCCGACGCTGATCGCGATGGCCCGGATCCACATGCTAACGGCGGTGCTCGCGGGCTTTGGCCGCACCGTCTCCGAGGTCGGCGCGATTATCATAGTCGGCGGCAATATCGCCGCCTATACGCGGACGATGACGACGGCGATCGTGCTCGAGACCAGCAAGGGCGATTTGCCGCTGGCGCTCGGCCTTGGGATGGTGCTGATCGGGCTGTCGGTGACGATCAGCGCCGTGGCGTTTGCGGTTGCCGGGCGGTCGAGTTGGTAGGGGGATTTGCGAATGTGCAGGCTTTGGTGCTGTCTTGTTGCCGTCGTCGCGTTTTGCGCCAATGCCCAGGCGGCCGATGCGCCGCCGCCGCCGACCATCGTGCTGGCCTCGACCACCTCGGTCGACAATTCCGGCCTGCTGGCGGCGATCCTGCCGGAATTCACCAAGACGACCGGGATCACGGTGCGGGTCCTGGCGCTCGGCACCGGCCAAGCGCTCGATACCGCGCGCCGCGGCGACGCCGATATCGTCCTCGTCCATGATCCGGAGGCCGAGCGGAAATTCATCGACGAGGGTTACGGCGTCAACCAGCGCCAGATCGCGTGGAACGATTTTATCGTCGTTGGCCCGGGCGCTGATCCCGCCCATATTGCCGGCAGCCACGACGCCGTCGCTGCGTTCACTGCGATCGCGACGGCAAAGGCTTCCTTTGTTTCGCGCGGCGACCGGAGCGGCACCAACGCGCTGGAATTGCGCCTATGGAAGCGAACCGGGGTCGACCCGAAAAGCGGCGCCGGCAGCTGGTATAAGGACATCGGCGGTGGCATGGGCGCGGCGCTTAATGCCGCCGCCGGGATGCCGGCTTACACGCTTTCCGACCGCGGCACCTGGCTCAGCTTCAAGAACAAGGGGCCGCTCAAGATTGTCGTCGAGGGCGATGCCGCGCTGATCAACCGCTATGACGTGATCGAGCTCAACCCGCAAAAGCATGCCGGCGCCAAATTGGCGCCGGCACATTGGCTTGCGGAATGGCTGTCGACCAAGCCCGGTCAGGATGCTATCGGCGCATTCAGGCTCGGCGGGGAAGAGCTTTTCCACCCCTCCGCCGCCAATCCCAAATAGTCGGTCGCGTCCCTACCGGCGTCCTGACCGGTTAGCGATCCCAATGGCGGTCCCAACCGTGATGCCAGTGGCGCTCGTGCCAATAATGGTGCGGGTGCCAGCAGTTCCAGCCGTGCGGGGTCGGATAGCAGGCCGCCTGGGCCGGCGCGGACAGCGTCGCTACGCCAAGCATGAGAGCCGCGACGGTACCGAGAATAATCTTCATGGCATCACCTCTTCGCAGAAAGTCGATGTCAGAAGAACGCAACACCCCCGGCGAGAATTCCGAAAAAAATCCATTGATTTAAATCGCTGCATTGCGCCGAGGCCAGGTGCGGGGCGTTAGCGTGACGGGTCAAAGCCCCTGGCGGACGCGCGGGATCAACTCCGCGGCGATCAACTCGATCGTTTCGGTTGCCAGGCTTTTGGGCATTCCCGACCATTCGGTGCTCATCACCAGATGATCGATGCCGGTGCGGCGCCGGATGGCGAGGATCTGCTCGGCGACTTCGTCGGGCGAGCCGATCAGAAAGCGGTCGCCGACCAGGCTGGCGAAATCCTGGTCGAGCCCGCCGTCATCCTGAGGGATCTCCTGGCCCCAGCTGTGATAGGCTTGGTATTTGGCGGCGAGGAACGGCTCGCACAGGCGCATCGCCTCGTCGCGGCTCTCGGCAACAAAGACTTCGCGCCGCATCGGCAGTTCGGCGGGAAACGGCTTTCCCGCCTTGTCCAGCGCGCGCTTGTAGAGCTCCATCTGCCGGGCGATGGTCGCGGCGCCGACGCTGGGTCCGATATACCAGCAATCGCCGAGCCGGGCGGCGCGCTCGACCGCGCGGTCGGCAAAGGCGCCGACCCAGATCGGCGGGTGTGGCTTTTGCAGCGGCTGGGGCGAGCAGGAGGCGCCGTCGAGCTCGAAATGGCCGGCCTTCATCGCGACCGTTTCCTCGCTCCACAGGCGCTTGATCGCCACCAGATTCTCTTCAAAGCGCCGCACGCGGTCCGCCCGAGTCGTGCCGAAGGCCTTGAATTCGAGGTCGCGATAGCCGAGCCCGACGCCGAGGATCACCTTGCCGCCCGACATCACGTCGAGCGTCGCAAATTCCTCGGCGACCGCGAGCGGGTTGAGCAGGGGCAGCAGCACCACCCCGGCGTTGAGCCGCAGCCGCGGCGCCTCGGCGGTAAAGCGCGCCAGCATCGGCACCTGCTGCAGCATCTGGAACGGGTGGGCGCTGTAATGCGCGGTCTTGGTGACGGAGTCGAAGCCGAGCGCGTCGGCGCGGCGCACCATCGCGATGGTCTCGGCAAACCCCTGGGCGATGTCCTCGCCCGCCGGAAACTGCCCGCGGACGACGAGGCCGAATTGAAACGCCGGCGGCATCACGCGGCGGCGAGCTGGCGCGGGCGATAGATCGAGATATGCGTCGACCGCGCGATCGGCGTCGTCCCGTTCGCCACGATCAGCGCGTCGATATCGACGAAGAGATGGCCCTTGTGCTCGTAATTTCCGGTGATCAGGGCGCGGACGCCGAGCGAGTCGCCGATCTTCGCCGCGGCGAAATGCTGGATCTTGCTGCCGACATGCATCCACGGGCCGAAGACGACATTGCGGTTCAGCGCGAAATTGCACAGCCGCACGACCACCACCGGATGAACTAGCCCTTCCTTCGCGTAGAGCGGCAAGGTCTCGCGCTCGTCGCGCAGATATCCGGCCGCCAGCTCGGGGGTCGCCTGCAGCGGCACGATACCGAGCCACTCGCCGACCGGCAGCGATTTCTCGTCGGCCGGGGGGCGGCTGGCGCGTTCGGCCACCTGTTTGAACTCTTCGATCCTCGGCGGGGCGACGGGCGGGGGCAGCGCCGCCGTTCCGGTTGCGCACAATATGCCGCGGGCTTCGAGCCTGATGTCGAGGCTGCCGTCGGCGTCGGTCGCGGTCACGGTGACAGGGTCGCCGTCATGGACCGGCTTGGTAAACCGGCACTCGGCGGTGCCGTGTTCGAGCCAGGCGCGGCCCCAGCGCTCGACCGGCAGATGCGTCATATAGGCGTAGACGTCGGCCCCAGGCACCAGCCCGCCGCCAAACCCCATCTTCTGCGCGACCGCATCGTCGTGCATCTTGTTTTCCGAAAGCTTGGCGGTGTTGTAGGCCTGCACCGTGTAGGGGGCGAGCAAAGCGGGCATGGGGTGTCCTCGTGCGATCCTTGGCGCCGAAGCGAACCTAAAGTGCGATCGAATGAGGCGGAAGCACTCTTTCGGCATCCCGCTTTCGCGGAAATGACGATGGGGGTCGTCTCAATCCAGCCGGTGGCGCACCCCCAAATTGGGTTCGACATAAACGGCGTGGTCCTGTTCGAGCGAGACGTGAACCGGGTTGAGCGCACCCGGCACGATCGTGGGGCCGCTCCGGTCGAGCGGCAGCCCGGTCCACTCCCGCCATTCGGCGAGCGTCCCGACAATCGTAACGCTGCGGGCGGCGACCTTGACGATCTCGGCGCCGGCGCGGACATGGGTGCGCACCCAGGAATCGAACGGCAAGCCGTCACCGCGGCGGCGCGCGACATATTCCGCGAACGGGGTCAGCGGCTCCTTGTCCTTGTCGGTCGGGCGCAGCGGCGCATAGAGGTCGCCAAAGCCCAGGCGCCGCGCGTTATCGCGCATCGCGCTCAGCATCACCTGCGAGATGCCGCGCCGGTGCAGGCGCGGCGTCACCATGATTTCCAGCGCGCTGACCGCATTCGGCCGGCGCCCCGCGAGATGATCGTCATGCGCCCAGCGGATCGCCGCGTCCCACCCGCCATCGGGCAGCGCCTCGCGCCCGGGGGTGCCGTCGCGAAAGGCAAACGGCACGCAGAACGCGCGCGCTACCGGCCGATCCGGTTCGTCGGGATCGACCGCGACCAGTGCGTAGTCGAGATGGCGGTCCAGCGCCGTGCTGCCGTAGTACAGCGTCGCGGCGGGGTCGTGCCGGGCGAATTCCGGCAGCGCCGACTGGATCTCCGGACCGAACACCCCGGCGCGCAGCTCGGGGCGCTCGGCGAGGGTGGCGACGACCAGCCGCTGTGCGATATCGCCGCCGGTCATCGCCTCGACATCATGTTTCGCCGGTCACTTGTCGCCGGCGATGACGGCGTTGACCTTGTCGATGTCGACCTTGGGCTGCTCGATCCCCGAGCGCTCGACCTGGAGCAGCATGCCGACGCGGCTGTCGCGGGTGCCCCAGCCGCGGGTCATCGCCTCGGTCAGCTCTTCGAGCGCGAGGTTGGCGAGGCGCATTGGCACCCCGACCTCCTTGCCGAGCCCGACCGCCAGCGACACGTCCTTGTGCAATAGGCGCAGCGCGAAATCGGCCGGGTCGTACTGGCCCGCGAGGAACTTACCCATGCGGTCGAAAGTGCGCGGGCGGCCGGTCGCGCCCTGGCGCACCGCCTCCCACAGGTCGAGCGGCGCGACCCCGGCCTTGATGCCCATGGTGAATACTTCGGCGAGCGCGACGTTGAGCACGGCGCTGGTGCAGTTGTGCACGAGCTTGGCGATGGTGCCGGCGCCGATCGGGCCGATGTAACGCGCCTGGTCGCCCATCGCCGCGAGCACCGACTGGTGACGGCCGAACTGCTGCTCGTCGCCGCCGACCCAGATCGCCATCTTGCCGCTGGCCGCGCCCGAGGGCCCGCCGCTGACCGGCGAATCGAGCATGTAAATATTCTTCTCGGCGAATGCTGCGTTGATCTTGCGCACTACCGAGACCGAATTGGTCGACATGTCGAAGAATGCGGTATCGGGCTTCATCCCCTCGATCAGCCCGTTGGGGCCGAGCGCCACCGCCTCGACATCGGCCGGCACCGGCAAGGAGGTAAACACCACCTCGGCCTGCTCGCCGACGGCTTTCGGGCTGTCGGCCCAGGTGGCGCCATTCGCGAGGTAGGGCTCGGCCGCTGCCCGGCGGATATCGTGGACGATAAGCTGGTGCCCCGCCTTCTGCAGATTGGCGGCCATGCCCTTGCCCATCATGCCGAGCCCGATGAAACCGACCTTCATGTTCTGTCCTCCACTCCATTTCATCCGTCATGCCCGGGCTTGTCCCGGGCATCCACGGGATCGTTCGTTGAAAAACGTGGATGGCCGGAACAGGTCCGGCCATGACGACTAGTGTTCTTCGCGGTGGCGAAGCTGGTTGTTGACGCTGTGGTCGCCGGCGAGCCAGCGCGCGAGTTCGCTATGCGCGTCGGCGCGGCGCAGCGCGTCGATCTCGGCGACATCGGGCGGGTCGCAGGTGAATTCGAGGATCATCCCGTCGGGCGAGGTCGTGTAGATCGACTTGCAGTAGCCGTGATCGGTCTCGCGGAATTTTTCGCCGGCCCTGTCGAGCCGCGCCTTCAGCTCATCATAGGTCCGGTCGCCGACCTTGAGCGCGATGTGGTAGTGGCTGCCGACCGTGGGCGGCGATTTTGCCTGCGTCAGCTCGTACATTTCGGGATCGGCGAACTGGAAGAAGGCAAGCGCCCCGCCATCGGCGAGCCCGAAGAACGTGTGGCAGAAATCCACGTCGCGGCCGAGATCGGCGCGGTAGGTCCGCTCGCACCATGTCGCCACCAGCGGAATGCCGAGCAGATCCTCGATGAAGCGGCGGTTGGCCTCGTGGTCCTTGACGACATAGGCGTTGTGGTGCAGGCGCAGCGGCAATTCCTGGAGCAGCTTCGCCTCGGTGCGCGGCCTCGCTTCGAGCGTGTCCATCGCGATCCTCCCTTGCGCTACTATCGAGCATATTTCCCGCCCGCCCCGGCCGCAAGGCAGGGGCGCGCATCAACGGAATGCAGAACATGACCCTCCCGCTCGACGCGAGCCTCAAGATCGGCATCCAGACGATCCACCGCCGCACCGAGCCGGCGAGCGCGCCGTGGCTGCCGACGATCGACGAAATGGTCGAGCTGGTCGGCCTCGTCGACTGTTGCGGCTACGATTCGCTGTGGGTCGGCGACCATGTCGCCTTCGCCGTGTCGATCCTCGATCCGCTGCTGCAACTGGCACAGGCCGCGGTGGTCAGCCGGCGGCTGACCCTCGGCACCAATGTCTACCTGCTGCCGCTGCGCCATCCGGGGCCGGTGGCGAAGATGGTCGCCAGCCTCGACCATTTGTGCGAGGGGCGGCTGATCTTCGGGGTTGGGGTCGGCGGCGAATTCCCCCAGGAATTCGCGGTCAGCGGCGTGCCGCTCAACGAGCGCGGCGGACGGCTGTCCGCGGCGATCCCGCTGCTGCGCGAGCTGTGGCGCGGCACGCCGGTCAGCTACGCCGGCAGATATTTCGGCGAGTTCGCCGAGTTCGCGATGCAGCCGCCGGCGCGGCAGACAGGTGGCCCGCCGATCTGGTGCGGCGGCCGGGCCGATGCGGCGCTCACCCGCGCCGGGCGGCTCGCCGACGGCTATATCTCCTATGTCGTGACCCCGGACCAGTACCGCGCCGCACTCGCCAAGATCACCGCGGCGGCGGATGCTTCCGGCCGCCGGATCGCACGCTTCGGCACCGGGCATCTGCTGTTCGCCCGGCTCGACCGCAGCTACGAGGCGGCGCTCGATGCCGCCGCCAAGTCGCTCTCCCAGCGCTATGCGATGGATTTCCGCCGCGCCGCCGAGCGCTACGCCGCGCTCGGTGAGCCCGAGCAGGTCGCCCAGCGCATCCGCGACTTCTGGGATGCCGGGGTACGGCACGTCGTGATCGACCTGGTCGGTCCCTACGAGGAACGCCCGCGGCAGATCGAAGCCTTTGCCGGGAGGGTGATGCCGCTTTTGGCCGATTTGCGCGGCTAGGCCCGCGCTTCGCTTACCCCGCCGACTTGACCGCCCCGTTGATGTGCAGCGCCGCGATCTCCGCGGTCGAGAATCCCCATTCGCGCAGGACCTCGTCGGTGTTCTCGCCGATCTTGGCAGGCGCGCGCTGCACGTTGGTCGGGGTGCCGAGAAAGCGTGGCGCCGGGGCGGGTTGGGCGATGCCGTCGACCTCGACAAAGCTGCCGCGGTGGCGGTTGTGCTCGTGCGCGATCGCTTCCGACATCTTCAGCACCGGAGCGAAGCAGATATCGGTGTCCTGCATGATGGCGACCCATTCGGCCCGGGTCTTCTGCTTGAAGATGGCGGCCAGCCGTTCCTGCATCGCCGGCCAAGCGTTGCGGTCGGTCTGCGGCGGCAGCTCGGTGCCTTCGAGCCCGGTATGGGTCAGCAGCAGCCTGTAGAATTGCGGCTCGATCGAGCCGATCGCGACATGCTCGCCGTCCTTGGTCTCGTAGACATGGTAGTAGTGCGCGCCGCCATCGGTGCGGTTGTGGCCGCGCTTCTCGACCCAGGTGCCGGAGGCGAGCGCGGCGTACATCATCGTCATCAGCGACGCCGAGCCCTCGACCATTGAGCAGTCGACGACTTGGCCCTTGCCGGTCGCCTTGGCGCTGATGATCCCGGCCAGCACCCCCATCGCCAGATACAGCGCGCCGCCGCCGAAATCGCCGACCAGATTGAGCGGCGGCACCGGCGGCCCGCCGGCCTCGCCGATCGTCGACAACACGCCGGAAAGCGCGATGTAGTTGATGTCGTGCCCGGCGATATGGGCGATCGGCCCGTCCTGGCCCCACCCGGTCATGCGGCCGTAGACCAGCTTGGGATTGCGCGGCAGGCACATATCGGGGCCGAGGCCGAGCCGCTCCATCACTCCCGGGCGGAACCCCTCGATCAGTGCATCCGCCTGGTCGACAAGGCGCAGCACCGCATCGACGCCGGCCTTGTTCTTGAGGTCGACCGCGATGTTGCGGCGCCCGCGCGCCAGCAGGTTGAAGCGGTATTCCTCACCGGCCGGGCCGCCGACCCGGCTGTCGTCGTTGCCGACATTGGCGGCGCGATCGACCCGCACCACCTCGGCGCCCATATCGGCGAGCAGCATCGCGCAAAACGGCGCCGGCCCGATGCCGGCAAGCTCGACTACCTTGATCCCTGATAAAGGTCCCATTGGCGGTCCTCTGTTGCGTCCTCATCACGATGACGGCGCTCCACTCTACCCGAAGAGCGGCCGTGACGTTATCGTCCTGCACGGCAAAATGGGCTGCCGGCGGGAAACACGAGGTAGGCGATGGACAGTACCGCACTGCGCGAGGTTCAGGCTCCGCTCAAGGAGAAATACCGCGCCGACCCCGATGCGGCGATCGTCACGCTGACGGCGCGCGGCGATCTCGCCGACGACGGGATTGCGTGCAAGGTCGATACCGGGCGGGCGCTGGTCGAGGCCGGGCTGCATCCCGCGACCGGCGGCAGCGGGCTCGAAGCCTGCTCCGGCGACATGTTGCTCGAGGCGCTTGTCGCCTGCGCCGGGGTGACGCTGAAAGCGTTGGCGACCGCGATCGATTTCAAGCTCCGCGGCGGTTCGGTCAGCGCCGAGGGCGATCTCGACTTTCGCGGCACGCTCGGCGTCGATCGCGCCGCACCGGTGGGCTTCAGCGACATCCGCCTGCGCTTTACCCTCGACACCGACGAGCCCGAAGAGCGCCGCCAAAACCTTCTCAGACTGACCGAGCGCTACTGCGTCGTATTGCAGACTTTGCGCAACGCGCCGCCGACCCAGGCGGATCTGGTGACGGGGGGTTGAGGCATGCGGATCGTCATTACCGGGGGCTGCGGCTTTCTCGGGCGGCGACTGGCGCTGCTGCTGCTCGACAAAGGGAGCGCGCGCGGACCGATCGACGAGCTGGTGCTGTTCGACAATGCGCCCTCGGCGCTGCCGTTGCCCGACGACAAGCGGGTGCGCCTGGTCACCGGCGACATCGCCGATCGCGACACGGTGCAGCGGCTGATCCTGCCGGGGACCGATGCGGTCTTCCACCTCGCCGCGATCGTCAGCGGGCAGGCCGAGGCCGACACCGATCTCGGCTACCGGGTCAATCTCGACGGCACCCGCGCGGTGCTCGATGCTTGCCGCGCGCTCGGCACGGCGCCGCGGGTGATCTTCGCCAGCTCGCTGGCGGTTTACGGCGGGGAGCTGCCGCCCGAGGTCGGCGACGACACGCCGCTGACCCCGCAAACCTCGTATGGCGCGCAGAAGGCGATCGGCGAGCTGCTGGTCAACGACTACAGCCGCAAGGGGTATATCGACGGCCTCGCGCTGCGGCTGCCGACCGTGGTGGTGCGGCCGGGCTTGCCGAACCGCGCCGCCTCGACCTTTGCCTCCTCGATCATCCGCGAGCCGCTGGCGGGCAAGGACGCGGTCTGCCCGGTGTCGCCCGAGACGGTGATGGCGCTTGCCTCGCCGCGACGGGTCGTCACCGCGCTCGCCCATGCCCTCGATTTGCCGGGCGAGGCGTTCGGCGCGCGCCGGTCGCTGCAGGTGCCGGGGTTCTCGGTCAGCGTCGGCGAGATGGCGGCGGCGCTGCGCCGCGCCGGCGGCGAGGCGGCCTACGCCCGGATCACCTGGAGGCCCGACCCGGGGGTGCAGCGGATCATCTCCGGTTGGCCGATGACGCTCGCGACGCCGCGGGCCGATGCGCTCGGCTTCGCGCGCGATGCCGGCATCGATGAGGCCGTGCGGTTCTTTATCGCCGACGACCTGGCGATGCAGAAAGCGCTGATCGCCTAGCGATGGCCCGGTATCCACGCCTGGCGGCGGCAACGCTGGCGCTGGCCGCGACCGGAGCGAGCTATCCCGGGTCGCTGCTGTCGTGCCACGGCAGCTTCGGGAAATTCGCCAACGGCTTTCTCGTCGCCAAGCCGTCGCAGCTCAAGTTCATCGTCGACTGGCAGACGCCAAGGATCTCGGCCGAGGCGGGGTGGCCGGGCCGCATCATCGCCCTGACCCCGATCGAGATCGTTTTCGACATCCAGTACGACGGCTACAAGGCGACCTACAGAGTCAGCCGGGCAGACGGCTCGATCACCGAGAGCAGCAGCCTCGGCGGCGTCTTCCGCGGCGTCTGCGATCTGAAAGCGCTGGAGACGAGGTTCTGACCCGCGCTCCGACTGCCGGTCGGAGTCGCATCCAGGGTAACCCGCCGCAATTATTTTGGCGCCGCCGGCTGCTGGGAGGCACCTGTCGGCAGCGATTTTGCCTCGGTAGCGCCGCTCCCCGCCGGGTTGGAGCGGGCCGGGTTGAGAATTTGCTCCTTCCGGGCCATCCATTTTTCGATGACTTCGGCGTTCTTTTTCCACGGGCTTTTCGGGTCGTCGGAAGGGGTGCTGTCACATTGAAGCCCCCATACTTCGACCGCGATCTGTCCATGCAACTGGCCGAGGCTGCCGATAATGACGTTGGTCCTGGCCACCTCGTCACGGGGATACAGCGCCGCCATTGCCGCGGCCGCGGTGCCGACGGCCGGTAAAACTACCGCAAGAATGCGGATCATCTTGCCGAATACGGTGTCAATCTTTCATATGTCGATTGCATTGATCGCCACAACCGCGGTCGTAGACAGACCGATTGCGATAATGACCCATTGCAATTCGATAGACCATTTTGCCATATTGGAAACGGATTTATCGAGAACCGACCGTTGTATGTATAGAATCTTACTGATAGACACGACTTCTTGTTGTTGTTGCGAGATTAAATTGGGGTCTACCGTAACAGGATGAGTTATAGCCGCCGGCGTCAAGTAAGGAAGATAATTGTGAACATTGAACATCGCAATATATTCTTCGGGTAAAGAATGAAAAGAGGGGACCTTCATGCAATGCGAAACCCACGAAGCGACGGCATCGTGGGCAACTTGTGCCGACAATTCTTCCTGGGTATATTCTATTGCTTTCGGGGCAGCAGCATCGTTGGCATCTGACATCGCTGGCCGCGGGGTCGCGTAAATCCAGCCGATTACCCCGACGCCAATCACCAGAACCACTATCAGGATCAGGATTATGCTGAGGCGTGAGGGCCGCATGCGAGGCTGCTTCCCACGGCTAGAGAGTCGTGCAGCTCCACATGCCCGAATCCTAGCCGATAGGAAGAGAAAATAAAGCGGGTTTTCCCGTCTCGATTGAACGTCCGCGCGTTGCCTACTTCCGCGCAGCGTCGTAGGGGTAGAGCGCCTCGCCGGTCTTGTACTTGGCCGGCCACAGGATGACCGGGTTGTTGCCGGTGTCGAACTGGTCGAGGCCGTTGCCGCTGAGGTGCTGGTACTGGACCATCAGGGTATGCGGCTCGCTGAGCTCGCCGTCGGGACCGAAGGCGATGTCGCCCATCACCGTCTTGAACGTGTGGGTGCGCAGCCACTCGGCGAGCTTGTCCTGGTCGAGCCCCTTGGTGCCTTCGACCGCGTCGGCGAGCACCGTCATGTAGGTATAGGCCCACGGCGCCAGGT
>DASQGR010000263.1:0-19592 GCA_035632515.1 Allostellaceae bacterium | reverse complement strand
GCGCCCCGACCATTCCGGCCGCGACTCGGTATGGATGGGTACGCAGCAGCCGCGCCCCGGGGTGCAGGACGACCTCGCTGAAAACCGCATCGCCGACATGGATGAGGAAGGGGTCGACGCGCATTTCCTGATCCCGACCGCGTGGACCAGCCTGGTCGGCCACGACGACCCCTCGTTCGAGGTCAACGTGATCCGCGCCTATCACCGCCACATGCAGGATTTCTGCGCCAATTACCCCGGGCGGCTGACCAGCATGATCGTCGCCTCGGCCCGCGACGTCGATGCTGCGGTGCAGGAAATTCGCGAATGGGGCAAGTCGAAATGGGCGGTGGCGGTGATGCCGCTGGTCACCAGGGACATCCCCGCCGACCACCCCGACCTCGAGCCGATCTGGCGGGCCTGCGTCGAACACGACCTGCCGGTCGCGCATCACAGCTTCACCTGGACGCCACCCTATTTCCCCGGCTGCTTCGACCTGTGGGACAACATCTTTCTCGGGCGGCTGGCCTCGCACCCGTGGGGGGCGATGCGGTTCATCGCTTCGGTGATCGGCGGCGGCATCATGGACCGCCACCCGAGCCTGCGCGTCGGCATTCTCGAATGCGGCTTCGGCTGGCTGCCGTTCTGGGGACGGCGGATGAACGAGCAGTACGAATATGTCGGCAGCACCGCCAAGCTGAAGCATCATCCCGAGGATTACCTGAAGAGCGGCCGCTTTTTCTGCAGCATCGAACGGCATGAGGGCGAAGACATGTTCAACCATGTCGTCGACTTCCTCGGCGACGACGTCCTGATGTACGCCTCCGACTACCCGCATTCGGAATGTCAGTTCCCCAATACGGTATCGAACATCCTGGCTTGGCAGAGCCTCAAGGCGGAGACCCAAAAGAAGCTGCTGTGGGACAACGCCAGCCGCTTCTTCAAGCGGACCTAGCCGGCGTTCAACGGATCGCGCCGGCGGCTAGCTGGCGCGGTCCGTGTTGGTGGGTCCCGGGTTCGCGACCGCGTCGCGCGCCGGAATGACAGCCGGAGCAGATGGCGGCCGCGCCCGCCGCACGGTCTCGCGCCACAGGATGTAAAGCCCGGAGCCGACGACCACCGCCGCGCCGACCAGCAGATGCGGCGTCGGCACGTCTCCCCAGATCGCCATTCCCAGGATTGTCGCCCAAAGCAGCGACAGGTAGTTGAACGGCACCACCGCCGAGGGCGGCGCCAGGGTCAGCGCGCGGGTCCACCAGTACTGCGCAACCCCGTTGCCGATCCCGGCCAGCGCCAGGCCGAGGGCATCGAGCCAGGTCGGCGGGACAAACCCGAACGGCAGCAGGAACAGGGTGCAGGCCGTGATCACGATCATCTGGTAGAGGGTCAGCGTTTCGGTCGACTCGGTGGCGCTCATCCGTCGGATCGCCACCGCGACCGACGAGATCAGCACCGCATTCGCCAGCGCGAACACCGCGCCGCCCTGCAGCGTGCCGGGGCCGGGCTCGGTGACGATGACCACGCCGACAAAGCCGATGACCAGCGCCGACCAGCGATGAATGCCGACGCGCTCCTTGAGGACCACGATCGACAGAAGGGTCGTGAACAGAGGGGCGGCGAAACTGATCGCGATGGCCGAGCCCAGCGCCATCGAGCGAAAGGCGAGGAACATGCAGGTCATCGAGCCGAACTGCGAAATCCCGCGCTGGAGATGGGCGAGATGACGCCGCGTGCGGAACACCGCGAGCCCGGTGCGCGGGATGACGATCACCGATACCGCGACCAGTGCGAACAGGGCCCGGTAGAATGCGACCTCGCCGACAGGGTAGAGCGCCACCTCCCATTTGACGATCGCGTTGACCCCGGCGAACATCACCGTCGAGATCACCATGTAAAAAATGCCGCGCGGGACCTGGTTCTGCCGCGCCGGCGGTTCGATGGCGGTCATCGGGTGGCGCGATTGCGGAGATCGATCGCCGGGGGGTCCCAGTCCGGGCCACCAGGCGGTTTCAGCTCTCGCAGAAGTGACAACATCGGTGCCCTGGGTTGGTGTCAAGTTCCGGTTGGACCGCGGCATGGTCCGCGCTGGATCGAGAAGTTTAGCGGAAACCGGAGACTATCGGAGGCAGGAAGGCGGATTTGAGGCGCCTGCGGGACTTTTTCGGAGCCGGTCACAACTTTCCGCGAACGAGGAGGAGATCATGAGACTCGACATCAGAATCGCGGCACTGGCGCTCGGCCTTTGCGCGGCAACAACGGGCATGGCCTTCGCCGCCGGCGACAGCAGCCCGAGCACGCCGACCTGCCCGAGAGGCCAAGTCTACAACGCGAATACCCAGCGCTGCGAGCAGCAGCGCGCCGGCGTCCTGCCCGACAAGGAGCTCGCGGACTACGCCTATGCGCTGGCGAAGGCGGAGCGCTATGACGAGGCGATCGAGGTGCTCGACCTGATGAAGAACCCGAATACGGCCCAGGCGCTCAATTATCGCGGCTACGCGACGCGCCATCTCGGGCGGCTGGATGAAGGGATCGGCTACTACCTGGCATCGGTGACGCTCGATCCGAAATACGCGCAGGTGCGCGAATATCTCGGCGAAGCCTATGTCATCAAGGGAGACATGGCGAAGGCCCAGGAGCAGCTGCAGGTGATCCAGGCGATCTGCGGGACCGAATGCGAGGAATACGAGGATCTGGCAAAGGCGATCGCCGAAAAGCGGTCCTGACCGGGGCCGCGATCATAGGGCTGCGACGACCCAGGGAATTGCCCGAAGCGCACGATCTATTCAGCTCGAAGCCTCAAAGGAGTTCCCCTCCCGCGGGCGTGACCCGCGGGTCCATGTCTTTGTTTGCGAACGTCGGAGGGAAAGACGTGGGTGGCCGGGTCAAGCCCGGCCAAGGCGCTACACAAAGCGATTCGGTCTAAATGGATTATGCCCTAGCGCCTGCCGAACAGGCGCTCGATGTCGGCAAGCGCCAGGGTCACATAGGTCGGCCGGCCGTGGTTGCATTGGCCGCTGTTGGGGGTCGCCTCCATCTGGCGCAGCAAGGCGTCCATCTCGGGCTGCGACAGGCGGCGGCCGGCGCGCACGCTGGTGTGGCAGGCCAGCGTGCCGCACACGCTGTCGAGGCGCTCCTTCAAGGCGAGCGTGTCGTCCCACTCGGCCAGCTCTTCGGCGAGGTCGCGCACCAGGGCGGCGATCTCCAGCCCCGGCAGCAGCGCCGGCACCTCGCGCACGACGACGGTGCCGGTGCCGAAGCCCTCCAGCACCAGCCCAAGCTCCGCCAGTTCCGCGGCGCGCGCCACCAGCCGCGCCGCCAGCGCGGCATCGAGCTCCACCACTTCGGGCAGCAACAGGACCTGGCGCGCGACACCGCGCGTCGCCAGCGCTTCCTTCATCCGCTCATAGACCAGCCGCTCGTGCGCCGCGTGCTGATCGACCAGCACGATCCCGGCGCGGGTCTCGGCGACGATATAGGTGCCGTGGAGCTGGGCGCGAGCGCTGCCGAGCGGTGCGTCGTCGTCCGGCGCGCCGCTTGCCGCGGCTTCGGCGGGTTCGGCAAAGCCTGCCGGGCCGGGCGCGAGACCGGGGGCGAGAAACCCATTGCCCGCCTCGCGCAGCCGCGCCGAGGACGGCGGCGGCAGGGAAAAGCGCGGCATGGAGGCCGTCGTCCCCAAGGCCGGGCGAAAGGCGGCGAGGGCGACGCTGGAAACGGTGGTTGAGGCACGGTGGCCGGCGGCGTCGAGGGCATGGCGCAGCGCGCCGACGATCAGCCCGCGCACCATCCCGGCGTCGCGAAAGCGGATTTCGGCCTTGGCCGGGTGAACATTGACGTCGATCTCGCCGGCCGGGCCGTCGACAAACAGCGCGACGATCGGATGCCGGTCGCGCGCCAGCACATCCATGTAGGCAGCGCGCACTGAGCCGACCAGCAGCCGATCGCGCACCGGCCGGCCGTTGACGACGAGATACTGGTCGCGCGGCAGGGCGCGGTTGAGGGTCGGCAGGCCGATCCGCCCGGTCAGGCGGAACCCGTTCCGCTCGGCATCGATCGCGATCGAGTTCTCGGCAAAGTCGCGGCCGAGCAGCGCGGCAAGCCGGGCGCGGCGCGGATCGTCGTCGATCGCCCCGATTGCCGGGCCCTCGGCGGCGACGCGCAGCAGCACCCGCTCGTCATCGCCGATCACGGTGAAGCCGATGCCGGGATAGGCCATCGCCAGCCGCTTCACCGCATCGACCGCCTGGTCGCGCTCGCTGCGCGGGGTCTTGAGGAATTTGAGCCGGGCCGGGGTGGCGAAGAACAAATCGCGCACCTCGACCCGCGTGCCCGGCGGGTGCGCTGCCGGGGTGGGGGAATGCTTCGTCCCGGCCTCGACGCGAATCGCCCAGGCGCTATCCGCCCCCGCGACGCGGGAAACAATCCGCAGGCGGCTGACCGCGCCAATCGACGGCAGCGCCTCGCCGCGAAACCCGAGCGCGGCGATCTCCAACAGATTGTCGTCCGGCAGCTTCGAGGTACAATGGCGCTCGACCGCGAGCGACAGCTCGCCGGCGCTCATTCCGCCGCCATTGTCGGCCACCGCGATCAGCGCCCGGCCGCCGTCGTGCAGGGTCACCTCGATGCGCTCGGCGCCGGCATCGATCGCGTTTTCGACCAGCTCTTTAACGGCGGCGGCCGGGCGCTCGATCACCTCTCCCGCGGCGATGCGATCGACCAGCACAGGCGGCAGTTGACGGATCGGCATGCCGCGGGAGTTTACCGAAAGCCCAGGCATTAAGCGAATTTTGTTTGGCATCGCGGCCATATCGCGACGTTTAGCTAACTGATATCGCGGTCGATTTCTTGTAAACGATCCCTTAACGGTTGCGCACCATCGTTGGTGGCCCAAACGAGGTAAAAAAACCGTCGTGTGGAAGACGCAAGACTATCTCCGGCGCTATTGGCCGAACCTGCCGGTCCCGCTGCTCGGTCTGGCGATCGGGATGGCGTTGTTCCTCGCAATCCGGGCGCTTAGCCCGCATCCCGGCGAAAGCTGCGCCCAGCTCGGCCAGATCCGCGAGGAGTGGGAATTGGGCATGCCGACCCAGCCGCTGATGTGCGTCGCCACACTCGACGGCGATTTGCGCTACGGGCGCGTCATCCTGCCGCCGAAAAAGAAACCGCACCAACCGCAGTGATCCATCGGCACCCGCACCGATGAGAGCGTTCACCCGCGAGGGTCAGGGATACCCGGCTTCGCCTTGACAGGCTGAGGGATTCTCCTGTGCACTGCCGTTCCCGGCGACTGCATATGACCGGAGAGGGGCGGGGTAATGGCGGCGAACCCACAGATTTCTGCGAACGATGCCGACCCGGCGACCGTCGACTACCTGGCGCTCGTACGCGACATGGCGCCGGAGCTGGCCTCCGCTGCACGCCGAATCGACGACGAGCGGGAACTGCCGCCGGCGATCATCGACAAGATGATCGCGCAGGGTTTTTTCCGTTTGCTGCTGCCGCGCTCCCTGGGCGGAGCCGAGTTGCTGCCAACGCAATACGTGCCGATCATCGAGGCCTTCGCCCGCCTCAACGCCAGCCTCGCCTGGTGCCTCAACCAGAATTCCGGCTGCTCGATGACCGCGGCCTACCTCGCGCCCGAGGCTGCTCAAGACATCTTCGGCGGGCCGCGCGGCATCCTCGCCTGGGGTCCGGGGCCGGGCGAGGCACGGGCGGTCGCCGGCGGCTACAACGTCACCGCGACCTGGGCCTTTGCCAGCGGCAGCCACCACGCCACCTGGCTCGGCTGCCATGTGCCGGTAATCGAGGCCAACGGCCAGCCGCGGCTTGAAAGCGACGGCAGCCCGGCGGTGCGCACGCTGCTGTTCCCCAAGAGCAAGACCAAATTCACCGACATTTGGCACACGATGGGGCTGCGCGGCACCGGCAGCGACCAGTATTCGGTCAAGGACCTGTTCGTGCCCGAGGCGTACTCGCTGCGCTCGATCGCGCGCAACACGCCGGAGACGCGGCGCGAGCCGGGCCTCCTATATTGCTTCTCCAGCCTGTCGATGTACGCCGCCGGGTTTGCCGGGGTGGCGATGGGCTGTGCCCGCAGCACGCTCGCCGCCTTTATCGAGTTGGCGCGCGACAAGATTCCGCGCGGCTCGCGCAAGACGATGCGCGACAACCACGTGACCCAGCGGGAAGTCGCGCTTTCCGAGGTGCGGCTGTCATCGGCGTGGGGGCACCTGCTGCGCTCGCTCGAGGACATCACTGAAGCCGTGCGGCAGCGCGGCCACATCACGATGGACGAGCGGATGGCGATCCGCCTCAACTCGACCTATTGCATCCATACCGCGCTCGAAATCGTCGACATGCTCTATCAGGCGGCCGGGGCGACGGCGATCTTCAACGAGAACCCTTTCGAGCAGCCGTGGCGCGACATCCACAGCGTGTCGCAGCAGATCCAGGGCCGCCAGGCGCATTTCGAGACGGTCGGCGCCTATTTGATGGGGCTGCCCGCGGATACGACGTGGCTCTAGCTAGCCGTCCGCAAGGGCGCGCAGCGTCAATAAATTCACCCGATGAGACAGTGAGGCGGTGGGAGTGCAACAGCGCGGCATCTGATTGCCTCACCGTCTCATTGTAAATATTGCGGCTTCGCCGCGTTTCCGCCGCTACCGGCTGTTGCGACCATACTCGGCGCGCACCCGGTTGCGCAGATTGGCGAGCCCGGCAGCGATGTAGCCGCCGTCAATGGCGATCTCGGCGCCGCTGATAAAGCTCGCCTCATCCGAGGCGAGGAACACCACCAGATCCGCGCATTCGCGGGGCAGCCCCTGGCGCCCCATCGGGATCGCCACCCGCGCGGCATGGGCGAAATCGGGGCCGCCGCTTTGGAAAAAGCCGGTGTCGGCGATCTGTCCCGGGTGGATCGAATTGACCCGGATGTTCCACGGCGAAAACTGCAGCACCGCGGTCTTGGTGAGGCCGCGCAACGCCCATTTGGTCGCGGTGTAGGCGGCATCGTCATGCGCGGTGAGGCCCGCCGTCGACGAAATGTTGATGATCGAGCCGCCGCTCCCGTCTTTCGCCACCGTGTCGCGGATCGCCGGCGCACAATGTTTCATGCCAAGCAGCGGCCCGGTGAGGTTGACCGCCAGGGTGCGGTTCCACGCCTCGACCGTGGTGTTGACGATGCCCTGGCGGGCGATCGTGCCGGCGTTGTTGACCAGGATGTGCAATCCGCCAAACGCGGCAAGGGTCGCCGCTACCACCGTTTTCCACGCCTCCTCGTCGGCGACGTCCTGAACGAGGAACTGCGCCTTGCCGCCGCCCGCGCGCAGCCGCGCGGCGAGCGCTTCGCCGGCTGAGCTATCGATATCGGTCAGCATCACCGCGGCGCCTTCGCGCACCATCAATTCGGCGTCCGCGACGCCCTGGCCGCCCGCGCCGCCGGTGATCAGCGCAACCTTGCCGGCGAGTTTCGGCATCGTGTGCTCCTGTCAGGTCAAGGCGAGACGTGTTCGTCGCGCAGGCTCGGCGCATAGGCTTTGCGCGGATATTCCTCGGTATACTGACGCAGGCCATGATGCGACACCTCCTGGTGCGGGTAGGCTCGCAGGCGATTGATATCGATATCGATACCCAGGCCCGGTGCGGTCGGGAGGTCGATCCAGCCCTCCGCAACGCTAAGCGCCTGCGTGGCGATCTCGCGGCATCGATCCTGGAAATTGACGAAGTACTCGGTGATCTTGAAGTTGGGGATCACCGCCGAGACGTGCACCGTCGCCGCCATGCCGACCAGCGGCGAATTGTAGTTGTGCGGCGACATCACCACGGCTTGCGGCTGCGCCATCGTCGAGATGTCCATCAGCGCCGAGATGCCGCCGATCGCGCAGATGTCGGGGTTGAGGATGTCGGCGGCCCGCCGCGTCAGGCATTCGAAGAACGATTCCTTGGTGTAGAGCGCCTCGCCGGTGACGATCGGGATCGACACCTTGTCGCGCACCTCGGCGAGCAGCGACAAATTGTCTGCGAGGCACGGCTCCTCGTACCACTCGATGCCGAGCGCTTCGAGGCGGCGGCCGATGCGGATCGCGTGCTGCGGGGAGAACCGGCGGTGCGCCTCGACCAGGATCTCGAACTCCGGTCCCAGCGGCTCGCGCATCGCGGCGACGTAGTCGATCGCGAAATCCTCGTCCTTGCGGTCGACATGGGTTCGCCACGGGCCGGGGAACGGGTCGAACTTGGCGGCGGTAAAGCCCATGGCCTTGATCTTGCGCCCGCGCTCGACGCCGTCCTCGATGGTGGAGCGGCCGGCCCAGCCATTGGCGTAGATGCGCACCCGCTCACGCGAGGCGCCGCCCAGCAGGTTGTAGACCGGCAGCCCGGCGACCTTGCCGATAATGTCCCACGAGGCGATCTCGATCGCGCTCCACGCCGACAGCAGCTCCATCGAGCCGCGCTTGATCGCGAAATCGTCGAACATGATCTGCCCGGTATGGCGGATCTGAAACACCGCGCGGCCGATGACATGCGCCGCCATCTTGTCGATCAGAACGGCGATGACCTCCTCGCGGCCGTGCGTGACATAGGCCTCGCCCCAGCCGTGGGTGCCGTCCTCGGTCTCGACCCGGCACAGCAGCAGATCCTTTGAGCTGCCGGTGCCGAGGATGAAGGTTTCGATGCGGGCGATCTTCATGCGGTTTCCCTCCGGTCCTCCCAGGGCTCGATATCGAGGAAGGTGCTTTGATAGGTGGCGCCATCGCCGATATCGGTATAGCGGTCGGAGCACAAGATATTGATAGTTCCGCCCACGGTTTCGCCGTCCGGCCGCTGGCCCGGCACCAGAACCACCCCGGGCTGGATCTCGTCGCTGATCTTGAGCACCAAGCCGACCTCGCCGCGCTCGTTGAACAGGCGCACCTTGGCGCCGTCGGCGAGGCCGCGGCTGGCGGCGTCCTCGGGATGGAGGATACAGGCCGGCGCGCCCTCGCGGCGGCGCAGGAAGGAGACGCCGGCATAGGCGGTGTGCGCCTGGAAATAGCCGGGCGCGGTCAACAGCCGCAACGGCCAGCGCGCGGCATCCTGCTGCTCTTGTGGATCGGGCTGCCAATCCGGCATCGGCGCCTGCCCGGCGGCGGCGAGTTGCTCGGAATAGAATTCGAGCTTTCCCGAAGGGGTGCGGAATTCCTGGCCACCCGAGGGGGCAATCCGGACCGGCTTTCCCGACCGCGCCGTGTCGGGAGACAGCGGGCCAGCCGCCGTTTTGGCGCCGCGAACCAACGTCTCGACCAGCTCTGCCGGGCTCATGCGGAACACCGGATCACCGAGCCCCATTCGCTGCGCCAGCGCCTGTGCGAGGCGGAGGTTCGACCACGCCTCGCCCTGCGGCGGGACGGCGGCGGGGGCGTATTGCAGGTAATAGGTGCCGTAGGCGCGGTAAAGATCCTCGGTTTCGAGATAAGTCGTCGCCGGCAGCACGATATCGGCGCAGCGCGCGGTCGCAGTCATGAACGGGTCGTGGACGACGGTGAACAGATCGTCGCGCAGAAGGCCGCGGCGCACCTTGCCGGCCTCGGGGCAGGTGATCGCCGGGTTATTGGCGGCGATGAACAGCGCGCGGATCGGCGGATCGGCCATGTTGAGCAGCGCATCGCCGAGGCGCAGATGGTTGACCGTGCGCGTGCCGGCGGGGCCGGACGGCCGCCGCAGCGCGGCATAGTCGAGTTCGCATGACGCTGCGGTAAGCAGCAGCGCACCGCCACCGCGCCTGCCATAGGCGCCGGTGACGCCCGGCAGCAGGGCGACCGCGCGCAATGCCTCGCCGCCACGGGCGAGGCGGGTCATCCCCTCGCCGAGCCTGATGAACGGGCGTTTCGCGGCACCATATAATGCCGCCAGGCGTTCGATATCGATAGCCTCGATACCGGTAATCGCCGCGACCCGATCCGGTGCGAACCGCGGCAGCACCTCGGCCTCGAGCCGGTCGAAGCCGACTGTATTTGCGGCGAGATAGGCGCGGTCGACCAGCCCGTCGCGCGCCAGGATGTGCATGATGCCAAGCGCCAGCGCCGCGTCGGTGCCGATGCGGATCGGCAGATAGAAATCGGCACCGCGGCCGGTGCGGCTTTTGCGCGGATCGATGACGACGAGCTTTACCCCGCGCTTTTGCGCCGCCTCGATCCTCGCCCAGAAATGCACATTGGTGGCGACGAGGTCCGCGCCCCACGAAATGATCAGGTCGCTGTCGTCGACCGATTCCGGGTCGGCGCCGCCGACCGGGCCGACCGTCGCGTTCCACGCCTCTTCGCAGCAGGTGTCGCAAACCGTGCCGGCGAGCAGTCGGCTTGCGCCGAGCGCGTGAAAAAGGCCGAGCACCAGCCCGCGGTTCAATTGTCCCTGATGCGCGCTATAGGCGTAGCCGAGCAGCGCCTCTGCCCCCGACTCGGCGATGATCGCCTGCCAGCGGGTGATGATTTCGTCGAGCGCCGCGTCCCAGGAAATCGGCGCGAACCTGCCTTCGCCCTTGACGCCGACCCGGCGCAGCGGGGTCGCGAGGCGCTCCGGCGAGTGCACGAGCTCGGCGTCGCGGTTGACCTTGGCGCAGGCGAACCCGGCGGTGAAGGGCTGCGCGGGATCGCCCTTGACGCGCTTGACCCGCCCATCCTCGACCTCGGCCAGGAGCGAGCACATGTCGGGGCAATCGTGCGCGCAGACGACGCGGATCGTTTCCATAAGAACTTTCCGTCATTGCGAGCGACGCGCGGCAATCTCGCGTCGCCGGAAGCTCATGCCGTGCGAGATTGCGTCGTCGCCCCGCTCCCCGCAATGACAAAGGGAGGAATGCGGCTATGATCCCACCATCGCCGTCACGGAGAGAAACCATGCCCGATCTTTTGGAAGCCAAGGAAAATGGTGTCGCCTGGTTGACCCTCAACCGGCCGGAGCGGCTGAACGCGCTGTCGTCGGAGATGACTCAGGGCCTGACGGACGCGCTGCAGCGGCTCGCGACCGACCGCGAAGTCGGCTGCATCGTTATCACCGGCGCCGGGCGCGGCTGGTGCTCGGGCGGCGACGTCAAGTCGATGGAGGCGCGCGGCCGCGACCAGAGCGTCGAGGACCGGGTCGAGGGGCTGCGCCGCTCGCACCAATTGCCCCTGCTGATGCGCAACTGCCCAAAGGTCATCATCGCGATGATCAACGGGCCGGTTGCCGGCGCGGGGTTGGGGCTGGCGCTGGCGTGCGATCTGCGCGTCGCCGGCAAGTCGGCGCGGTTCGGCACCGCCTTTGTCCGCATCGGCTATTCCGGCGATTACGGTGGCACCTGGAGCCTGACGCGGCTGGTCGGCACCGCCAAGGCGCGCGAGCTCTACCTGCTCGGCGACGTCATCGACGCCGAAACCGCGCATTCGCTCGGGATGGTCAACAAGTTGGTCGACGACTCCGCCTTGCGCGACGAGACGATGACCCTGGCGCGCCGCATCGCCGACGGACCGCAGGTCGCGCTCGGCTACATCAAGAAGAATTTGCTCGCCGCCGAGACCGAGCCGTTCCAGACCGTGCTCGACCTCGAAGCCGAGCATCAGGCGCGCTGCGCCTTTACCGAAGACCACAAGGAGGCGGTCGCCGCGTTCAACGAAAAGCGCCGGCCGGTGTTCAAGGGGAGGTGAGCCGTGGCGGGGCTCTATTTCGAGGAATTCTCGGAAGGCCAGGTGTTCGAGCACACGATGACCCGCACGGTGACCGAGACCGACAACGTGCTGTTCACGACGATGACGATGAACCCGCAGCCGCTCCACCTCGACGCCGAATTCGCCAAGACCACCGAATTCGGCCGGCCGCTGGTCAACAGCATCTTCACCCTCGGGCTGGTGATCGGCATCAGCGTCGGCGATACGACGCTGGGCACCACGGTCGCCAACCTCGGGATGAGCGACGTGCGCTTTCCAAAGCCGGTATTCCACGGCGACACCGTGCATGTGCGCACGACGGTCGTATCCTTGCGCAAGAGCAAGTCGCGTTCGGACGCCGGGATCGTCGAGTTCGAGCATGTCGGCCTCAACCAGCACGGCGACACGGTGGCGATCTGCCGCCGCGCCGCCTTTATGCGGTGCCGGCCGGCATGACCACCGAGAGAGCCGTCATGGCCGGAACAAGCCCGGGCGTGACGAATTGAGGAAGTTGGAAATGCCGATACGCTCGTTCCTGTTCGTTCCCGCCGACAGTGAGCGGAAACTGGCGCGCGGGCTGGAGTCGGGCGCCGACGCGCTGATTCTCGACCTCGAGGATTCGGTGGCGGCGGCGAACCGGCCGACCGCGCGCCGGCTGGCGCGCGAATTTCTCGACGCGCACGGGCCGGAGCAGATCGGCCGCTATGTCCGGATCAATCCGCTGGCCAGCGGCCTTGCGCTCGACGACCTCGCGGCCATAGCCGCCGGGAAGCCCGACGGCATTCTGCTGCCGAAATGCACCCCCGACGACGTCCGTACGGTCGACCATTACCTGTCGGCGTTCGAGGCCGCGGCCGGCATTCCGATCGGCGGGATCCGCATCGTCGCGATCGCCACCGAGACGCCGCAGGCGGTGTTCGCGCTCGGCAATTATGCCGGCAGTTCGGCGCGGCTGGAGGCGATCACCTGGGGCGCCGAGGATCTGTCGGCCTGCATCGGCGGCAACAACCGCACCATCGACGGCAATTATGACGGGCCGTACCGGCTGGCGCGCTCGCTATGCCTGCTGGCAGCCTCGGCGGCAGGGGTGCAGGCGCTCGACACCATCTATACCGATTTCCGCGATCCCGCCGGGCTCAAGGCCGAATGCGTCGCGGCGCGCCGCTCCGGCTTTACCGGCAAGATGGCGATCCACCCGGCGCAACTGGCGACGATCAACGAGGTGTTCTCGACCAGCGCCGAGGAGCGCGAGTGGGCCGAGCGGGTGCTCGCCGCCTTTGCCGCCAACCCCGACGCCGGCACCCTCGCGCTCGACGGCAGGATGAGCGACAAGCCGCATCTGGTGCTGGCGCGGCGCCTGCTGGGGCTGCCGCCCGCCTGAGCGGCCGTTTGTCGCGCCCTGCGGGGATGCCGGCGCCTGTGCTGCTGTAGAATCACCACCCACGCGCCTTGGGCAGCGCATCATGTCGATCCGGTTGTCGCCGTTTTTCGTCGCGCTCTGCGTTGTCGCGCTCGTCGCGGTGCGGCCGGGCGCCGCTGCCGAAGACGGCGCGTCCGATCGCCAGATCGTCCATGTCCTCAACCGCCTCGGCTTCGGCCCGACCCGCGAGGCGGTCGAGCATGTCCGCCAGATCGGCATCGATCGCTATATCGACGAGCAGTTCGATCCCGAGGGGATTGCCGAGCCGCCGGCGCTGACCGAGCGTCTGGAGGCGCTCGGCACGCTGCGCCTCGAGCCGGCGCAGTTGTTTGCGCAATACGGGCCCTTGCTGCCGGTCATGAATGGCGGTGTCAAGCCGACCCCCGAGGAGGCGAAGGCGCGGCGCGAGCAGGCGCGCATTATCGCGCAGGAAGCGGCCGCAGCGCGTGTCTATCGCGCGCTTTACAGCCGGCGCCAGCTGCAGGAGGCCATGGTCGATTTCTGGTACAACCATTTCAACGTCTTCGCCGGCAAGGGGCTCGACCATCTCTGGATCGGCGTCTACGAGGCGCAGGCGATCCGCCCCTATGCGCTCGGCCATTTTCGCGACTTGCTGCTGGCGACCGCGCGTCACCCGGCGATGCTGTTCTACCTCGACAACCACCTCAACACCGCCCCGGGCAGCCCCGGAGCGCGCGGTGCCCTGACCGGGCTGAACGAGAATTATGCGCGCGAGATCATGGAGCTGCATACGCTCGGGGTCGATGGCGGCTACACCCAGGATGACGTCGTAACCCTGGCGCGGATTTTCACCGGCTGGGGGTTCAATCGCCGCAATATGAGATTTGGCACCGGCCCGGTCTTTGCGTTCGACGCGTCCCGCCACGACGGCGGCGATAAAACCTTCCTCGGCCAGCCGATCCACGGGGGCGGCGAGGAGGAAGGGGTCGCCGCGATCGATATTCTGGCGCGCAGCCCGGCGACCGCGCATCACATCGCCTATGAGCTCGCACAGTATTTTGTCGCCGATGCGCCGCCGCCGGTGCTGGTCGACCGGCTCGCGGCACGCTTCCGCGAGACCGACGGCGACATCAAGGCGGTGATGAAGACGCTGCTCACCAGCCGCGAGTTCGGCGACAGCGCCGGCCAGAAATACAAGACGCCCTATCAGTACGTCCTGTCGGCGGCGCGCGCGGCAGGGGTCGAAGTCAACAACCCTCGACCGCTGCTCGGAACCCTGCTGCGGCTCGGCATGCCGCTCTACTATTGTCCGACCCCGGACGGCTACAAGAATACCGAGGAAGCTTGGCTGAGCCCCGATGCGACGACGTTGCGCATCGCCTTTGCGACCCGCTTCGCCGCCGGCAATCTGCCGCTGCAACACCCGCCGGCGCAGGATCCGGCGACAACTCCGCAGCTCGTCGCCGACCCGGCGCAGCCGGTACCGGCCGCCGAGGCGCCCAAAGGCGAGCCCCTCGATCCGGCACCGCTCGAACGGCTGCTCGCGCCGATACTCAGCGAGCAAGCGCGGGCGGCGATCGCCCAATCTCCAGCCAGGCTGCGGGCTGCGCTGCTGCTCGGCAGCCCCGATTTCATGCAGCGATAGGGGGCGCGATGAACCGGCGCGATTTCATCAGGTCGGCAGCGGCCGGCGCAACGGTCTTCCCCCTGCTGCCCGCCTGGGCCGCCGCTGCCGAAGGCGGCGCCAAGCGGCTGGTCGTCGTCATGCTGCGCGGCGCCGTGGACGGGCTCAACGTCGTCGTGCCGCATGGCGAGCCGGCCTATTACGAGGCGCGGCCGACCATCGCCGTCGCCAAGCCGGGCGCCGAGAACGGCGCGCTGCCGCTCGACGACCGTTTCGGGCTGCATCCCGCCTTGGCGCCGCTGTTGCCGATGTGGAACGAGAACAGGCTCGCCTTCATCCACGCGGCCGGCTCGCCCGACCCGACCCGCTCGCATTTCGATGCGCAGCAATATATCGAGAACGGCACCCCCGGCCGGACCGCCACCCCGGACGGCTGGATGAACCGGGCGCTCGCCGCCCTGCCCGGCCCGCGCAGCCCGACCGACGCGCTGAGCGTCGGCGCCATCCTGCCCCATATTCTCAAGGGCAGGGTCGGGGTCGCCAATCTGCCGCTCGGGCCGCGCGCCGCCGAGCCGATGCCGATCGACCGGCCGGACGTGGCGAGCGCCTTCGACAGGCTCTACACCGGCAACGACCGCCAGAGCGAGGCCTACCGCCAGGGCCGCGAGGCGCGCCGCCAACTCGTCGCCGACATGGCGAACGATGAGCAGAAGATGGCCGATAACGGCGCCCCGCCCGCCGCCGGCTTCCCGGCAATCGCCGGCCGGCTGGCGCGGCTGATCGCGCAGGACCCGCATATCCGCCTCGCCTTCGTCAGCCTCGGCGGCTGGGACACCCATATCCGCCAGGGCAACCATGCCGGCCAGCTGGCCAACCGGCTGCGCCCGCTCGCCGACGGTCTCGCGGCGCTGGCGCAGGGGTTGGGCCAGGGCTGGAACGACACGGTGCTGGTGGTGATCTCCGAATTCGGCCGCACGGTTCACGAGAACGGCAATGGCGGCACCGATCACGGCCACGGCAATGTCGTGTGGGTGATGGGCGGCCCGGTCAAGGGCGGCAGGATTTACGGCGAGTGGCCGGGGCTGGCGGCGGCGCAGCTTTACCAGGGCCGCGACCTGGCGATAACCACCGATTACCGCCATCCGCTGGCGGCGATCCTCGAACGGCACTTGCGGCTGGACGACGCGGCGCTCGGAAAAATCTTTCCCGACCTCCCCTCGGCGCGTGGCAATTTCGCAGATATTCTCGCGGCGTGACCGGACAGAACCCGTTTTTCGCCAACCCGCTGTTTGAGGACTGGACAACCCCGTTCGGGCTGCCGCCGTTCGACCGCGTCAGGCCGGAGCATTTTCCGCCAGCCTATGAGCGCGGCATGGCGGAGGAGGCGCGGGAGGTCGCCGCCATTGCCGGGTCGCCCGAGCCGGCCAGCTTCGCCAATACGATCGAGGCGCTGGAGCGCAGCGGCCGGCTGCTCGGTCGGGTCGGCCGGCTGTTCCAGAACCTCAACGCCAGCGCCGGCAATCCGGCGCTGGAAGCGATCGCCCGGGATTATGCGCCGAAGCTCGCGGCGCACCGGACCAAGCTCGCGCTCGACCCGGATTTGTTCGCCCGGATCGACGCGCTGTATCAAAAGCGCGCCGGGCTGGGCCTTGCGCCCGATCAGCTGCGCCTCTTGGAGCGATACCGATTGCGGCTGGTGCGGGCCGGCGCGCTGCTCGGCCCCGAGGCGAAAGCGCGGATGGGCGAAATCACCACCCGGATGGCGACGCTGCACACGCTGTTCGGCCAGAATGTGCTGCACGACGAGGACGAATGGCGGCTGGTGCTCGACGAGGGCGAGCTCGACGGCCTCCCCGATTTCGCTCGCGAGGCGGCGGCAAATGCGGCCACGGCACGCGGGCTCGACGGCAAATACGTCATCACCCTGGCGCGCGCCTCGGTCGAGCCGTTCCTGACGTTCTCGGCGCGGCGCGACCTGCGCGAGGCCGCCTGTCGCGCCTGGGCCGGGCGCGGCGAACATGCCGGCGCACACGACAACGCCCCGCTGATCGCCGAGCTGCTCGCATTGCGCCGCGAGCAGGCGCGGCTGCTCGGCTACGATACTTACGCCGCCTATCGGCTCGACGACACGATGGCGAAGACCCCGGACGCGGCCAGACATCTGCTGCGACAGGTCTGGGAGCCGGCCAAACGCAAGGCCGGGAGCGAGCGCGACGAACTGACCGCCGCGGCACGCGAAGACGGGCTGAACGAGCCGATCGCGCCGTGGGACTGGCGCTACTACGCCGAACGCGTGCGGGCACAGAAATACGCTTTCGACGAAGCCGCGGTGAAGCCGTATTTCGTGCTCGACAATATGGTGCGCGCCGCGTTCGACACCGCGGGGCGGCTGTTCGGGCTCAGCTTTGCGCCGCGTCCCGATTGCCCGGTCTATCACCCCGATGTGCGCGCCTATGAGGTGCGCGGCGCTGACGGCGCGCCGATCGGCCTCTTCCTCCACGACAATTTCGCCCGCCCGGGCAAGCGCTCCGGCGCGTGGATGTCGAGCTATCGCGAACAGGAAAATCTCGACGGCGCGGTGCTGCCGATCGTCGTCAACAACAACAATTTCGCCAAGGGCGACCCGACCCTGTTGTCGTTCGACGATGCCCGCACGCTGTTCCACGAGTTTGGCCATGGGCTGCACGGCCTGTTGAGCCGGGTGCGCTACCGGTCGCAATCGGGCACCGCGGTGCTGCGCGACTTTGTCGAGTTCCCGTCGCAGATCATGGAGCATTGGGCGGCGGCGCCGGAGACGCTGCGCCGATACGCGCGGCACTACCAGACCGGCGAGCCGCTTCCCGAGGCGCTCATCGAGAAGCTGCTGGCGGCGCGCAACTTCAACCAGGGCTTTGCGACCGTCGAATACACCGCCTGCGCGATGCTCGACCTGGACCTGCATACCCGCAGCGCCGAGGCCCCGGTCGATATCGCCGCGTTCGAGCGGGATTTCCTCACGCGGGTCGGGATGCCGGCAGAGATCGGGCTGCGCCATCGCCCGACCCATTTTCAGCATCTGTTCGACGGCGCCGGCTATGCCGCCGGGTACTACGCCTATATGTGGGCCGAGGTGCTCGACGCCGACGGTTATGCCGCCTTTACCGAGGCCGGCGACGTGTTCGACCGCGACCTTGCCGCACGCCTCAAGGCGATCTACAGCGCCGGCGACACCGAAGACCCGATGGCGCTCTACCGCGAATTCCGCGGGCGCGAGCCGGCGATCGACGCCCTCCTCGCGCAGCGGGGGCTCGACCTATAGGATGAGCGCCGCGGAGGCCGAAGGATGGCGAAGCGGCGGATCATCGGGGTGGTGTCGCAAAAGGGTGGCGTCGGCAAGTCGACGCTGTGCCAGCTGATCGCCCGGGAAGCCGCCGCCCAGGGGCTGCAGGCCAAGATTCTCGATTTCGACGTCAAGCAGATGAGCTCGACCGACTGGGTGCGGGCGCGACTCGAACGCGACCTCGAGCCGCCGGTCGAGGCCGAGCCGACCAAGAACATCAACAAGGCGCTGAAGCACAATCGCGGCTACGACATCATCGTGCTCGACGGCGCGCCGGGCAGCCCCAAGCGAACCCGCGAGCTGGTGCCGGAATGCGACCTCATCATCCTGCCGACTGGGGCATCGCGCGCGGACCTGGTGCCGACGCTGGCGCTGGCCCGGCGCATCTCGGCGATGTCGCACGAGGCCGAGGGGCCGTTCTTCGCGCTGTGCCGGGTGATGACCGCGGCCGAAGCCGCCGAAGCCCGCGCCGCGATCGGCGAGGCCGGGTTTCTCACTCTCGACGGCGAGCTGATCGAGCGTCCGGGCTATCGCCAGGCGCAGAATTTCGGCCGCAGCGCCAGCGAGACCAATTTCCCGACCCTCAACCTCCGCGCCCGTCGGCTGGCGCAAAGTATCCTCGCCCGGCTCGACGACTGAAATTCCGCACGGCCGGCCGCGACGCCGAGCCCGGTATGCGGTGGCGGCGGGTATGGCTGCGCTTGCGCCGGCTTGACAGGGCACGGCCTGCCCGCGAGGCTCAACCCAAATGCGAAACGAGGACTTACCGTGATCCTGACCGCCAATGCCGAGACCGTGCGCCAAAACCGACGCCAGACGCCGAATGGCTGGAACACCGCCTTCATCGGCGCCAACCGCTACACGATCAAGCCGGGCGAGCCGATTCCGGCGGAAGATGCGCTGCACCCGGTGGCGTTTCTGGTCGAAAAGGGGCCGGGCGGCATCACCAAGCCGCATTTTCATCGGGCCGACCAATACCAGGTCGTCGTCGGCGGCTCCGGCAGGCTCGGCCTGCATGACACCGGCAGCATTGCGGTGCACTACACCGACGCCTATTCGGCATACGGCCCCATCGTCGCGGCGGGCGAGGGGATCGCCTGGTTCACCCTGCGCAACGCCTGGGACCCCGGCGCTAAGTACATGCCGGACAACCGCGCCGAATTGCGCACCGCCCGCGACCGCCATACCCATTGGGAGACCACGACCGACCCGGTGCCGCCGGTCAGCGACGCCGCCTTGCAGGTGACGAACGCGATCGTCTGCGAGCAGGTGCTCGAAGGCGAGCATGGGCTGGCGACCTGGCGCTATCGCGCACCGGCCGGCGCCACCCTGACCGGGCCCGAGCCGAGCCGCGGCGGCCAGTTCTGGGTGGTGCTGGCGGGGACCTTATCGGCGGGTGAGTCGGGGCTGTTGCCGGTCAATTCGACGATTTTCGTCGCCCCCGATGACGGGCCCCTCGCCCTCGCCGCCGGCCCCGGCGGGGCAGAGGCCTTGTGCCTGCAGTTCCGGGTGCCTTACGCCGCACGACACTGACGCTTCGTGGCGTCGAGGGAAGCGGTGGAGTCGCCCAATAGCGTTATCCCAGCAACGTTATCCAGTCGTCCGTGAAGAACGGCTGAGCGGCGATTTTTAGAC
>DASQGR010000262.1:0-11157 GCA_035632515.1 Allostellaceae bacterium | reverse complement strand
TTCCCCTCCCGCGAGCTTGACCCGCGGGTCCACGTCTTCCGTTTGCGAATGTGGGAGGAAAAGATGTGGATGGCCGGGTCAAGCCCGGCAAGGCGATAGGGGAACACGAGAGCTGCCGCAATTGTCTGAAAGGTTGCTCGCGGATAGACGGCTGCGGCAAAAAGGTCGCTGCATTTCCCGCGCACATAACAGCAAAAGCGGCGAACGCGAAGGGGTGCGGCGGTTTGACTTGGCTTGCGGTGAAGCTTACGCTTTTGCGCAGCATTCGAGGTCCCACCATGACCGTGACCTTCTCGGGAGGAACCAGATGAGCGCGCATCAAACTCCGGAACAAATTCGTAAGAGTCTCAAGCACCCGGTCGTCGACGGCGACGGGCACTGGGTTGAATACACCCCGGTCTTTGCCGAGAAGATGCGCAAGGTGGTCGGCGACCTCGGAGCCAACGGATTTCTCCAATCGCAGCGCCGTATTCCCGACGCGCTGAGCCTGACGCGAGAGCAGCGCAAGGAGCGCGGCGTCGCGATGGAGGGGTTCTGGGGCCGGCAATCGGTCAACACACGCGACCGCGCCACCGCGATGATGCCGCGCATGTTCTATGACCGGCTCGACGAGCTCGGCATCGATTTCGGCATTGTCTATCCCACTGCCGGGCTCGGCATTCCGCGCATCGCCGACGACGCGACGCGGCGCGCGGTGATCCGCGGCTTCAACATCGTCACCCACGATTACTTCAAGGATTTCAGCGACCGGCTGACCCCGGCCGCGGTCATCCCCGTCTACACGCCGGAAGAGGCGATCGAGGAGCTCGAATTCGTCACCAAGCAGCTGGGCTCCAAGGTGTGCATGTTCGGCAGCGGCGTGCGCCGGCCGATCCCCCATGCGAAGAACGCCCCCGCCGACCTCGCCCGCTATGCCCAGGGTTTCGACCAGCTCGGCCTCGACAGCGAGTACGATTACGACCCGGTCTGGCAAAAATGCCGCGAATTGGGGATCGCCCCGACCTTCCATACCGGCGGGCGCGGCTACGGCGAGCGCAACAGCCCGTCCAATTTCACCTTCAACCATATCGGCCATTTCGCGGCGGCCGGGCACAATGTCGCCAAGGCCTTGTTCCTCGGCGGCGTGACGCGGCGCTTCCCCGATCTGCGTTTTGCCTTTCTCGAAGGCGGCGTCGGCTGGGGCTGCCAGCTGTTCTGCGACCTGATCGAGCATTGGGAGCGGCGCGGCGCCAAGGGCCTGCAGAACATGGACCCGACCAAGCTCGACCGCAAATTGCTGCGCGAAATGGTCGACAAATACGGCTACGCCGACATCGCCGCCGAACTCGACCGCCGCGACGGCTGGCCCCTCAAGGAAGAGGATTCGCAGACCGGCGGCGAGCCGCCCGACGACTACCATCGCTGCAACATCACGCAGAAGCAGGATTGGCTCGACCTGTTCGCGACGCCGTATTATTTCGGCTGCGAGGCGGATGACCGGATGAATTCGGTCGCTTTCGGCAAGGCGATGCCGCTCGGTGCGCGGATCAACGCGATCTACAGCTCCGACATCGGCCATTTCGACGTCGTCGACATGCGCGATCCGCTGCCGGAAGCCTTCGAGCTGGTCGAGGACGGCCACATCACCGAAGACGATTTCAAGGATTTCGTCTTCGGCAATTCGGTGCGGCTGTGGGGCACCCAGAACCCGCATTTCTTCGACGGCACCAGCGTGGCGAAGGAAGCGGCGGCCCTGCTCAAGGCGACCACCGCGCCGGCCTTGCGCGACGCGGCGAAGTAGCAGTCCACTGCATCGTCATCCCCGGGCCTGTCCCGGGGATCCCAATGGAGTTCCGCTTGGGTGGCCGGGTCAAACCCGGCCATGACGATTTCTATGGAGGAGTCCATATGGCGCAACCCGTCCAGCCGGGCCGGTTCGGCCACAGCGGCAAGCCCGACGATGCGTGGCTGGCAAAACAGGAGAAGGAGCCGATCCTCGAACCCGAGCTGCCGATCATCGACACCCACCATCATCTGTGGGACCGCGGCGGCTGGACCTACCTGCTGCCGGAGCTGCTCGCCGACCTCAACACCGGGCACAACATCGTCGCCACCGTGTTCGAGGAATGCCGCTCGATGTATCGCGCCGACGGGCCGGTCGAGATGCGGCCGGTCGGCGAGACCGAGTTCGTCGCCGGCATCGCCGCAATGAGCGCGAGCGGCGGCTACGGCCCGATCAAGGTGGCGGATGGCATCGTCGGCTATGCCGATCTGGCGCTGGGCGACCGGGTCGAGCCGGTGCTCGAGGCGCTGATCCGTGCCGGCGGCGGCCGTCTCGCGGGGGTGCGCTATTCGGTCGGTTACGATGCCGACCCGATCATCGGCAACAGCCGGCCCGACTCGGCGCCGCATATGTACGCGCGGCCCGACATCCGTGCCGGGGTGGCGCGTCTGGCCGCGCACGGGCTGGCGCTGGACGCCTGGTGCTACCACCCGCAGCTCGCCGACGTGGTCGCCCTGGCGCGGGCGGTGCCCCAGGCGACGATCGTGATGTGCCATGTCGGCGGCGTGCTCGGCTATGGCGCCTATGCCGGCAAGAGGGACGAAGTCCATGCCGCGTGGCGGACCAGCATGGCCGAATTGGCCACCTGCCCGAACGTCAACGTCAAGCTCGGCGGCATGCTCAACCGCGGCGCGGCGGTCAATTTCCGCGAACTTGCCGCCCCGCCGAATTCGGAAGCCTGGGCCGCGGCGTGGCGGCCCTATGTCGAGCCCTGCATCGAATTGTTCGGCGCCGACCGCTGCAATTTCGAAAGCAACTTCCCGGTCGACAAGATGGGTACCGGCTACGCCACGTTGTGGAACGCGTTCAAGCGCATCACCGCCGGCTGCTCCGCGAGCGAAAAGGCGGCGCTCTATAGCGGCACGGCGCGGCGCCTCTACAAGCTGACCTGAATGCAGCATGGCGCGTAGCGCCAATAGAGTCACCACAGAGACGGTGAGGCAGTGAGATTGCCGGCGCTCGGACACCTCGCTGCCTCACCGTCTCCGTGGTGAAAATTTAATACGGCTTCGCCGCAGCTTCGCCAAAAATGCGCTAATCTCCCTGCACGAAACCCGGCCGATGGAGGAAGCGATGGCGAAGGGGCTGTTGATCGCGGCGATGGAATTCTCCGACGTTGCCGAGGACGAATTCCACGACTGGTACGACACCGAGCACATCCCCGAGCGCCTTGCCGTGCCCGGCTTTATCAATGCGCATCGCTGGATCGGCATCGACAACCCGAAGGTATCGGTCGCGACCTACGACCTTGACCAGGTCGGGGTGCTGCACAGCCCGCCCTATCAGGCGGTCGGCGGCGCCAACGGCTCGCCGTGGACCAAGCGGGTCACCGGCCGGGTCAAGCACATCATCCGCCTCGAAGGCGACCAGATCCTCCCCGGCGACGGGCTCGCCCCGGAAGGCGCGGCGCAGCTTCTGGTGATCTCGATGAACCCCGTGCCGGAGGCCGAGGCCGAGTTCAACGACTGGTACAACAAGGAGCACCTGCCGGCGCTCGGCTCGGTGCCGGGAGTGCTGCAGGCGCGGCGCTATCGTGGCCAGGGCGCCACCCAGCGCTATCTGGCGATGTATCACTTCGCCCGCCCCGATGTGCGCGAGGGCGACGCCTGGAAGAAGGCGGCCAACACCCCCTGGACCGAGAAGATGCGGCCGCATTTCCGCGACTATCTGCGCCTTGAATGCCGCCCGTACAAACCCGCCCGGTAGGCGTCGTGGCAGATAAAGCGGCGGAGTTCGCCAGCGGGTCGCCGCTGCCGGCGGCGTTGCTGAACCGGCGCTGCCGTCCCGAGGAATTGCCGTTCGCGCTGTCGAGCGAGCTCGCCGACGCGCCGGCGCAAATCGGCCAGGAGCGCGCCGCCGACGCGGTCGAGTTCGCGCTGCGCATGCGGCAAAAGGGCTACAACGTCTATGCGCTGGGCCCGGCCGGCACCGGGCGGCATCGGCTCGTCGACGGGTTGCTGAAGCAGCGGGCGGCGACCGAGGCGACGCCGCCCGATCTCTGCTATGTCAACAATTTCGCTGATCCGCAAAAGCCGCATCGGCTGGAGCTGCCGGCCGGCCAGGGCGCCGGCCTCGCCGCGGCGATGAAAAAGCTGGTCGACGAATTGCGCATCGCCCTGCCGGCGGCGTTCGAGCGCGACGAATATCGCGCCCGCCGCGAGGTCGTCGACCAGCACTTCAAGAGTCACAGCGAAGAAGGGTTTGGCGGCCTGCAGCAGCGTGCCGAGGCCAAGGGCATCACCCTGATCCGCACCCCGATGGGTCTGGCGCTGGCGCCGAAGCGCGACGGCAAGGTGATGCAATCAGAGGATTTCGAGGCGCTGCCCGAGGAGGAACGCAAGCGCATCCAGGCGGACCTCGAAGCGGCGCAGACCGAGCTCGAAGCGATCATGCGGCAGGTACCGCAATGGGAGCGCGAGCATCGCGAGGCGTTGCGCGCACTCAACCGCGACACCACCGGGTTTGCCGTCGCCAACCTGATCGGCGGCATGCGCGCCGATTATGGCGACCTGCCCGATGTCATCGAGTATCTCGATGCGGTCGAGCGGGACATCAAGGAAAACGTCGACGATTTTCTGCCCCAGCCGCAGCAGATGACGCCGGCGGAGGGTCCGCCGGGGGCAATGGCCTCCGAGGCCACGGTGGCGGACATGAAGTTCCGCCGCTATCAGGTCAACGTCATCGTCGACAATGGCGGACGCCAGGGCGCGCCGGTCATCTACGAGGACAACCCGACCCACCAGATGCTGGTCGGCCGGGTCGAGCACCTCGCCCGCTTCGGCGCGCTGATCACCGATTTCAACCTGATCGTCGCGGGGGCGCTGCATCGCGCCAATGGCGGCTACCTGATCCTCGACGCCGAGCGGTTGATCGTCGGCGCCTATGGTTGGCAGTCGCTGAAGCGCGCCCTGCAGTCCGGCGAGATTCGCATCGAGTCGCTGGAACAGGCGCTCAGCATGGCCAGCACGGTGACCTTGCAGCCCGAGCCGATACCGATCGACGTCAAGGTCGTGCTGGTCGGCTCGCCGCTGCTCTATTACCTCTTGAGCGCGCATGACGAGGATTTCGTCTCGCTATTCAAGATCGCCGCCGATTTCGAGGACCGGGTGGAGCGCAGCGACGCGGCGACGCTGCTGTATGCCCGGGTGGTCGCCACGATCGTGCGGCGTGAGCATTTGCGCGCCTTCGACCGCGATGCCGTCGCCCGGGTGATCGAGCAGGCCGCCAGGCTTATCGGCGATTCCGAGCGGCTGTCGACCAGCCTGCGCGCCACAGTCGAGCTGCTGCAGGAAGCCGACCAGCTCGCCGCCGATGTCGGCAAGGAGGTCGTCGGCGCGGCCGAGGTACAAGCCGCCATCGATGCCCACACCCGCCGCGGCGATCGCATCTACCGCCGCATGCAGGAGGAGATCGGCCGCAAGACGATCCGCATCGAGACCGACGGCGAGCAAGTCGGCCAGATCAACGGGCTGTCGGTGATCAGCTTTGGCGCACTCGCCTTCGGCAACCCGACCCGGATCACCGCACAGGTGCGCATGGGCCGCGGCGAGGTCGTCGATATCGAGCGCGAAGGCCAGCTCGGCGGCCCGCTGCACTCGAAGGGCGTCCTGATCCTCAACGGCTTTCTCGGCGGCCGCTTCGGCCAGACGCGGCCGCTATCGCTGCACGCCAGCCTCGTCTTCGAGCAATCCTATGGCGGGGTGGACGGCGACAGCGCCTCGGCGGCCGAGTTGTTCGCATTGCTGTCGGCGCTGTCGGAGGTGCCGATCCGGCAATCCTTTGCGGTCACCGGCTCGGTCGACCAGCACGGGATCATTCAGGCGATCGGCGGAGTCAACGAGAAGATCGAGGGCTTTTTCGATGTCTGCCGCACCGCCGGGCTGACCGGGCGGCAGGGGGTCGTCATCCCGGCGAGCAACGTCAAGCACCTGATGCTGCGCGCCGATGTCGTCGCCGCGGCCGAGGCCGGCCAGTTCCGGGTCATCCCGATGGCGACGATCGACCAGGGTCTGGAGCTGCTGACCGGGGTGCCGATCGACACGATCAACCGGAAGATCGCCGCCCGGCTCGACGATTTTGCCGCCAAGGCGGCGGCCCTGGCCCGCAACGTTGCAGGGGGGCTGCCATGAGCGGCACGATATCGCGCATCGTCGTCGCGCTCGATGCGGTGTCGGAGAACCGCGCGGCGATCGTGGCCGCGGTGCGGCTGGCGGCACAGTGGAACGCTCCGGTGCACGGCGTTTTTGTCGAGGACGACGACCTGCTGCGGCTGGCGGTGCTGCCGTTTGCCCGCCAGGTAACGCTCGGCTTCGGGGTCGAGGCGCTGGATGTGACCCAGGCCGAGCGCCAGTTGCGCGCCTATGCCGAGCGGGCGCGACGCGACCTGGCAGAGGCGGCGCGGGCATCCGGGATCGAGTGGTCGTTCGAAATCGTGCGCGATACGACCGTCGGGGTCGCCGCGGCGGCCACCGATTTCCTCGTGGCAGGCATCTCGACCCGGCCGATCGACGGCCATTTTCGCATGCAATGCCGCTGGTGGTCGGTGATCGAGCCGAGCCCGGCCTCGTTTCTCCTGGCCCGCGAAGGGCGCCTTCGCGGCACGATCGTCGGCTTGTTGCAGCGCCGCGGGCCGGACGCGGAACGCCTGCTCGCCGTCGCCGCACAGCTCGCCGAAACGGCGGAGGCGCGCCTCACCGTAATAGGCCCGCCGGAACTTGCCGGCGAAGAGGGGTTCGCGGCGTGGCTCTCCCAAATTCTGGCCGGCCACCGGGTCCAGGTCGAGATCAGCCCCACCCTGTCCACGCCGGAAGCGCTGATCCGGCAAATCGGCGAGCTCGACTGCCGGCTGCTCGCCATCGCCGCCGATGCCGCACCGCCGCCCGAGCAACTCCGCGACCTTGTCGCTCGGATTTCCTGCGACGTGCTGGTGGTGCGCTGATACGGCCCCTCGCTCAGCCTCGGGGAACCACCGGCTGCCAGGGCGTCTGGCACTGCTGCACGTAGGGGTAATACCCGGCGGGGCTGGCGCAGTAATACCAGTAGCTGCCAACATTCGGGTAGGCCGGCGCCGCGTAATAGCCGGGCGCCGTGCCGTAGGGCCAGTCGTAATAGGAATACGCCGGCTCATCAAACCACGCGTCGTAGCCGGGAACCCCCCACACGCCCGGTCCCACGACGCCGCCGCCGCCGCGCCATCTGTTATGTCGGCCGGCAAAGTCGCCGCGCGAGCCGCCGCGATGGTTGCCGGATCCGCGGACGCCAGATCCGCGGGCGCCGGCAACGGGGCCGCCACCGGCAGAGCCGCCGCCAATCCCCTTTGGCGTCGCGCCGCCCGCAGGGCTGCCGCTACCGGTGCCTTTTGGCGTGTCGCCGCCGCTGCGGGTGACTTGCGCCTGCGCCGCCGGCGTCAAGGTGAGCGCGAGAATGGCGATCGCCGTCATCAGCAAGCGGCGCGCTGCGCCACCGGGTGCGCCACTGGATGCGAGCCTTTTGCCGCGCCGAACCATTGCCGGAATCCTTCGACAGGAGCTGAAAATCTCAGGTAAGGGAATAGGTAAACACCGGCTCACCGTCCGCGGTTCCACTATTGCGAGGGCGGGACAGCGAATTGCCCGGAATAGCGAATTGCCCCGATAGCGAATTGCCAGAACGGTTCCACGCCCCTTCTGAACCTCACCTGCCATGCCTCTGCATGAGTGACGCAGCGATTGCGATCGTCGGCGCGTCGTGCCGGTTTCCCGGCGCGACAGGGCTGGAGGCATTCTGGCGGCTGCTGATCGAGGGGGTCGACGCGGTCGCCGAAATCGACGATGCGCGGTGGGCGACCCGTCTCTTCCACCACCCGCGGCGCGGCGAGCCGGGCAAGACCTACACCTGGGCCGCCGGGCTGATTGACGGGATCGAGCTGTTCGATCCCGGCTTTTTCGGCATCTCGCCGCGCGAGGCGGTGCAGATGGACCCGCAACAGCGATTGCTGCTGGAACTCGCCTGGCACGCCATCGAGGACGCCGGCATCCCGGCGGCCAAGCTCGCCGGCAGCGCCACCGGTGTCTATGTCGGCGCATCGACGACCGATTACGGCGACTTGCGGCTCGGCGACCCGGCAGGCGGCGACGCCTATTTCATCACCGGGATGACACTCAGCATCCTCGCCAACCGCCTGTCGCACGTCTTCGACCTGTGCGGCCCTAGCCTGGTCGTCGATACCGCCTGCTCGTCCTCGCTGGTGGCATTGCATCAGGCGTGCGAGGCGCTTCGGGCCGAGCGCATCGACGCCGCCCTTGTCGGCGGCATCAACCTGCTGCTGTCGCCCTACCCCTTCCTCGGGTTCGCCCAGGCGGCGATGCTGTCGCGGCGCGGCCGCTGCTTTGCCTTCGATGCCCGTGCCGACGGCTACGTCCGTGCCGAAGGCGGCGCCGTCATCATGCTCAAGCGGCTGCGGCGGGCGCTCGCCGATGGCGACCCGATCCGTGCGGTGATCTGCGGCACCGGGACCAATTCGAGCGGCCATACCGTCGGCTTGTCGTTGCCGAGCGAGGCGGCGCAGACCGAGTTGCTGCGCGCGGTCTACGAGCGCGCCGAGATCGCGGCGGAAGCGGTCGGGTTTGTCGAGATGCACGGTACCGGCACCCCGGCCGGCGACCCGGTCGAGGCTGCGGCGGTCGGTGCCGCGCTGGGCCAGGCACGATCGGCGCCGCTGCCGATCGGCTCGGTCAAGACCAATATAGGCCACCTCGAACCGGCGTCGGGATTGGCCGGCCTGCTGAAAACGGCACTGGCGCTGGAACGCGGCATCCTGCCGCCGTCGCTCCACGGTGAGACGCCCAATCCGGCGATACCGTTCGGCCGGCTGAACCTGCGCCTCGCAACCCGAGCCGAAGCGATCGGGCAGGGATATGCGGGGATCAACTCCTTTGGCTTTGGCGGCACCAATGCGCATGCGATCCTCGCCGCGGCGCCGGCGCGGGCGGCCCCTCGCACCGAGCACGGCGCGCCGCCGCCATTGCTGATCTCGGCCCGCAGCGCGGCGTCGTTGCGGGCGCTGGCGCAGGGCTGGCGCGAGACGCTGGCGACGACGCCACCGGAGCGGCTGCCGCCTTTGCTGCGGGCCGCGGCGCGGCGGCGCGACCCTCATCCGCACCGGCTGGTCGTGCTCGGTGGGGAGCCGGCAGCCGCGCTCGGCGATTTCCTTGCCGGCAACGCCAACGCGGCGGCGCTGTCCGGCACCGCGCTGCGCGAGGGCAGGCTTGCTTTTGTGTTTTCCGGCAACGGTGCGCAATTTGCCGACATGGGCGGCGCGGCGTATCGCACCAGCGCCGCCTTTCGCGAAGCGCTGGCGCCGGCGGATCACGCGCTCGAGCCGCTGCTCGGCTGGTCCGTTGCCGCGCGCATCGCCGCGGGGTTCGACGACGGCGAATGCCAGCGGGCCGATATCGCTCAGCCGGTGCTGTTCGCGATCCAGACCGCGATCGTCGGCGTCTTGCGCGGGCTCGGCATCGAGGCGCACGGTCACATCGGGCACAGCGTCGGCGAGATCGCGGCCGCCTGGGCCGCCGGGGCATTGTCGCTGGCCGATGCGGCGCGGATCGTCGCGACGCGCAGCCGGCATCAGGAGTGCACCCGCGGCACCGGCCGGATGGCGGTGATCGCCCTCGGCGAAGCGGAGACCCGCGCACTGCTGGCCGAGACCGGCTCGGCGCTCGACATCGCCGCGGTCAACAGCCGGCGGGCGGTGACCCTCGCCGGCTCGGCGGCGGCAATCGCCGAGCTCGCCAGCGAGGTCGGCAGGCGCGGCATCGCCTGGCACGAGCTCGACCTCGATTTCGCCTTCCATTCGGCAGCGATGGCACCGATCCGCGCCGGAGTGCTCGCCGATCTCGCCGATCTGTCGTCGGCCGCGCCGACCAGCAGTTTGATCTCGACCGTCACCGCCGGGCCGGTCGCGGCGGGCGCGCTCGACGCCGCCTATTGGTGGCGCAACATCCGCGAGCCGGTGCGCTTTGTCGAGGCGGCGGCCGCGCTGATCGCCGACGGCTGCCGGATCTTTGTCGAGATCGGCCCGAACCCGGTGCTGCAATCCTATCTGCGCGACGCGCTGCACATGGCCGGGGTTGACGGCAGGGTTCTGGCGACCCTGAGCCGGCGCGCCGGCGATCGCGACCCGTTCGCGGCGATCGCTGCGGCGCTGCACCTCGCCGGCGGCGATCTCAGCCGCGCCCCGTGGTTCGACGGACCCGACGATCCACGCGGGCTGCCGCTCTACCCGTGGCAGCGTGAGCGCTACTGGTTCACCCGCACGATCGAATCCACCGGCCGGGTCGATCCGCCGCTCGATCATCCGCTGCTCGGGTTTCGCCAGGCCGCCACGCCGTTGACCTGGCTCAACCATCTGGATACGGCCGCGCAACCGCTTCTCGCTGATCACCGCATCGACGGGGCGCCCGTGCTCGCGGCGGCGGCCATCGTCGATATGGCGCTCGCCGCCGCTCGGGTCGCGCATCCGAACACGGCGGCATTGACGCTCAGGGATGTCGAGCTGCGTCGCCCGCTCGCCTTCGCCGAGGGACAGGCGCGCGAGCTGCGCTGCGCGATGGTATCGCCCGAGGGCGATTGGCAGCTGGCAAGCCGGGCGCGCCTCGCCGACGAGGCGATGACGGTTCATGCGTCGGCGCGCCTCGGCACTGGCGAAACGAGCCTGCTGCAGGCACACCTCGACGATGCGACTGCAGAGCGGATCGTCGACGGCGCCGTACTGTACCGGCGGGCCGCGCGGCTTGGCCTCGATTACGGACCAGGCTTCCACACTGTAACGCGGGTCACGGTGCGCGCACGCGACCGGGCGACGGTCGAGCTCGATTCAGCCGCCTGCGCGCCGCTGGAGAATTGCCTCATACATCCGGCTTTGCTCGACGGAGCCCTGCACGGATTGCTGGCCCTGCTGGACAATGGTGATGAGGGCGGCGCGGCACCCGGGTTCCTGCCGCGTCGCCTGGAGCGGGTGCGCGCACCGGCACCGTTCGGCCGCGCACCGGTGCGGGCCGAGCTGCATCTGACCCATCGTGGGGTCCGCTCGGTCGCGACCGACATTGCGCTGTTCGACCGGGCCGGGGCGCTGG
>DASQGR010000261.1:0-2769 GCA_035632515.1 Allostellaceae bacterium | reverse complement strand
GCCGGGTGCCAGCCGCCCGCTCTTCTGGCGCAAGATCCGGGCCGGGCCGAGCGTCAGCCGCGCGACGAGATCGAGCAGCGCGATATGGCGATTGTGATAGAGCTCGAGCGACAGCGGCAGCAGCGTCTCCAGCCCGACGATTCCGCAACTCGCCGAGGTGAATGGCAACCGCTTCGAATCCTGGTCCCACGGCGCGTGGTCGCTGGCGATGGCGTCGATCGTGCCGTCGGCGAGGCCGGCGACCACCGCTTGCCGATCCGCCTCGCTACGCAGCGGCGGCGACAGCTTGGCGAAGGTGCGGTAGTCGCCGACCGCGGTTTCGTTCAGCGCAAAATAAGGCGGGGCCGTGTCGCAGGTCACCGGCAGCCCGGCGGTCTTGGCCTGGCGGATCGCCTCGATCGCCGCGGCGGTCGAGACGTGCGCGACGTGGTAGCGCGCGCCGGTGATCGCGACGAGGCGCAGATCGCGCTCGACCATGATGACCTCCGCCGCCGGGGTGATGCCGCCGAGCCCGAGCCGCGTGGCGATCTCGCCCTCGTTGACCTCGCCGGCGCCGCCGAGGCTCGGCTCCTCCGGATGCTGGACGACGAGTTGCCCGAAGGTGCGGGCATAGGCGAGCACCCGGCGCATCACCAGCGCGTTGGCGACCGCCTTGACCCCATCGGTGAAGCCGAGCACGCCATTGGCGGCGAGCAGGCCCATCTCGGTCAGCTCCTTGCCGGCCAGCCCCTTGGTCGCCCCGGCATAGGTGTGGACCTTGGCGAGCTTGGACTCGCGGGCGCGGCGGGCAAGGAATTCGACGACCGAGACGTCGTCGACCGGCGGCTCGGTGTTGGGCAGCGCCACCATCGTCGTGACCCCGCCGGCCGCGGCGGCCCGGCCCCCGCTTTCGATCGATTCGATGTGTTCGGCGCCGGGCTCGCGCAGCTGCACCCGCATGTCGACAAGGCCGGGCGCGAGGCACAGCCCACCGACATCGACGATCTCGATATCCGAAGCGAGGCCGTCGGCCCCCAAATTGGCGCCGACTGCGGCAATGCAGTCGTCGTCGACCATCACATCGCCGGTGCCGTCGCGCCCGCTATCGGGGTCGATCAGCCGGGCGTTGCGGAAGAGGCGGCGCAATCCGGTCACCGGTGCGGCCTCACTTGACCGGCGCCGTGTTGCCGCGGTTCTGGCCCATGATCTCCAGACAGGCCATGCGCACCGCGACCCCCATCTCGACCTGCTGGCGGATGAGGCTGCGGTGGATGTCGTCGGCGACGCTGCTGCCGATCTCGACGCCGCGGTTCATCGGCCCGGGATGCATGATCAGCGCGTCGGGCTTCGCTGCCTTGAGCTTGTCCTCGTCGAGCCCGAAGAAGTGGAAATACTCGCGGGTGGAGGGCACAAACGAGCCGTGCATGCGCTCGCTTTGCAGGCGCAGCATCATCACGATGTCGACGTCGGCAAGGCCCGCCGCCATGTCGTGGAACACCTCGACCCCGAGACGCTCGACCTCGGCCGGCAGCAAGGTGCGCGGCGCCACCACCCGCACCCGCGCGCCCATCGCATTGAGCAGCGCGATGTTCGAGCGCGCGACCCGGCTGTGCAGCACATCGCCGCAGATCGCCACGGTGAGCCCGCCGAGCGTGCCCTTGCGGCGGCGAATCGTCAGCGCGTCGAGCAGCGCCTGGGTCGGGTGCTCGTGGCTGCCGTCGCCGGCGTTGATGACGGCGCAATCGACCTTTTCCGAGAGCAGCTGCACCGCCCCCGATTCGGGATGGCGCACGACCAGGACGTCGGGGTGCATGGCGTTGAGGGTCATCGCGGTATCGATCAGGGTCTCGCCCTTGCGCATCGAGCTGACCGCGACCGCCATGTTGATGACGTCGGCGCCGAGCCGCTTGCCGGCCACCTCGAACGAGGTGCGGGTGCGGGTCGAATTCTCGAAAAAGCAGTTGATCAGCGTGCGGCCGCGCAGCAGCAAGCGTTTTTTCTCGGCCTGCCGGTTCATCTCGACATAGGTGTCGGCGCGATCGAGGACATAGGTGATGTCCTCGGGCGTCAGGCCTTCGATGCCGAGGAGATGCCGGTGCCGGTAGGCATAGGGATCCATAAGCCGCGAACTATAGGGAGGGGCCGGGCGGGCGGCAAGGGCGGGGGCGCCTATCCGTGGACAACTTGGCGGCGCGTCGACATCCTTGAAGCAATCGCCCGGCGATTTACATATTACGGCAGGAAATTACCTCTGCGCTGCGGCGTTTTACCAATGCCGTGCGCAATCAACACAAGGTCCCCGACGATGAAGCGGCTGTTCGCGGCATTCGTGCTGATCGGCGCAGTAACGGTATTAGGCCCCGCCGGCTTCGCCGCAGCGCCGATCCCCGAATTCAGCGGCGGAACGGTGCCGAGCCTGGCGCCGATGCTCAGCGCGATCACTCCCGGGGTCGTCAATATCGCCGTCAAGGGGCGGGTGCGCGAGCAGAACCCGCTGCTGCAAGACCCGTTCTTCCGGCGCTTCTTCAACGTGCCGGAGGGCCAGCAATACGCCGAGCGCGAGACGATGGCGGCCGGATCGGGGGTCATCGTCGACGCCAAGGACGGCTACGTGCTGACCAACGCCCATGTTGTCGAGAACGCGATCAGCATCGAGGTCACCTCGAAGGACAATCGCCGCTATCCGGCCAAGCTGATCGGCCGCGATGCCGAGACCGATATCGCGGTGCTGCGCATCGAGCCGGGCAATCTGACCGAGGTGCCGTTTGGCGATTCCGACAAATTACAGGT